>NZ_CP051204.2:7797500-8097500 GCF_012516375.2 Chitinophaga oryzae
TGCAAAGGTAAGCAACTTTTCATTTCCACCAAATCTTTTTTCAAGATTTTTTATTTTTTCTTTTCGGAGAAGCGTCAGCGCAAATGCACTGTCATCCATCATCTGCAACGATACGTTACTCATCCGGCAAGTGTAAAAATGAAGTATGTGAAGAGCTTTTGTGTGCGTGCTTTCTATCAAAGCGGAGCGCAAAGGTAGGCGGATTTTTATTACTTCCAACTTTTTTGATGAACTATTTTTTATCAAACCCTTAAAATCCTTTACCATAAAGCATTTCAACCTTAAATTTTTTTGCACAAAAACACGGCGCCGATGCAATTGACCATGCTATTTACCGGAAAATTGCCTTGTGGCGTCACCAAATCCCGGGACAAACGCCCGCAACCTCCCGTGAGTACAGTACGGTTCGAAATGGGAGTCCAGCCGCTACGCGCCGTCTGCGCTCCACCTAATGGTGTGTTCTGCATGAGTCCCCCCGAACGTGCGGTATTGACACCGTATCATCACCGCCAGGCGCTGCTGCTATTCGTTTTGCAGGAGCGTGTGGTATTGATGCCGTACATTCAGCAATCCCTTTTGCAGGAGCATATAAGTACCGATGTTGTATCATCACCGCCAATAAAGCTCCGGATTCCTTCTGCATCGGTAATGCAGATGTTTGCGCGGTGCAGCATCTTAGCATAGCGCTTCTGCAGCGTTGCCAGGAAGGAGGTGAACAAGTATACCGCGCAGCGTCTTCACATAGTCCTTCTATAGTGTACCAGGAGCCCTTGCGAAAAAAACAAAGGGACTGACCGTTCAGACCAATCCCTTTCTCTTGCATATCTTCAGCATCTACCGGATGAAAGACACCGGCTCCAGCAACCCTTCCGGGTAACGGACTTCCATCAGGAACAACCCCTGCGGCGGCACTGCAAAGTCCGCCCGGGTACAGTCCCTGCTCTCTATCGCCGCCCTGAACTCCGGTATGGTCAGCTTCCCGCGCCCCACCCGCAGCATGGTGCCTACCAGCCCGCGGACCATCCCCCGCAGGAAACGGTTGGCGCTAACGTTATAGACGATATGTTCTCCTGATACCGTCCAGTAAGACTGCTCAATGGCACAGATAAACGTCCTTACCTGCGTATTCCGCTTGGAGAAAGTCGTAAAATCACTGTATTCCCGGATGATACCGGCTGCTTCCTGCAACGCGTCCACATCCAGCTTATAGGGGAAGAAATACCCACGGTCCTGCATAAACGGATCTTTACGGGTATACAACGTATATTCATAGGAACGCCCCAGCGCCGCAAAACGGCTGTTGGCTTCTGCCGGCACCCGGTACACTCCCTTCAGCACCACATCAGGCGGCAGAATAGCATTGATCTTATACAGAAACTGCGGATGCAGCGGCTGCGCTGTATCAAAATGCAGGAAATTCTGCCGGGCGTTTACGCCCGCATCTGTCCTGCTGGACCCGGTGCTTTCCACTTTCTCCCGCAGCAACAGGCTCAAAGCCCTGTCCACCTCGGCCTGCACGGTATGGGCATTCTCCTGCACCTGGAACCCGCTGTACTGCGCGCCTTTATAGGCTACCTCTATAAAATATCTGTTCATCGGGGGCGAAAATAATACAATTAAAAAAAATGAGCGAAGATGGTCATCTCCGCTCATTCATCGGCCGAAGGCCAGGTTATTTGGATATTTGGATATTTGATTATTGGGTTATTTGTGCAGCATCGCGTTAAAACGACCTTTGTAATAGCTTTCGGTCAGCAACGATCCCAGGGAACCGTATTTCTCGGTGTCATAAGTCTTGGCGTAAGCCATGTCCAGCAAACGGTAACGGGCTTCGTCGCTGTTCATCAACAGCGCCAGTGATTTGATCTGCTGGGTCTCGAGACAGTAGTTGCGGGTAGACTTACGGAAGATGTCGATCATGCTGTCGTCTGATTTGGCGCTCACAAATTTGCGCAGCACCTTACGGAAGGTGGCTTCATCCATGATATTACCACAATCGGTGTTGATCAAACGGGTACCGGCATCTTTCTTTTCTGCTGTTTCCGCTACCGCCTCGTCGTTCTTCTTCTTTTTCCGGGAAGGAGCCGCGTCCATTGCCAGGCCATAGCCGCTGGAATCGGTAATAACATTATTCGGATGCTCGGTATCGTCAAACAGTTTCCGCTTTTTCTTCCTGCGTACCGGTGCCTCTTCCGTGGCTGGCAGGTCTGCCGCCGGGGCCACAGCTTCCACCGGAGCGGCCGCTACTGCTGCGGGGGCTGTAGCCGCAGGTTGGGCTCCATCCTGGAACTCTATGAAATCAGGCTCACCTTCTCTTTTCCTATGTTTCTTCTGCTTTTTGGGCGCTGGCTGCTCTTCCATTTCCTGTTTGGGCTGGTCTGCTGCAGCAACCTCGCTGGCGGCGGCTTTACTTTCTTCCGCCATCACAGATTTCAATATATCCTGTTCCTCTGCGGTCAGCGGGTCGCGTTCAGCTTTATGCTTTTTGCCACGGGGCTTTTTCACTTCGGGTTCTTCTACAGGAGCTGCAGTACCCTGCGCCGGTTTTTCAGGAGCGGCCACTTCTACGGGTTCGTCCCGGTCGTCGCCGGACACCACTACCTTATCGAGTGCGGAGGAAAACGCATTACCGCCTTTGGGGGAAGATGGCTTGCCGGGGCCTGTCACCGTTGCTTTCTGGGCGAAGGTAGTCTCCAGGTCTTTCTGCAGGTTGCCCATCATCTCTTTGCGGGCGGTATCTTCCGGTGCATTGGCCGCCACGGTTTCCGGGGCCGGCTCTTCCGCCGCTGCTGTAGCAGCGCTGCCGTCGCCGTTATCCGCTTTGGTTTCCCTGAATGTCTGCAGGTTGTACAACGCGCCTTTCTTCAGCAGGAAGCCCTGGTCATTTTTGGCGATCCGCACATAGAACTTCTGCTCCTGTGCAGGGCCTTCGCTCTGGGCATACCCGATAGACATCGGTACCGTGCCGGCGTCCAGCCTGGGAAGGATAATGTATCCCCTTTCGGTGGAACTCAGCACCTGGCCGTTCACCTTCACATAAAAGGGCTGGCCTTTTTCACTTTGTATATATACGTAATGCTGCTGCCCCTGCGCCCATGCCTGGCCACAGAAAAACAAGCATGCCAGTAAGTATAATACTGTCCTGTATTTGAAAAGCATACTAAAAATTGGTATAAAACTGTCCTTACGCAAATATTATTCCAGTACGATCAGCACCTCCCCTTTTTCCACGGCGGTGCGCTCTGTTACTTTGATTTCTTTGACCACGGCATCTGCAGCAGCCTTGAATACATTCTCCATTTTCATGGCTTCGAGGATCAATACCGGATCTCCCTTGTGAATCACCTGTCCGGGGGCCACCAGCACTTTGAGCACCAGTCCGGGCATGGGGGCTTTGATATCATTTACTTTCCTGGCCAAGGCGTCTTTAATACCCATCGACGCCAGCAGCTGATCTATCGGTTCTTCAATCGCTACCTCATACTGCTGCTGATCAATCTGCAACGTCACCGTTTTGCTCTCTTTGTCCACTTTCAGCACCTGGGCCTGATAGCTGTTACCGTCCATAATGATGCTGTAGTCACCTGATGGTACCTGTACCGCCGACCAGTCCACCGCCTGCCCGTTGCAGGTAATGGTTGATTCCTGGGTGATGCTGAACGCAGACTTGCCGTTAACTGTTGCTTTGATCATAATTTGCTGTATTTATTAGCCTCTTGGTCTAACAAAAATAGCATTTTTAACCACTTGGCTCATTATAAGGCCATTTGTTTAAATTTGACGCTTTATATAATCAGAAGCTGATATATTTAATTAAAACAGTTTTTACATGAATCAACTCTTGAAGCGGTCCCTGCTGGGTGTACTGATGGGCGGGATGGCCGGTCTGGGCGTCACAACTTCCCTGATGGCCCAATCCGGGCAAGCAGCCTCCGATGACCCGGCCCTGAAGATCTACAGAGCGGCAGCCACCAAGGTCAACGACCTGGTACACACCAAACTGGACGTACGGTTTGATTACCCCAAAAGGTACCTCTATGGCAAAGCCTGGATTACCCTGAAACCTCATTTTTACACCACCGATTCGCTCACGCTCGATGCCAAAGGCATGGATATCCATGAAGTGGCGATCGTAAAAGGCGGGAAAAACACGCCGCTGCATTACAGCTACGACAGCCTTCAGCTGCATATCAAACTGGATAAAGACTATTCCGCCAAAGAATCTTACATTGTCTATATAAATTATACCAGCAAGCCCAATGAGCTGAAAGTGAAAGGCAGCGCCGCCATCTCCGATGCCAAAGGCCTGTATTTCATTAACCCGGACGGCACAGAGCCGAACAAGCCTACCCAGATATGGACACAGGGGGAAACAGAAAGCTCCTCTGTATGGTTTCCCACGATAGACAAAACCAATCAGAAGTGCACACAGGAACTCAGCATGACCGTTCCTAAAAAATATGTGACCCTCTCCAACGGTAAACTGGTCAGCCAGAGAAATAACGCCGACGGCACCCGTACTGACACCTGGAAGATGGACCTCCCCCACTCGCCTTACCTGTTCATGATGGCGGTAGGTGAATACGCCATCGTAAAAGATAAATGGAAAGGCAGGGAAGTCAGCTATTATCTCGAAAAACCTTACGAGCAATACGCCAGGAACATCTTTGGCAATACTCCGGAGATGCTCACTTTTTACTCCAATATACTGGGATACGATTACCCCTGGGTGAAATATTCCCAGATCACCGGCCGTGACTACGTTTCCGGCGCCATGGAAAACACTACCGCCACCCTGCACGGCGAATTCCTGCAGAAAACGGACCGCGAACTGCTCGACAACAACAACTACAATGAATGCGTTATTGCACACGAGCTGTTCCACCACTGGTTTGGCGACCTGGCCACGGCTGAATCCTGGAGCAACCTGACTGTCAACGAGTCCTTCGCCGACTACAGCGAATACCTCTGGCTGGAACATAAATACGGTAAAGATGCCGCCGATGAACACAGCTACGATGCCGCTATGTCTTATCTCTCTATGGTGCAGTACTCCGGCGACAAACACCTCGTACGCTTCCACTATCACGATAAGGAAGATATGTTTGACCAGATCACCTACCAGAAAGGCGGCCGCATCCTGCATATGCTGCGTAACATCGTAGGGGATTCCGCTTTCTTCAGGTCGCTGAACCTGTACCTGAAGAACAATGCTTTCAAAGCTACCGAAGCCCACCAGCTGCGCCTCGCCTTCGAAGAAGTGACCGGTCGCGATATGAACTGGTTCTTCAACCAGTGGTACTTTGGGCAGGGCTTCCCTGAACTGGACATCAGCTACAAATACAATAATAACAAAGTGACAGTGCTGATCCAGCAGATCCAGAAAGACGCCAAGGTATGGCAGCTGCCGATGGCCATCGACATCTACAGCGGTGGTAAAAAAGAACGCCATCAGGTAACGGTGAGCAACCGCGTGGATTCCTTCACTTTTGCTTACACCACCAAACCCGACCTGGTGAATGTAGACGCCGATAAGGTGGTCCTTTCCAAAAAAGACGACCACCGCGACTTCTCCACTTTTGCCTACCAATACGCCCATGCACCCAACTACCTGGACCGCCGCGTAGCTATCGAAGCTGCCGTGGAAGAACAGGGCCGCAACCCTGAAGCCGTGAAACTGCTGGTACAGGCGCTGAAAGACAAATATCACGGGCTTCGTACGCTGGCCGCTTCTTCGCTCAACCTGAAGCTGCCCGCCGTAAAAGCTGCTGCAGTACCGGCATTGATGGAACTGGCCAAACAAGACCCGAGCTCTCTGACCAAAGCCGCCGCCATCAAACAACTGGGCGACCTGAAAGACGCACAGTACAGCGCGCTGTTTGAAGCCGCCACCAAAGACAAATCCTACGCCGTGGAAGCCGCTGCGCTGGAAGCTTTGTCTGAACTGGACCTCAGCAAGGCTTACGGTATCGCCAAACAACTGGAGAAAGACACCAAAGGCAAACTGGTAAGCGCTATTGCAGGGATATATGCCCGTCAGGGTAATCCCGAAGATGTGGCATTCGTTGCTGCCAAATTTGACGAGACTTCCGGCCAGGACAAGCTGAATGCTGCGTTCGACTATCTCGGTTTCCTTTCCAAAATCAACAACACCGCTGCCGTACAGCATGGTGTGGACCAGGTAAAGGCGATGACCGAGCAGTTCAAGAACGGCCAGGTGAACACTTATATCAGCAACTGGTTACAGGAGATAGCCCGGAAGAAAGACGGCGACGCTACTACCGTTACCGGCAAAGACAGCGACGGTTTGCGTGAGCAGGCCGCTTATATGCGTAAGGCATCTGATGCTATCCGGGCAGTCATCAAAGATTAGCATTACAATATGATATAAAAGCAAAGAGCGAAGGCCGTCTGGTCTTCGCTCTTTGCTTTTATGCTTTTTTTACGATGCTGCCTTTTACCGGGTCCCACCACCAGGATGACCTGGCCATCCTTACACCGCCCAGCCACCGGTGCTCCAGGGGGACATAATCGAGATAATTTTGTTCGTTAGCCAGCACTTCCCGGCCCAGGCTGGTAATACCGACCATCTGCGCATCTTCTTCGATAACGCCGGCGCGCTGCATCCTCAGCAGGAGCAGGTCCAGCTGAAAATCGCCAAAGCCATAGATCCACAGTTCATCCCAGAAGGCAATGTAAAGATCATATTTACGGTAGCGGCCGAGGGATAATTTTTGCAGGAAGAATTTTTCGAGGGCGTTCATGCCGTTGCTTACTTCCGGGAACCGCTGGAGGTGGGCGAGAATGGCGGCAGGCAGGTGTTTGAGGTTGCCTGCGGGCATGCGGCCGATTGTTTCCAGCGCCTGCGGGGTGTCTGCACAGTAGGCGTCCCAGGCGTCGAGGGCATGCTGTATGTCTGCCGGCCCGAGCAATACCCGTTCTTCCAGCAGTCTTGGAAAATCCGCCGCTTCGCGATGATGGGGCAGGTCTACCAGGCTGATGGGAGGCAGCGTAGCGAGATTGATTTTAAGGTAATGGATAATGAAGAGGAGGTTGATCTGGCAGAAGAGGTCTGCCTCAAACCAGAGTACGATTTCATCAAATGAGCCGGAGTTTTTTAATTTCTCCAGCTCATGTACCACATTGGTAAAATAGGTTTGTTTATCGATTCCGTAGTGAAATTCCAGATGTTTGGCGCGGCTCTCAAAAAACACATCAGCGTCTTTGGTGATTTTCACTTTGCCTTCGCTCATCATTTCCCGGCACACTACCA
The DNA here is from genome assembly GCF_012516375.2 of Chitinophaga oryzae. NCBI lineage: Bacteria > Pseudomonadati > Bacteroidota > Chitinophagia > Chitinophagales > Chitinophagaceae > Chitinophaga > Chitinophaga oryzae. The sequence goes on from NZ_CP051204.2 coordinate 7,804,774, forward strand.
CACCGCCTTTTAGCTTGCTTTGCCGCAGCAGGGACAATGTAGCATCTCCGTTTAACACATACATGAATGACATAGCGTTATTTTTCAAAAGGTTTTCAAAGTATTACCAGCTGCCGCTGGCGCCTCCGCCGCCGCCGGAACCACCGCCGAAACCACCGAAGCCTCCGCCTCCTCCGCCGCCGGACCAGCCTCCGCCGCCACCGCGTCCGAAGCCGCCCATGCTGCCGATCACCGGCCATATCCAGCCGCCGCGCCTGTTATAGGTGGTGCCGCCGCCGCCACCGCCGCCACGGCTGATGATGGATATGATGATCACGATCACCAGGATCAGGAGGAAGATAGCGCCCGGGCTGATACCGGGTTCGCTTCGCCGCGGGTCTCCCTTATATTCGCCGGCCGCAGCCTTGATGATAGCGTCTACCGCCTTGTCGAGGCCCTGGTAGTACTGTCCTTCGCGGAAAGCGGGCTTGATGATCTGTGCTATAATTTCATTGGCTATCGCATCAGGTACAGCACCTTCCATGCCATAACCTGTTTCGATCCTTATCTTTCTGTCTTCCATGGAAACAAGAATAAGGATGCCATTGTTCTTTCCTTTTCTGCCAATACCCCAATCTCTTAAAATTTTCAGCGCTACCTGGCTGATATCGTAGGGGCCGATGGATTTAAGGGTAACGATCGCTATTTGTGTGGAGGTACTGTCGTCATAGGCTACCAGCTTTTGTTCCAGCCTTTCATCTTCATCTTTCAGCAGGATGCCGGCGAAGTCATTCACTAAAGTGGGAGGATTGGGCCTTGGCGGAATATTCTGTGCTTTCGCCAGCAATCCCGTCAACAACAATAATACAGGTAAAAACCAGCGTAATATCCTCATGTTCGTCTATCTAAAAGTCGTTTAAAATAGTGGCCGTTAGATACTGAAAACAATATCGTCCGGTAACTCGTTGGCGTCGCCGCTCTCGTGCGGAAAGTGGGTACGGAGGGATTCACCGATTTCACGGATACATGCTTCGATCCCTTCAATGATACGGTCGGCCTGAAAATGTGTTTTCAGGAGCACGGCTTCTTTCTGCCAGAAGTCATTGCCTACTTTCTCATGGATTCCCTGGTCGCCGAGGATGGCAAACTGATGGTCTTTCAGGGCCACATATACCAATACGCCATTGTGTTGTTTTGTTTTCTCCATACCGAGCGACACAAATGCTTCACGGGCCCGGTCCATGGGATCTACATAACTGCAATGGTTTTCTACAAATAACCGGATCTCACCGGATGTGAGCCTTTCGGCTACCCGGATAGCCTGCACCAATTTGTTTTTATCCGCTTCGGAAAAAATCTCTTTCTTTTTGTTGAAAGGGAAAAGACGCATGCTATACTATTTGGAGATTTACGATTTTTTGATTTTTTGATTGGGGAGGCATACCCCCCAAATCAAAAAATCAAAAAATTAAAATATTTCTAAATATTAAAATTTAACCTCGGGTGCTTTGTCAGAGCCGGCCGCTGCTTCGAAATAGCCTTTTTGTTTGAAGCCGCCGATACCAGCGATGATGTTGCCGGGGAAGGAACGTACGTCACCGTTGTAGCTTTTAACAGCATCGTTGAAATCATTACGGGCTACGTTGATCCTGTTCTCCGTACCTTCCAGCTGCGCCTGCAGGTTGAGGAAGTTCTGGTTGGCTTTCAGTTCAGGATAGCTTTCGGAAACAGCCAGCAGGCGGCCAAGCGCCTGGCTCAGCTGACCTTGGGCAGCCTGGTATTGCTGGATTTTTTCGGGGCTGAGGTCATTTACGTCCACTTTGATCTGTGTGGCGCTGGCGCGGGCTTCCATCACCTGCGTGAGCGTGGTGGTTTCAAAGTTGGCGGCGCCTTTCACCGTACTTACCAGGTTAGGAATAAGGTCGGCCCTGCGCTGATAGCTACTCTGTACTACACCCCATTTATTCTTCACATTTTCGTCCTGTTTAACCAATCCATTGTACTTATTGCAACCTAACATACCCAGTAATACAATAACAATGATTACAATGATCCCTTTTTTCATGAATAAGAATTTAAAGTTTTTGTGCCTGCCATGACGCAAAAGATGTTCCTGTTTCACGGCCTGCCGGTGTAAGTAGTTGTTTTCACGGTGAATGCTATAAAAAACGCGGTAAACGCACGTTTTTCATCCCTACACGAAAATATGGAAACTAATGCACTAAATCGCTATTGCTTAGGGAAACGATGAATTTTAAAAAAAGTTCATCCATACTTGAAAAATTCACACTAATACAGTATGTTTATATGTACCTTTATAGTAACGTTTATCGTTAGCCGTGTTGCCGATAAATGCCAAAAAAGTGAATGGGGCAGGATTAATACTAAATCGACGTAACTGGTTTCATTGTTTCTAACTCATTTATTATTACTAACTTGGAACTAAGTCTGCTTAAATGAGTGCACAACACATCCATATACTCTATATTGATGATGAAATACACAACCTGAATGCCTTTAAAGCTTCATTCAGGAGACTTTACAACGTTTTTACCGCCACATCGGCAGAAGAAGCGGTGAAACTGCTGGAAGAACACGAATTTCACATCATTATTTCCGATCAGCGCATGCCCAAAATGACCGGGATAGAGTTTTTTGAATCTATTCTGGAAAAATACCCCGAGCCCATCCGTATGCTGCTTACCGGCTATGCCGACATCAACGCCGTGGTAGACGCCATCAACAAGGGCCAGGTGTATAAATACTTCTCCAAACCCTGGAACGAAGAAGAACTCAAACATAACATTGAAAAAGCTTACGAGGTGTATTCCCTCCGCAAGGAAAATAAGGAGTTGACCGCCAAGCTGCTGGATGTCAATGAAAAGCTGGAATTCCTCGTTCGGCAAAAACTGATCTCCTAAATAATAAAATAATAAAATATTTAAATATCTTATTATTACCCCTGCTCCCCAGTAATCTCCGGATCCCAAATTCCCGAATGTTGATTTTCCGTTAACTTGCACCCCATTGTGAACTTAATTTTCTGAATCATGCAAGTTTGGAAAGATTACCAGGCCCAACACCAGGACCGTTTCCTGGAAGAATTACTGGAATTACTGCGCATTCCCTCTGTGAGTGCTGACTCCCGCTTTAACGGCGACGTACAAAAATGTGCCGAAGCTGTAAAGCAACGCCTGCAGGAAGCCGGCGCGGACAATGTAGAAGTATGCCCGACCGCAGGACATCCCATCGTATACGGTGAAAAGATCATAGATCCTTCTTTGCCTACCGTACTGGTTTACGGCCACTACGACGTACAGCCTGCAGATCCGCTGGAACTGTGGCACAGCGGCCCCTTTGAACCGGTGATCAAAGACGGTAACATCTACGCCCGCGGCAGCGCGGACGACAAAGGACAGTTTTACATGCATGTAAAAGCCTTTGAAACCATGCACCGGACCAACACCATCCCCTGCAATATCAAATTTATGATCGAAGGGGAAGAAGAAGTGGGCTCCGCCAACCTCGGTATCTTCCTGGAACAAAACAAGGAGAAGCTGAAAGCCGACGTGGTGCTGATCTCCGATACCTCTATGATCAGCCTCGACAGCCCCTCCATCGACACAGGCCTCCGCGGCCTCGCCTACATGGAAGTGGAAGTGACCGGCCCTAACCGCGACCTGCACAGCGGCGTTTATGGCGGCGCCGTAGCCAATCCGGCTACCATCCTCGCCAAAATGATCGCCTCCCTGCACGATGAAAACAACCACATCACCATCCCCGGCTTCTACGATAAAGTACAGGAACTGACCGCCGAAGAAAGAGCAGCCCTCAACGCCGCTCCGTTCGACGAAGAAGAATACAAAAAAGACCTGGGTATCAACGACGTATGGGGCGAAAAAGGTTATACCACCATCGAAAGGACCGGCATCCGTCCGACACTTGAGGTAAACGGCATCTGGGGCGGCTATACCGGCGAAGGCTCTAAAACCGTACTGCCCTCCAAAGCCTTTGCGAAGATCTCCATGCGCCTCGTTCCCAACCAGGACTGGCACGAGATCTCCGACCTGTTTACCAAACACTTTGAAGCCATCGCACCGAAGAGCGTGACCGTAAAAGTGAACAAACATCATGGCGGCAGCCCTTATGTAACACCTACCGACTCTGTGGCCTACAAAGCAGCCCACAAAGCGATAGAGGCCACTTTCGGCAAAGAGCCCATCCCCGTTCGCGGCGGCGGCAGCATTCCGATCGTAGCCCTCTTTGAAAAAACCCTCGGACTCAAAACTGTACTCATGGGATTCGGACTGGACAGCGATAACCTCCACTCTCCCAACGAGAAATATGGCGTGGCCAACTACTACAAAGGCATTGAAACCATCCCGTATTTCCACCAGTACTTTGCCGAGATGAGTAAATAATTTTTTGATTTTCGATTTTTTGATTTTGGAATTTTAGGGAATCAAAGACCCGAAATTCCCAAATCAAAAAATCGAAAATCTATAAATTTTTATAATATGAGTAACACCGAAAAATTACGGGTAGATAAATACCTCTGGTCCATCCGCGTGTTCAAGACCCGCAGCCAGGCAGCAGAAGCCTGCGACGGCGGAAAGGTGAAGCTGAACGGTAACAACGTAAAAGCCGCCAAACCCGTGGCTATCGGCGATACCTTCGAAATCAAAACAGAAGGCCGCAAATGGGTGATACAGGTAACCGGCCTGCTGGCCAACCGGGTAGCCTACAGCGAAGCCGTTAAATACTATGTGGACAACACCCCGGAAGAGGACAAAACCGCTCCCAAACCCGTGGCAGCCGTATTCCATACCGGCAAAAGACAAAGCAAAATAGGCCGTCCCACCAAAAAAGACCGGAGAAGCATCGAAGGATTTATGGAGGGCGATACCGGCGAAGAGTGATTTCACCCGCTCTATTATAATATTTCAGTTTTGCGTAGTAATTTTGCCTCCTCATTCTTAAATCAAGGAGTAAATCAATGCCTAAACAAAGCGACGTTCTTGCTACCGACTTCCTCGTGAAAATAGCAGATGAATTTGGTACCCCGGTATATATATACCACGCAGAAAAGATCAAAACCCAGTACGAAAAGCTTCAGAAAGCCTTCCATAAGGCCAATACCCGCTTTTTCTACGCCTGTAAGGCATTGACCAATATCAACATCCTTAAGTACGTTAACTCCCTTGGTTGCGGACTGGACACGGTATCCATACAGGAAGTACAGCTGGGCCTTAAAGCCGGGTTCGATCCGAAAAATATCATCTTTACCCCCAACTGTGTTGACCTGCAGGAAATTATTGCTGCCAAAGAACTCGGCGTGATTATCAACATCGATAACCTCTCCATCCTGGAACAATTTGGCAACAAATTCGGCGGCAGCTATCCCATCAGCATCCGGCTCAACCCGCACATCATGGCGGGTGGCAACTTTAAAATCTCCACCGGGCACATCGACAGCAAATTTGGTATCTCCATCCACCAGATGCGCCACATCGAAAGGATCGTGAAATCCACCAAACTGAAAGTGACCGGCCTGCACATGCATACCGGCTCCGAAATCAAAGACGTGGACGTTTTCCTCCGCGGCGTGGAAATCATGTTCGAAATGACCCAGCACTTCCCCGACCTCGAGTCCATCGACCTGGGCAGCGGATTTAAAGTGGCCTACCAACAGGGAGATCCTGAAACAGACATCGACCTGCTGGGCAAAAAACTGAGCGACGCCTTCAACAACTTCGCCAAAAACTACGAGAAACCGCTCCAGCTCTGGTTCGAACCAGGAAAATACCTGGTAAGCCAGTGCGGGTACTTCGTGGTAAAAGCCAACGTGATCAAACAAACCACCGCCAACGTATTCGTAGGCGTTAACTCCGGCTTTAACCACCTGATCAGGCCCATGTTCTACGACGCCTTCCACCTGATCCGCAATATCTCCAACCCGAAAGGCACCGAACGCATTTATACCGTGGTAGGTAACATCTGCGAAACCGATACCTTCGGCTGGGACCGCAAAATCAATGAAGTACGCGAAGGCGACTACCTCGTGTTCTACAACGCAGGCGCCTATGGCTTCGAAATGTCTTCCAACTTCAACTCCCGCCTGAAACCGGCAGAAGTGATGGTCAAAGACGGCAAGCCCTTCCTGATCCGCAAGCGGGACACCCTCGAAGACCTGCTGAAAAACCAGATCGAACTGATTTAAAGATTTTCGGATTTTGGAATTTCTTGATTTCCGGATTTTCATTATACAATTCCCCAATTTGTTAAACATTGGCTATCAAATAGCGAAAATCAAGAAATTCCAAAATTTGAAAATTATAAAATATTGGTCCTACCTTTACGTCTGCATACTATCTCCCCTCATTACTCCTGCACACTGTTTTTACTGTAAATTGTAATAAGAATTTTTTGCTGGCGCATAAATGAACAGCCTTTGGTGATAATTATATACCGTTTATATGAAGATTTTAACTGCACACTCCAGTGTAACACATGATGAACAGGTAATTGATTCCAATATATCTTTCGTCCCCTTCGTCCGCTTCCTCAAGGAGAAAGCGAAGAATGAAGACGATCCGCGCTCCGCTTTTTATCGAATGATCATACGGAAATTTGAAGGCCATCCCGAAATCCTCCAACCCATTCCGCCATCTGCCGACCTTACGGAATACAAAGAATACCTCGACCTGCTGACAGCCGCCATATTCCCTGTCACCACCGATACGACCCGCGATATCTACGGCATCGGCGTGCCGTTTAAATTCGCCATTTTCTACTATTCCGACCTGTTCCGCCAGATGTTTACCGACAACGGCTCAGGCCTGGTAGTAGTACCACAGGGTATCTCGGTCAACAAAGTAAAAAAAGACAAGCTGACCTGGCTCTATAAACTCATCCTGGAAAGGATATATCATTTTCCGGTGAACTACCAGAACGAGATCATCCATCATATGGAACTGCCCGACGGCACCAAAAGATATGTGAAAGTCAACATAGACCCGCGTTTCGTAGATGTGAAGGTGAAAGGCGACAACCCGCCGCCGCTGGACTACACCAACTACTGCACCTACCAGACATGCCCCGATGCACTGAAAGACATTATCCCACCGGATAACTTCATGCTGGAAGGCTTTGTGATCTGGACCGTGGAAGACGTTACCCAGACAGAAATACTGAACAATATCAAAGGCCTGGTAATGAACATGAAAGCCAGCAACGAAGCCGAAAGCTACCGTACGCTGGAAAAAATGATCCCTACCATCATGGGCGGCAAAGGTATCACGGCGCATATCGTTCCCTTCCCGAAAGTGAATGGCAAAAACGTGCTGGAAGAACAATTTTCAAACGCCGATCCCATCCTCGGCGTAGGTAACAAAAAGCAACAGCAACATTTCTTCCAGCTACTGCTGGACCATGGGACCAAACAGCCCACTCCGCTGATACTGCCGACGGTCACCGACGCCAGCATCACCCAATACCCGTTCCTGAAATACCTGCCCATCAAGAATATCCAGAGCTTCATCCTCTTCCCCATCACCCATAAAAAAGAAATACTGGGTGTACTGGAACTGGCATCCTCCACGCCCAATGCACTATCTGCTGAACCGCTGTGGAAACTGGAAAGCACCTACCCGCTGATCGTCATGATGCTCAGCCGGAGCATGAGCATCCTCGACAACCGGCTCAACGAAGTGTTGAAAGACCAGTTCACCGCCCTGCAACCCTCCGTGGAATGGAAATTCACGGAGGCGGCATGGAACTACCTGCTGACGCCGCCGGAAGAACGCAAAGACATCGAAAATATTTCCTTTGAAGAAGTATACCCGCTCTATGGCGCCATCGATATCCGCAACTCCTCCGTACAACAGGGCAACGCCCTGCGGGAAGACCTGCAGGAGCAACTGGAGCTGATCAAATACACCCTGCAGCAGATAGCACAGGAAGTACACCTCCCGCTGCTGGAAGAGCTGATGTTTAAAACGGAAGACCTCCTGCGGGGCCTCAGCGACAACCTCACCGCCGGTGAAGACCTGAAGGTCAACGAATTCATGGAACAGGAAATTCAGCCCATACTCGAACACCTGTGCGAAGGCAGCGAAACGCTGAAACCGGTGCTGAACAACTATTTCAATAAAATCGATAAGGAACAGGGCCACGTATTCCGCCATCGCCGCGAATATGAAGAAAGCCTCTCTGTCATCAACAGGGCCATCAGCCAGTACCTGGAAAAAGAGCGGTTGTACATCCAGCAGTCCTTCCCCTGTTACTTTGAAAAATACCGTACAGACGGTATCGAATACACGATCTACATCGGACAGTCTATTGCGCAGGAAAAGAAATTCGACCAGCTATACCTGCGTAACCTCCGCCTGTGGCAACTTTCGTCTATGGCGCGGATTGCCCGGCTGACCAATAAAATATCGCCGCAGCTGAAGATACCGCTGCAAACCACGCAGATGATCCTCATGCACAGCGCCCCCATTACCATCAGTTTCCGCAGCGACGAACGCCGCTTCGACGTGGAAGGCGCCTACAACATCCGCTATGAGATCATCAAAAAAAGAATCGATAAAGTACACGTGAAAGATACCGGCGAACGCCTTACCCAGCCTGGCACGATCGCGATGGTATATTCCTATGTTCGGGAGATGGAGGAGTTGAGAAAATACATCTCTTTCCTGCAGGCAAAGAATATCCTGCTGCCTGATATCGAAATGCTGGACCTGGAAGAGCTTCAGGGTGTCAGCGGCCTTAAAGCCCTGCGCGTGCGGGTGAACATGGAACACGAAACCCAGGACTAACGTCCCGGGCTACAATATTGAAGAAGCCCCGGTCCTTTTATGGATTCAGCACTGAAAGCTGACTTCCTTAAAAGCACCGGGGCTTTCTTTTAGAATTTAAAGCCTAATGTTACATAGGGAATCGTTTCTTCACTCGAATGCCCTACCACCGCCGTAATAATCAACGCATTCACCGGCGCCAGGTACAGGCCTCCGCCGTACCCGTCGTGCCATACGTGTGATTGCTCGTTATCTTTCCATACCCGGCCCACGTCATTAAACGCCAGCAGGCCCACAGTCGCCGGCAGCACGTACGTCTTCAGATCAAACAGCTTCACCCGTATTTCTGTATTGTTATAGGCTGACGCTCCGCCGGCAAAACGGTAGTTGCGGAAACCGCGCAGGTTTTGCGTACCGCCGATGGTAGCTGCCTGGAAAAATTCATAATCGCCCCAGATCTTACTGCCCCCAAAACGGCTGACAATTACAAAATTGGCCGGTATCCGGAAGCTCATATACAGGCTCAGATCGGATTGCAGCTGCATATAATTTTTGCTGTCGCCGCTGAGCCCTTTGTTGCCCGCCCAGGAGGTGGTCCATAAGATACCTCTTGTCGGCGCCAGCGTATTGTTACGGGTGTCTATCTGGGCTACCACTTTAAGCCCTGCATAATATTTATTGGTGAATACACCGGCAGAATCCAGCCCGTTCTTCGCGAAGTTGGTAATAAAGCGGTTGTCATTCTCATCTTTGTCGAAAGCGTAGTGATTCACCGAAGGCCCATAAGACAAGCTGAAATGGTTACTTAATTTGGTGCGTAACAGCGCTTCCAGCGTGTACAGGTTAAACCGTGCACGGTAATAGGTGATCTTTTTGCCACCGCTTTTATCAAAGACGGTTTCATTCCCCAGCCCGAAGAAGTTGATAGTATTGTTCGGTGCTTTGGCCCTTGCCATCAGCAACAGGTCCGATTTGCCGACAACATCGGTGAACTCCCCGTCGTACCGGAAGTTCCAGGCTTTTGTGGCGAGTGCATGGGTGGCCGTAAAAATATGTTTGGCCGCATAAGGCTCTTTGCGGAACGAATGCCGGATCATTTGCAGCGCTACCCCCAGCTGTACGCCATCGTCGCGGTTATAACCGGCTGCCAGCATGGGAAAGGTTTTGTTGTACTGGAAAGCGCTGCGGTTATAGCGGATATTCTCCGGGGCGTCTGACAGGCGGCGTTGGGTATGGCCATCCAGCAGAAAGGTATCTTTGCCGCTGCGCTGGTCGTATATACGTATCCGTTTGCCCGCGCCGGACGTGGAGCTGTCAATGTAAGTGTCTGCGTCTTTACCACCGATCAGCCGTATCCGGATGGGAGTGCCATGATTGCCTTTGATCTCAAAACGGTCATTGCCGCCCAGGCCGTATACGTTCACCTCTTTGGTTTCTTTAGGATCGAAGGTGCGGGAATAGATGTTTTGCTCTACTTCTCCCTTTTTGCTGATCTTGAACATATTCAGCGTTACGGCGCCTCCCTCCTTCTTCTCCACCTGTATCAGCTCTTTTTTCTGTGTGGCAGGTACGTCCACGCCTTTTGCGAGGAAGCGGTAATATTTGAGCATGTTGTCTTTGAGGATGTTCCGGCGGACAGAGAGCCGGTGCAGCATCATAGGTCCTACCTGTGACCGGATGGTGTCCGGGAAAGCGTTGACAGCAGCTTGTATCACGCTGTCCGTCATCTTACCGAGGAACTTGTCGGTTTGTTTCTCCCAGTCTTTTTTCTCCAGCTCGTTCATGAAGGAACGGTCAAAGTAGCGGGCGCTGAACTGGAAGCCGTTCACATCCGGGATACGGTCGCGGAAGCCCTGGATACCGGGCAGCAGCCACGGCTTGCATATGAGCCGGGGCAACAGTCCTTCGTTGACAAAGAAAGCCTGGTCACGGTCACGGGGCACCGGGTAATAGTATTCCTGGCCTTTGTGTTTTTCCCGGTACCAGCGCCACTGATCGTCATGCCGGTCAAAGTCCATGATGTAGGTATCGAAAATACGGGCGCGCAGCACCGCTTTCTGGTCTATGTGGATATCATTGTCGCCCTGTATTTTGGCCAGTACCTTAGGCGTATTGTATGTTTTATCCTTATCGCCGGTGATGGGTTCTCTCTCTTCCAACAGAAACACTTCATCGCCGAAGACATTGGCGTAGGTGCCCAGCGACGTATCAAGGGGAAGATAAACGAAAGACGGGTGGGTATGTGGTATGCCTTCCGCTTCTGCCAGCACGCTGACCGCCAGCGGCGCATAGGGGTTGGCAGCGGATATCTGGTCCTGTACCACCTCCCGGGCGATGGTTTCACGCAGCATCTCAGGGATGGCCGCCAGCGGAAACTTCTTCAGGGAACGCATGGCGTACTCTTTCCCTGTACTGTCTGCCAGCCGTAGCGAGTGGGTTTGTTTACCGCCGCCGCGCTGTAAGATGGTCAGTCCTTCTTTTTGCAGATTTATCACCGGGAAATGCATCGGCGTGTTCCATACGCTGCGGTAGTTATCGCCCAGCAGGAAACGGTGGAACTTATTCGCCTTCGCGTATTGTGTATCCGCGGCCACTGTCACGAATTCCGGCAGGTTAGCCGGCTCGCGGAACGCCAGCCCCTGGCTGCGGATATCCTGGATTTTTAACACGGTATCACTGTAGGCCGGCGCCGACAGGTCTTTGGCCAGGAAATACTGCGCCCGCACGGTACCATCGGACATTACCTCGATGGTGCTGAAACCGTTTTCCGACGTGGCGTACAACGACTTGCGGCCTTTTTTAACACGGTTGTTTTTGGCGCCGCTGCCGCTCACGAGGTAGGTATTGGATTTGTCTTTGATCAACTGCAGGGTATGGTCGTGGCCAGAGACAAAGACTGCCGGGCCATGGGGCTTAAAAGCTTCTTCCACCCCTTTGATCATGTACTGGTATTTGGGGTTGGGAATGTCTTCCGGTGTGCCGAATACACCGCGTGCCAGCGGATAGATGGACCCGATCACCGGCAAGGGCACATACAGCCAGGGCTTCAGGTCCGTCAGCGGGAAAATATGTTGTTTGATGGTGTAATAACCGCCATGGGGACCGTAGCTACGGAACGGATGGTGCGTCGCAAAAATGAGCAGTTTGTTCCGGTTATTGGCCACGATGTCCGCCAGCCTGTCCACCACCTCTTCTTTGTCTTTGCAATCGCAGGATGATTCGGCGCCTGGTTTTTCATAAGGGAACACCCACCATTCGCTGTCCATAATAATGAGCGTGATATTATCCGCCAGCTTCACTTCTACCGGGCCGGGGCAGCCGTCTTTCGGCTGGAAGTCAACATTATCGAGGTGCAGCGAGTCGATATATTCCTGTTGATTGCGGACTACCTGCCATCCATCGGGTTTGCTTTTGTCCCAGTCATGGTTGCCGGGTACGAAGATGCCCCTGGCGCGGGTGCCTTTCACCAGTCCTACCTGGTAATCAAGTATCTCTTTGGCTATGGGGTACGATGACTGTGAGGGATCGGGTAACCCTCTCGGGTATACGTTATCACCGAGGAAGAGAACGGTGTTGATATCTTCCTGCAGGTCGTATTTTTGCCTTACCGCATCTACAACAGGGTTACGTCCGTTTTCGTGCAGTTCGCCGGCATCGCCGATCAGGATGATCCTTTTAACGACAGCGGGGGCCTGCGCAAATATGCGGCCGCAGGTCAGAAAAGCGAGTGTGACAAGGATAATGGCTCTGTTGCTCATTTGCGATGGTAAGTGAATTTAAGAATATTGGCGGAGCCGTCGTCACCGCCTTCATTGGAGATATACAGATCACCGTTGGCCGCAAAGGTAAGACCTTCCGGTTGCCGGAAGAGCCGGTGTTTGAGGTTATAGGCTTCCTGTACATGTCCCTGCAGGTCGGTGATCACCAGCAGGCCGTTGACAGATGCCACGATATACAGGCGTTTTTCTACCGGGTGTATCGCTGCAGCGGACGGCTTAAAGAAGCGCATGTCCGTGCCGGCCAGTTTGGCAATTTCCTGGTTGTTCAGTTGGAAGACAGGCACCGTATCGAAGCTGCGGGTCGCAAGGTCGAAGCGGAAAGCGCTGGTCACTCCTGCCTTTTTATCATCCGCCGCATTTTTGGAGATCAGGATGATCGCGTTGCGGAGGCTGTCGAAATAAGTGGTTTCAAATTCCCGTTTACCAGGTTTGGGGAACTTGTGGTGCGTACCGGAAACACTGTCGGCGAAGAGGCCGTGAACTTCGTATAATGAGCCGTTGCTTTTAAGCACAAACCATCCGCTGTCGGTACGGCATATGTCCTCAAAGTCCCCATGTTTGGCGAATTTCCAGGTGGGATAGGCTTTGGTGGTGTGTACATCGATCTGGTACACCTTGCCTTCCTCGTCATTGACCGCTATCATATTGGTTTCGTCGGGGAAAGCTTCTATGCCGGAGATCTCCTGCATCGACTCCCTGACCCTGTAACGTACCGGCTGTTTCAGGTCGTAGCCTGCCGGGGATGCAAATACTTTCTGTTCCTGGTCGCTGATGTTATTACAGGAAAGGAACGCTAACATGATTATCAACAGGGTTGTTCGGTTCATACGTCAGCTTTGTAGCATAAATTTAACTCAAAAATGCAGTAACTTCCCTCACGCAAAGGCGTAAATCGGGGAATGCATGCAAAAGTACCGCTTTCTCCCATTGCCTGACAAAACTAAGAATATGCAGAACAGCTCACTCATTGACGCCGCCAGAGACTTTGTAATGGCCCAGTACCAGCAACATCCGCATCCTGAACTGGTATACCACAACCTGGAACATACGCTGCAGGTGGTAAAAGCTGCCGCACAGATCGCCGCCCACTACCGCCTTCAGGACGAAGAACTGCAGGCCGTTTACGTAGCTGCCTGGTTCCATGACGCAGGCTATCTGCTGGGAGAAGCCGGTAAACACGAGGAAAACGGCGCCGCAGAAGCAGTCAACTTCTTACAAAGCCAACAGGCGCCCGAGCATATACAGGCCATGGTAAAAGGCGCTATCCTCGCCACCAAAATGCCACAGTCGCCCCACAACCTCGTGGAGCAGATCGTGTGCGACGCCGACCTGTTTCATCTTGGATCTAAAGACTATGCCGACCGCAACAAGCTGCTGCGCAAAGAAGTGGAGCTGAGAACACAGCAGGAGATCCCCGGCAGTACCTGGCTGGCGAGCAACATCAAATTCCTCACCGCCCACCATTACTGGACGGACTACGCACAGACCTATACCAAACAACAAAAAGAAGAAAACCTGCAGAAGCTGTATAAGAAACTGGAAAAGAAAACGGCCGAAGCCGCAGAGGAAGCAGCAGCCATACCGGTAGCCGCCGTAGCAGACAACGCCGCTACCGCCGATGCGGCACTGCTGGAGAAAAATAAAAAGAAAGACAAGGATAAAAAGCCCGACCGTGGCGTGGAAACGATGTTCCGCATCACCTCCACCAACCATATCCGTTTGAGTTCCATGGCCGACAGCAAGGCGCATATCATGATATCGGTCAATTCCATTATCATCTCCTTCATGCTCACCGTACTGGTACGGCGGCTGGAAGACTATCCCAATATGGTGCTTCCGGCGGTCATCTTCCTGATCACCTCCGTCACCACCGTCATCTTCGCGGTGCTGGCCACCCGACCCAACGTCACCAGCGGCACTTTCACCGCCGATGATATCAACAACAAAAACGCCAACCTGCTGTTCTTCGGTAATTTTTATAAGATGAAGCTGGATGAATACGAATGGGGCATGCGAAAAATGATGGACGACGCCGATTTCCTTTACGGCAGCATGACCAAAGACGTATACCACCTCGGCGTGGTACTGGCGCACAAATACAAACTGCTCCGTATATCCTATAACGTTTTTATGTTTGGCCTCATCGCCTCCGTGCTGGCCTTCATGATCGCCGCCATCTTTTTCCCGGTAAAAGCATAAGTATTCATGGCTATTCCTTTATATAACCGCGATCTCAGCTGGTTGTCCTTCAACCACAGGGTATTGCAGATGGCAGCCGACCCACAGGTACCACTATACGAACGCATTAAGTTTCTGTCCATCTTCTCTTCCAATCTCGACGAATTTTTCCGGGTGCGCATGCCCGCCATCCTGGCGATCAACAAAGTGCTGGAGCGGGACCCTGACGCCGCCGGCGAAGAATCGCCTGCGCCGGAGACCTTACAGGAAGTGATGGACACCATCAACCGCCACCAGGAAGAATACGGGAAGATATTTGCCGGCATGGTGCTGCCGGCCCTGAAGAAAGAGGGCGTCACCCTCTTCTACGGGCCAGACCCCGCACCCGAACTGGCCGCCCGCACCAGGTCGTATTTCCAGGCTACCGTACAAGCCTGGCTACAGCCTGTATGGCTCAGCCAACGGCACAAAAAATTTTTCCCGGAGAACAACGCGCTGTACCTGGTAGTCACCGTCAGCCCCCAGGCGACGCCCGATACCCGGGAGATCGTGCTGGTGAACATACCTTCGGGACTGAAACGCTTCATGACGCTGGACGCACCCGAAGGACAGTTCCACATCGCGCTGCTCGACGATATCATCCGCGCCCACCTGCCTTATCTCTTCCGGGGGTACATCATCCACCAGAGCTACAGCATCAAGCTCACGCGCAATGCGGAAATAGATATGGACGAAATGAAGGGCGACGTGCTGGAGGAAGTGGAGACCATGATCCGCAAGCGTGAGCTGGGCGTGCCCACCCGCTTCCTGTACGATGCCTCCATGCCGTTATCACTCCGCAATTTCCTGGCCGGCCAGTTTGAAGTGGCCGACAACGAGATGGTGCCCGGCGGCCGTTACCACAACCTGAAAGACCTGGCAGACCTGCCCATGCCGGCAGGCCTTCCCGGCGCCTTATATCCCAAAGCAAAACCGGTAGCGCAGCCTGAAGCTGCCGCGGCCGACTACCTGCTGGACCTGATACAACGCCGCGACCTGCTGCTGCATCTCCCGTATGCGCAATACGACCCCGTACTGCGCTTCTTCAGCGAAGCAGCCGTAGACGCTGACGTGGAAGAGATATATGTAACGCTCTATCGCATCGCCTCCGGCTCGCAGATAGCACAGGCTTTGATCACCGCCGCGCAAAACGGCAAAGCGGTAACCGTGTTCGTAGAACTCAAAGCGCGCTTCGACGAAGCCAATAACATCCGTTGGTCCAAGAAAATGAAAGAAGCCGGCGTAAAACTGATCTACAGCATCCCCGGCATGAAGGTACATGCCAAAACAGCGCTGGTAAAGCGCCGGCGCGGCTACCGCTGGGATTATTCCGGCCTGATCGCCACCGGCAACTTCAACGAAAGCACCGCCCGCTTCTATACAGACCATGTGCTGTTCACCGCACATGCCGGCATCACCCGGGAAATGGAACTGCTGTTCCTCTACCTGCAAAGCAGGGAGCAACCCATGGCTTACCACTTCCTGAAGTTTGAACACCTGCTGGTAGCCCAGTTCAACATGCTCACCCGCTTTACTGACATGATAGACCGGGAGATCGCCAACGTGCAAAAAGGACTGCCGGCGAAGATCACCGTCAAAATCAATAATCTCCAGGAGAAATCCATGATCGCCAAACTGTACGAAGCCAGCCAGGCCGGCGTAACGGTGGACCTGGTCGTGCGCAGCATCAACTGCCTGCAAACCGGTATCCCGGAAAGCAGCCGTATCCGCGTGGTGCGTATCGTGGACCGCTACCTGGAACATGCAAGGGTGTTTATCTTCCACAACAACGGACAGGAAGAAGTATATATGGGGTCTGCCGACTGGATGAACCGGAACCTGCACCGCCGCATTGAAGTATGCGTGCCCGTATATGACGCCAGCCTGCGGCAGCAGCTGAAAGACATCGTATCGCTTCAACTGGCCGACGGTCACCACGCGCAGCAAGCCATACAGGCTTATGTTCAAAATATAGTGTAAATTAGACTGGATGAATAAACTGACTATTATGAAGAAGATGGTATGGGCATTGCTCCTTGGACTGTTTTTCGCCCTGCCGGCGATAGATGTACAGGCGCAGACACATGACCTGGAACACATTTACAATCCGGCCGCCGATGCGAAGGCGGATATAGCCGCCGCCGTTAAGAAGGCCTCACAGGAGAAAAAACATGTGCTGATACAGGTAGGCGGCAACTGGTGCATCTGGTGTAAGCGGCTGTACAAATTCGTGGAAGACGACGCAGCGCTGAAAGCCGCCATGAACAAAGACTATGTGGTATATCACCTCAACTACAGCAAAGAAAACAAAAACCTGCCTATCCTGAAAGAACTGGGATTTCCGCAGCGTTTCGGTTTCCCGGTACTGGTAGTGCTGGATAGCAAGGGCAACCGGCTGCATACGCAGAATACGGGCCTGCTGGAATCGGCCGACTCCTACGACAATAAGAAACTGGCGGAGTTCTTCAAACAATGGTCGCCAGCCGCTTTGCTGCCCTCCAATTACGTCAATGAATAATATTGCCATGAACAACGGCATGACCACTTTCAATACGGATGCTGTGCATACTTTTATAAAGTTTGCGCAGCATCCGTTTAAATTCAGGGCTTACCTCTTCTGGAAGCTGCCTGCAGCCTGGCTCGCCGGCGTAAGGGTACATGCCCTCGGGGAAGATGCCTGCACCACCTCCGTACCCTACCGGTGGCTGTCACAGAACCCGTTCCGCTCCACTTACTTCGCCTGTCTTGCTATGGCCGCAGAAATGAGCACCGGCCTTCCCGCCATGATGTATGTTCAGAGTGCGCCCAAACGTATATCCATGCTTGTTACCGGACTGGAATCCACCTTTGTGAAAAAAGCCACAGGCCTCACTTACTTCACCTGTAACGACCTCCCTGCCATGAAGGCCGCTATGAGCAAAGCCATGAACCAGGAAGAAGCGGTCGCCGTTACCATGCGCAGCGAAGGCAGGGACAAACAAGGCACGCTAATTGCCTCCTTCGCCGTCACCTGGTCTTTTAAAGGAAAATCATAAATGGTGGTCATCACCCTAAATCAAGGATAATGAAAATAGCATTCCATGGTGCGGCCCGCACCGTTACCGGCTCCAAGCACCTGATCACACTAAAGAACGGAAAAAAGATCCTGCTGGACTGCGGCATGTTTCAAGGCATGGGCGCAGAAACCGATGAACTGAACAGAGACTTTGGTTTTGACCCAACGGAAGTCACGTATATGATCCTCTCCCACGCCCACATCGACCACTCCGGCCTGATTCCCCGCCTTGTGAAAATGGGCTATGGCGGCGAAATCTACTGCACGCCCGGTACCCGCGACCTCACCGAGATCCTGCTGCTCGACTCCGCAGAGATACAGGAAGATGATGTGAAGTTCACCAACAAAAAAAGAGCTAACGAAGGCAAACCATATGTACAGCCGCTGTACACCGTAGAAGATGCCAAAAGGGCGATCCAGTCCCTGAAGCCGGTCGGCAAGTATAATACCTGGGTTGACATCGATCCGGACGTGCAGGTGATGTTTACCGACGCCGGTCATATCGTAGGCGCCGCCGCCGTGCACCTGCGTATCAGGGAAAACGGCAAAACAGAACAGATCTCTTTCAGCGGTGACATTGGCCGGTATAATGACGCCATCCTCAAATCACCCGCTACTTTCCCGCAGGCAGACTATATCCTCATTGAGTCTACCTACGGCAGCACCCTGCATGCCGACGCAGCGCCCGCCGATGCAGAATTGCTGCGTTATATCAAAGAAACCTGCGTGGAAAAAAGAGGGAAACTGATCATCCCTGCCTTCAGCGTAGGCCGTACGCAGGAACTGCTGTACGCCCTAAACAAAGCACAGATTAACGGGACCCTACCCAGGGTAGACATCTTCGTGGACAGCCCGCTGTCTACCGAAGCTACTGCCGTTACCAAAGCACATCCGGAAGTATTTAACAGGGAAGTGTCTGACCTGCTGAAGCGGGATAACGACCCGTTCGATTTCCCGGGACTGCACTACGTAAAATCGGTGGATGAATCCAAAGGCCTTAACTTCCGCAAGGAGCCCTGCGTGATCATCTCCGCCTCCGGCATGGCGGAAGCCGGTCGCGTAAAACATCATATCGCCAACAATATCGACGAAGAGCGCAACACCATTCTCATTGTAGGCTATTGCGAACCACAGTCGCTGGGCGGACGGTTAATGCGCGGCGCAAAAGAAGTATCTATCTATGGTACCCGTTATGCAGTAAAAGCGGAAGTGGGCGTTATCCGCTCTATGAGCGCGCATGGCGACTATGAAGATCTCAGCCAGTGGCTTGCCTGCCAGCATCCGGGCGATGTGAAAAAACTATTCCTCGTACACGGCGAATACGACGTACAAACGATCTTCAAAAACTGGCTGGTCAAAAAAGGATTCCTCGATATAGAAATCCCCGAAAGACATTATGAAATTGGCCTGAGATAAATTACGAATTACGAATTACGAATTGAGGGCTGTCTTATGGAGCGGTTCATTAATAACTTTTCTAAAAGGGAGCCCTCAATTCGTAATTCGTAATTGACTATTCATGTACATACGGGAACCAGATGTTAACCCTTGTCCCTGTTGCGTTTCCTGCGCCGTCATTCAAATCTTCGATATCAAAGCTGGCATCCATATTAAAACGGCTGTTGTACAGCTGTAACCTGTCACGGGTAATCTGCAGCCCGCGGGAGTAGTGCTGGCCGTCCACTTTCCGGAGCGCTGCCGACCTGGCCCTGCCGATACCATTATCTTCTATGGTACATAATACCCTGTCGCCTACACGGGCGAACATAATCCTGATTTTCCCTTTATCGGGGATATGCAGGATACCATGCCAGATGGCATTCTCCACAAAGGGTTGCAGGATCATGGTGGGTATCTCCACAAAATCCGGCTCCAGTTCAGGATCTACGATAAACTCATATTCAAAGGCATCTGCGAAACGCAGCTTTTCCAGTTCCAGGTAGTTGGTGAGCATATTCACCTCTTTGGAGACAGGGATATTATTCAGCTGGGAGTTGTCCAGCACATTACGGATAAGCCTTGCAAACCGCGCCAGGTAAGCAAGTGCCTGCTCCGTTTCACTCTTCATCATAAATGTCTGGATCGAGTTCAGCGCATTAAAAATAAAGTGCGGGTTCATTTGTGCACGCAGCGCTTTCATTTCCAGCTGCGCCATCTGCTGCTGGATAGCGGCCCGCTCACGCGCCTCTTTCTTCACGGAGGAAATACGCAGCCGGATATAAAGATAAATCAGTCCCAGCGCCAGCAAGACACACAGGATACGGAACCAGGGCGTTTGCCAGAATGCCGGCCGGATGAATATTTTCAGTTCACTGGTATGCAGGGAGGTAGTGCCGGCTGAATTGACCGCCCTTACCCGGAAAGTATAACTGCCCGGCGCCAGGTTAGTATACTTGGCCACCAGCATGTTTTCCGCGCTCACCCAGTCTTCGTCCAGCCCCTCCAGCTGATAGTAGTAACGGATCTTCTCCTGGTGATAAGACAGGCTTTTGAATTCTATGCTGATGATATTCTGGCGGTGTTTCAGCTCAACAGGTTTATTGCCGCGCAGCGCTTCTTCTATCAGTACAATACTGTCCAACGCCTTCATATTGACGATGGTCACATCGGGCGGAGGTGGCGCCACTTCGAGTTTATCGGGTTCAAATACCACAAAGTGATCGGAGGCGCCCACCAGCAGCCGGCCGTCTTTCAGCCAGGAGATACGGCGGCGTACCTTGCGGGAGTTGTCGATGATATCGTCGTTCTGCGTAAATGTCTCCAGTTTTCCACCGGGGATAGTGTACCGGTAAAAGCCATAAGGCGTGATGAACCAGAACTTCCCGCGGACATCTTCCCGGATATTCAGTACCCATTCGTCAAAGAGCTGCCCGTCAATCCTGACGGGTACGTAAGTGCCGTTCCGGGTGTTGTACATCCAGAGCCCGTGATCGGTACCGGCTAACAGGGTGCTGTCATTATATCTTACCAGGGAGGTGACGTTGTTATAGCTGTGCTGGAGCCATTCAAAATTCTGCCGGGTAACGATCTTTCGCCTGTGCGGATCAAAAAGGATCAACCCACCACCGCTGGAAGCCAGCCATAGCAGCGAATCCCGCTCGGTCACGATCTGCAGCACCGACAAAGGACGTTTCAGCGAGTCGGTGATTTCATGATAATAGGTAAACCGGTTGGTACGCGGGTCCCAGCTGGCGAGGCCACGCTTATAAAGACCTATCCACACCACCGTATCCCCTTGTACCAGCAGGCGCAATAACGTTTGTTCGTGCAGCGCAGGAGAGGTAAGATGCCGGATAAACCGCCCGGTAGCGGGATTAAAAAGCGACAGGTTGCCATTTTCCTGTCCCACGAGGATAGTGCCGTTTTTCAGTTCACCGAAAGTCCATACCAGGCCCCGTTGCTCAGGAATGGTCCTGGCGGTATCAGTACCATGAAAATAGTTGTCCAGCAGTTCCAGCCGGGAAGACAACCTGCTGAAACCTTTTCCCCAGTAACCCACGTATACGTCGCCGTTAGTAGCCTGGTAAATGCCTGTCACCTCTGCCGCCGGCAGCCGTTTGGCGGTCTTATCAAAGGCAGTGCGGTGGTCGAGCATCCGGAAAGCGGTATTGTGAATACTGAGGATATTCACGCCCCGGTCGGTACCTATCCACAGGTGGCCTTCCCGGTCGCTCAGCATACAATTGGCTTCGTAGTCATAATGAAATCCCCTTTCATCCGCATTGTTGCTGGTGATGTTGAAATCGAACCGTTGCAGCGAGTCATTCAACCGGAAAATGCCGCCTTTTTCTGTGGCTACCCAGAGTTGCTGGTTACCGTCCGTCATCACATCAAAAATATGATCGCCTTCGGGGTATTGAAGCGGTATTCCCGCAGCGTATTGGCGGTGGGAATGTACTGGTAGAGGATGCCCTTTCTGCCGGCCAGCCATATGCGGTGTTGTTTATCGGTATAGATTTTTTTAAAGCTGTTGCGGATATCCAGTACCGGCAGGTGTCCGGGGTTATTGCCGGGGGTGAACAGCTGTTTACGGTCACGGTCGAGAATATACAAATGCTCTTTCCCACTGAGCCAGAGGTTCCCGGTTTCGTCCTCCATAATACCGTCCTGCATTTGCAGGCGGTCGGTTTCGGGCACCATGGCTGCTTTATGGAAGCTGAAAGAGGCTTCGTCGAACTGCATGAGGCCGTCGCGGGTGGTGGCCCATATCACGCCGTGGTGGTCCTGTATGATGTTGCTGCATTGCAGACCCTCCGGCAGTTCCGTTCTGTCGGCCACTTTGAGGGTTTTGATGAGCATTGTTACCGGGTCGTATACACGGATATTATCCGGGGTGCCCATCCAGATGCGGCCACGGCTATCTTCGCAGAGGCAGATATCGTCGTAGTAGATGGAGCCTGGCACCCTGTCGAAGTTGGCCATGGTCACCAGGTTGGTACCATCGTACCGTTGCAGGGCGGTACTGGCGATCCAGATAAACCCTTTGCGGTCCTGCAGGATGGCGGATACGTGGTTACTGGCAAGACCGTTGCTGATATCAAGGTGACGGAAATGATACGAGATATTTTCCTGCTGCGCGCTGGCAGTAAGCATTACAAAGAGGCCGCACAACAGGGTGCAGAGATACCTCGTTGTGCGATACCGTAATGGGGCGACTGACCAGATAATCTGTTCGATCATGGTGTTCAGGAAAAAAGTAGCTGTAAGATAAATGTACTAAATGTTTGCCTTGATATGTCAAAAATCGGTCCCGCTTAATATTGACGGCAATCCGTGGGACGTGAGAGTGTGTCAGCGGTAAGTGGGAGCAGCGGTAGTCAGAGGCTCATACCGCCGTCCATCACCAGTTCCGCGCCGGTAATAAAGGAGGCCGCATCA
This sequence comes from Chitinophaga oryzae, assembly GCF_012516375.2. Classification (NCBI taxonomy): domain Bacteria; kingdom Pseudomonadati; phylum Bacteroidota; class Chitinophagia; order Chitinophagales; family Chitinophagaceae; genus Chitinophaga; species Chitinophaga oryzae. The sequence goes on from NZ_CP051204.2 coordinate 7,827,480, forward strand.
CCGGATAAATGGGCTACCATTTTTCCCACGTCGCCGGCTTTCCCCATGTGCTGCAACGGTATACGGTCCAGCATCCAGGCTTTCAGGCCGTCGAGCTGCGCCTCGTCGTATCCTTGTTTTTGCAGGATCGCTGTTTCAATCGGTCCGGGGCTTATGGCGTTCACCCTTATTTTCCTTGGCGCCAGTTCAAGGGCCGCAATTTTCATCACGGCATTTAAAGCCGCTTTGCTGGAGGAATAGATAGAAGAGTTGGCGACGTTCATGCTGGCCGTGTTGGACGAGAGGAAGGTCACCGATGCGCCGTCATTCAGGAGGGGGATAAAGCGACTCAACGTAAAATAGGCGCCTTTGAAGTTAATATCTATCACCTGGTCGAATACCGCTTCCGTTGCCTGTTCGATAGCACCTCCGCCCAGGACGCCGGCGTTGATAAACAGGATGTCCACTTTCCCAAATGTTGCTTTGATGGTACCGGCGAGGCTTTCGATGGCAGCGAGATCGCCCTGGTCGGCCACTAGGCCGGTAACGCCCAGCTCGGCCGCGGCCGTGTCAATAGCATCTTTACGGCGGCCGGTGATGATCACCGTCGCACCCTGTTGTTTTAATTCCCTGGCTGTGGCATAACCGATGCCGCTGTTACCGCCGGTCACGACGGCTGTTTTTCCTTTCAGTGTTTCCATGATTTGTATGATTAAATAATTCATGACAAAGGTATGGGGGAATTGATATAACTTTGTAACCAGTATAACTGAGTATACCAGTATGACGGATAAAAAAAGACTGAAGGAAATAGCCGAAACCCTGAATAATTCCCGCAGTCAGAAGGATGAGCTGCAGGCGTTGCAGGATACGATTTATGTGATCGGCGGGAAATGGCGGCTGCCTATTATCAATTCCATCTGCAACGGCAACCATCGTTTCAGGGAGATAGAGCGCAGCATTCCCGGCATTACCACCCGGATGTTGTCGAGGGAACTGAAAGAGATGGAAGCCAATCAGCTGGTCAAAAGAACAGTGACGCCGACCGTTCCGGTGACCGTAGAATATACGGCTACCGGCTATTGCCGCACTTTTGGAGATATTATCCTGGAGATGATCAAATGGGGGAAAGCACACCGGAAGAAGATCATCAGGGGTGGGGAGGAAAAGAACTAGCTTCCTGGCCGATGGTCATCGGCTTTTCAGTAAGCCATTTAATGTAACGGTATAATTGTCCGGAAGGCGTAGTATCGCTTTTCGTCAATATTTCTTTATTCCCGAACAGCACAAAGGCATCCTTAGCCCTGGATACTGCTACGTTTAGCATATTTACCCCGCGGTCAAAAAAGTACCCCTTCTTTATATCGTTGCTACCGTAGGTGGCAGAAAATAAAATCACCGGGCGCTCCGCTCCCTGCAGTGCATGTACAGTACCGATGGTGAGCCCGGAGAGGTCCACTCCTGATTTCCGAAGCGTTTTGGACAATTCATATTTCTGGCCGGTGAATGGAGTGATAATGCCTATAACATCCGCCAGCCGAAGTGTTTTAGCCACCCGCTTTTCTCTGTTTGCAGCAGCATTTTCTATCTCCTGGTAATAGCTGATAATCTGTTGCTGATGGGTTAAAACCCAGGAGGCAATTGCAACGGCTTCTTCCTGATTGGCCTTACTGGTCCCTCTTGCTTCAGAAATGCCGCTGACAGCATGAAACTGCATAGGCGCGAATAATATATCTTTTGCCGGACCTTTTTTGGGCTCCAATAAACCATGATAAGCAAGTTTGTTGCAGTAGGTTATAATTTCATCAAAACATCGCCTGTGTTCTGTTAGCATCATTCCACGCTCCATGTCCTGATACATTTGATAAGGCGTCGCCTTCTGGGCCAGTTTCATAATACTACCGGAGCTGCTCAGGAAGCCTTTCGTCAGAAGTTCGCCAATTGCATACTGATCATTGATATCTGATATCACACGGGAGCGGAACAAATTGGCATGGTCCACCTTCGCCGGTACGTTCCATACAGGCTCTATCTGTAGGGTATCTCCTACCACTACTGCTTTCCGGGCCAGCGCAAAAGTAGCCGCGCCCACTTCCGGAGATACCTGCCCGGCCTCATCAACAATAAGGAGATCAATAAAAGCAGTTAATGGCGGTGTGTCCCAAACACTTTTCGATCCACTTCCTTTAATTAGCTTTGAGTAAGTAAAAAACTTCGGCGCCATAAAAAAAGTGGAAACAAAGCAGGGACTCAACATGGCAAAGCGCTGCCAGCGCTTTGCTGCATCGGCTGTTCCGTTTCTGTGAATACGGTCTTCCGCAATAACTTCCTGTGTGGCCAGTATCCATCTGCCCTCCCAATAATGGATGGCGAGATAAAACAAATCGTATTTCAAACCCATTTCCAACTCGTCGTAGAAGAATGACTGCCGGTTTCGTTCAGCTGCCTTAAACCCTTCGTCATCGGCAGGCGGGTTTGCCTGTATATGGCAGGCTTTCTTCCACTGGTTCCAGGCTTGTGCATACTTCCTGATCTGTTGTATCAGTTTAAGTCTTTCATTAAAAAAATGATGGAAAGAGCCTATGTTGTAAAAGTCCACTGCATCGTAGTTTAGCGGACACCCGCGAAACAAATACGATAACCGGAAGGCTCTTTTTTCTTTTACAAACCGCAGGAACCCAAAGAGCTTTATCCAAACAGATTCTTTGTCCAGGTAATCAACGATCTGCTGTTCGAGCGCTCTCACAGCAGATTCAATTTGCGCTAATTGCGCTTCATTCAGTGTATTGTACTGAAACAAACTGATATCAGCCTCCGGCGCTAACTTTTCGATCAGGGCCGAAATTCTTTTATATTGTTGCCATAGTTGTATGCCTTCTTCAAGCTGCTTCTCTTTCTCTTTCAGTTTGCTCCGCAGCAGCAGGGTAATTTCCTGAACGCTTAAGCCCTTTTGTGCCATACAACGTTCAAAATTATCAACATATTGAAGTTCAGCGGTTGCGAGATAGGAGACATTTTCCTTATCGATATGTGCGCCGGCTAATCTTCCGGCTATACGTTTAAGATGCGGAATGCTTTGCGCTACCTTCTTTCCCTGCGCCGGAAGATAAAGGCCAAACCCCTTAATACCCGGCAGCCAGCGTTCATACAGCAGTCCGGGCTTTTGTGTGATGCCGGAAAAACTATCGATAATATTGGTAACAGCCTGGTTATTGGTAGAACAGGCGAGGATTACAGCGGGCGCTTCTCCTTTGAGGGCGCTTTGTACGACTTCATTCGCCACCACGCTTTGCAGCAAAGTAGTTTTGCCAGTGCCTGGAGGACCGTTTACCGCCAGGATTTCACCATTATCGAGTGTTTGTAAATGATATAAAGACTTTCGTTGGGATACGGATAACGGATAGGCATAAGCCATCTGCCCCAGATGGCGGACCGATGCCTGCTCAAAATTATCCGCCGCCAGTAACGGCCGCTGGCCGGCATCAGCTTTATCAGCCAGCCGCTCCAATACTGCAGGCACTTCTTTTTCCCGGATCAGATAGTCGTATAATTTTATAATCCCGTCTGCTGCGCTGGTTAATGGTTCATAAGCGACCATGGTATAGGAAAACTCCACGGTATGTCTTTCTGCGGAATATTGCCAAATGGATACTCCGGTAATTTTTCTGAACACTTCTTCCAGGTATTTGCGGTAACTGTTCCATTTGCCGTCATTCATAAAGGGCATGGCAAAGGCGGCGTCGACTGTATCTACGTCCGAAAAAACGAAGTTTACCGCTTCATTTACCTGAGGCTCCAGATGCGGACGGGGAATGTAAGGGAAAGTGTCATCGTGGGTCTTTAAATTCCCTTCTCTGTTTACCGCAGCCCTTATCCAGAATGGATAACTAACATCCGGTTCTCCTGAATACCTGGTATATTCAGGATCAGGACTTACACGGAAAGGCGCTATAAGGATATTCGTTTCATCCAGGTACTCCCATTCCGGATCGTCTTTGCTCTTTCGTCCCTTTATATCATTCAGCTGTTCTTCCGCTTTATCAATCAGCACAGCTGCTTGTTCTGCTGAAACACTTCCCTTTACGAAATCAACCACTGCCTTGTACTGATGGGGGGATTTCTCCACCGGGATCTCCACACGGGATGCGTCCGCAAGGGAGCTTCGCCAGTATGCAAGCAGTTGTATATGTTCATTATTTGCCAAAGTGCAGATTGATTTTGGAGTATCAGTTTAAGATGAGGGCGAACAATTGTACGTGGTGCCTGATTATTTTGAGCGGGGGTACGTTTGTTCCTGATAATTTGGGTTACTACAGCACGAAAACTTATTTACGCACTGAACGAATATAACAATAAACCGGCGGGTAATCAAATGAGGTGTCAACGATTGTGCATTCACGACCCGGGCATTGTGAAGAAAGAGCGGGATGTTATCGTCAGAAAAAGAAAAAGCCTGCAAAATTTGCAGGCTTTTTTTGTACCACGTACGGGAATCGAACCCGTGATTCCTCCGTGAAAGGGAGGCGTCTTAACCCCTTGACCAACGCGGCATTTCCGTTTTGGGATTGCAAAGATAGGGAATAGTTTTACATCACAAAATTTTTTTTGAATTTATTTTTCGGGAGATGATTGACAGGATAAACAGCTGCTTTTTTGAGGAGCATTTTATTTATGAATCAGCCCGGCGATCAGGTTGATCGTCAACGCCATCACAAATGTATTGAGCAGATAGGATAATAATCCATGTATCAGCACGGTGCGTCTGATGGCGCGGCTGCCGATCTCCACATCCGATACCTGGAAAGTCATTCCGATCACAAAGGAAAAGTAGGCGAAGTCCACGTAGTCAGGATATTTCTCCTGCGGGAAATTTAGTCCGCCGGCGTGACGGTTGCTGTCATGCACATCGTCATCATAAAACAGGTGGGCGTAGTGGAAGCTGTAGGTGGTGTGTACCAATGCCCAGGAAGATAATATCCCCACAATCGCCACCGGCAGGTAGATACCCGGTTTCTCCGGCTCGTCAGACACCATCAGCAATGCCACGATGATCATGCTGGCAAAGGAAGACACGAGGAGAAAGATGGTCACGAAAGTTCGTCCGCCGTCATCCTCCCGGGCCCATGCGCGAATTTCAGGCACCTTGCGCCACACAAACACCAGCCAGGCGATGCCGATATAGGAAAGGGCGAAAACGTCCCATAAAAGCACGGAAAGCACCAACGGACTGATAGTGATACGACACACTTGCAATATTGCCCACACGAGTGCCGTGAGCCCCAGGCTGATCATACTGCGCTGTAAAGGATAGAGACGGATGACATCTTTAAGCTTTCTCCGTTTTGCCATAAGATTTGCGGATTTGAGGTATGTGCAATTAAAAATAACATTTATAGCGCAGTATTTTATCAGCAGCCATCATCCCATGCGGTGTTGATATCATTTCCCATGCTTCACCCGAAAGGCCAGGCAGCCATTTCGAACCCGGAGTCGCAACCGGATGAGGACCATTAGGTTCAGTTTCCGCCCGTTTTTGCTTCCGTTTGAATTTTTATCCGTTAAAAAAAAGCAGGAGAATTACCGGGTTTCATGGCAACGATGAAGAATTGAAAAAACTTTATGCAGAATGTTATTGATCGTGGAAACCAGAAAATACGTTCACTGAAAAAATGCCGCAGCACCCAAACATCAAAAAGTGGAAACATATATATCCACCTGGTATAAAACAAAAAACCGGTCATTGAGACCGGTTTTTACTTCGTACCACGTACGGGAATCGAACCCGTGATTCCTCCGTGAAAGGGAGGCGTCTTAACCCCTTGACCAACGCGGCGTATCGTTTTGGGATTGCAAAAGTACATTATTGTTTTATATTTCCAAAATAATTTTTGATAACTCAAATTTATATTGATTAATAAACGCATTGATTGTAAATTCGCTCTCGATTTTTTCATACTCAAATCACGACAAAAAATGGGAACTACTCTCAAAATTGGTATTAATGGATTCGGCCGTATCGGTCGTTTGGTATACCGCCAGATTTACAAAATGCCCGGCATTGATGTGGTAGCTATCAATGACCTTACCAGCCCAACCGTGCTGGCGCATTTGCTGAAATATGATTCAGCGCAGGGTAGGTTTGATGCAGAAGTTAAACATTCCGAGAACGCAATTAATGTGAACGGCGAAGATGTGAAGATATATGCACAAAGAGACCCCTCTCAAATTCCCTGGAAAGAGCACGACATTGACGTAGTGATTGAGTGCACCGGCTTCTTTGCTGATAAAGACAAAGCTGCTGCGCACATCACCGCTGGCGCTAAGAGAGTTGTAATTTCCGCTCCTGCTACCGGTGATCTGAAAACCATCGTGTTCAACGTAAACCACGAACTGCTGGACGGCACTGAAACGGTTATCTCCTGCGCTTCCTGCACCACCAACTGCCTGGCTCCTATGGCCAAAGTACTGCAGGACAAGTACGGTATCGTTACCGGCCTGATGACCACCGTTCACGCTTACACCAACGACCAGAACACCCTCGATGCTCCGCATCCGAAAGGTGACCTGCGCCGTGCCCGCGCTGCTGCCGCCAACATCGTTCCGAACAGCACCGGTGCTGCAAAAGCTATCGGCCTGGTACTGCCTGAACTGAAAGGCAAACTGGACGGTAACGCACAGCGTGTGCCTACCATCACCGGCTCTCTCACTGAGCTGACGACCATCCTCAGCAAAAAAGTAACTGCTGAAGAAGTGAATGCAGCGATGAAAGCAGCTTCCAACGAATCTTTCGGTTACACTGAAGATGAAATCGTAAGCTCCGACATCATCGGTATCCACTACGGTTCCCTGTTCGACGCTACCCAGACTAAAGTAATGACCGTTGGTGATCATCAGCTGGTTAAAACCGTGTCCTGGTACGACAACGAAATGAGCTACGTATCTCAGCTGGTTCGTACTGTGAAGTACTTCGCCGGCCTGATCAGCAAATAATCAGATCGTATCCCCGGCAGTCGCTGCCGGGGATACTTTTTACATTCCGCGGAACAACTACACCATAGCAGCAGCCAGGCCAGATCATTTTGGTTGAAACTCGCTTTGTGCTGTTGGCCCGCGGTTTTTTTATGGCTAAATCCTTCTCTTAAATCGCTACATATGAGCAAATTCTCCGACTATCATTTCAACGGCCGTAAAGCCCTGGTCCGCGTGGACTTCAACGTTCCCCTGAACGATAAGTTCGAAATCACGGACGACACCCGCATGCGCGCTGCCGTTCCTACCATCAGGAAAATCCTCAAAGATGGCGGCGCTGTCATCCTGATGTCCCACCTCGGCCGCCCGAAAGATGGTCCTACCGATAAATATTCTTTGAAACACCTCGTATACCATCTCATTTCCCTGCTGGACGGCGCTACCGTTAAATTTGCAGAAGACTGCACCGGCCCCGTAGCCGAAAAAGCCGCTGCCGACCTGCAAATGGGCGAAGTGCTCCTGCTGGAAAACCTGCGTTTCCACAAAGCAGAAGAGAAAGGCGATGCCTCCTTCGCTGAACAGCTGGCTAAACTGGGCAACGTGTATGTCAACGATGCCTTCGGCACCGCCCACCGCGCACACGCCTCCACAGCGGTTATCGCACAGTTCTTCGCTCAGCCGGACCGCATGTTCGGCCTCCTCATGGAAGCGGAAGTGTCCAACGCGGAGAAAGTACTCAACAACGCCACCGCCCCTTTCACTGCCATCCTCGGCGGCGCTAAAGTGAGCGACAAAATACTGATCATCGAAACACTGATGGACCGCGCCAATAACATCATCATCGGCGGCGGTATGGCTTATACCTTCCTCAAGGCGCAAGGCAAGGAAATAGGCAACTCCCTCTGTGAAAATGATAAACTGGACCTCGCCAATGAACTGCTGGACAAAGCCCGCACCAAAGGCGTTAAGCTGATCCTGCCGGTAGATTCTGTTGCGGCGGACAAATTCGCTGCCGATGCCGCCACCCAGGTGGTGTCCAACGATAATATCCCCGCCGGCTGGATGGGCCTCGATATCGGACCCGCTTCCGTAGCCATCTTCAGCGAAACCATCCAGGCATCCAAAACCATCCTGTGGAACGGTCCTATGGGCGTTTTCGAAATGGAAGCGTTCCAGAAAGGAACCAAAGGCGTTGCGGACGCTATCGTGCTGGCCACTGCACAGGGAGCGTTCTCCCTCGTGGGCGGCGGTGACTCCGTAGCGGCGGTTAACCAGTTCGGACTGGCCGACAAGGTAAGCTACGTGTCCACCGGCGGCGGCGCTATGCTGGAATTCTTCGAAGGCAAAATACTGCCCGGCATCGCAGCCATCTGATTGTAATATCTATCAAACATTACAGCATTACGGATTTGCAGGGGAAGCTTCTACCAACTCTGCAAGTCCGTATTTACTTTTACAAATCACCTTATGAAAAAACGCCTCCTCCTCTACCCTGCCATCATCGGTGTGTTTGGGATACTGATATGGGTGATCCTCGAACAGGGAAGGCTGCTGCCGGTAAAACAGCTCCTGCCCGTTGCCGCCACCCCGCCGGCCACACCAGCCGCTGCCAGCAACTGGTGGCAGTACTTCGACAACCTGAAACACCCCCTGGCCCTGCTGCTGTTGCAGATCATCGCCATCATGCTGGTAGCCCGCCTGTTTGGCATACTGGCCAATAAAATAAAGCAGCCGGCGGTGGTAGGAGAAATCATCGCAGGCGTATTGCTGGGCCCCTCCCTCCTCGGATGGACCATGCCCTCCCTTTCCGCTTTCCTCTTTCCGGCAGAGTCTCTAAAGACACTTCAGTTCCTCAGCCAGATAGGCCTCGCCTTTTTTATGTTCATTGTAGGCATGGAGCTGGACATCAGCAAAATCCGGAACAAAGCGCACGACGCCGTTATGATCAGTCATGCAAGCATCGTCGTGCCCTTTTTCCTGGGCGTATGGCTGGCTTATTACCTTTTTACCACCTTCGCGCCGGCAGGTGTCAGCTTCCTCGCTTTTGCGCTGTTTATGGGCATCGCTATGAGCATTACGGCCTTCCCGGTGCTGGCCCGTATCGTACAGGAAAGAAAGCTTACCGGCACACCGCTGGGCACCATGGCCATCACCTGCGCCGCCGCGGATGATGTGACCGCCTGGTGTATACTGGCGGTAGTAGTGGCGATCGTAAAAGCAGGAGGACTGGTCAGCGCACTGATTACCATTGTGCTGTCCATTGTTTTTGTAGCGGCAGTGCTGCTGCTGGTAAGGCCCTGGCTGGCCCGTACGGTGAACCGCCACATGTCCCGCGGACGCCAGAAAGCAGCCATTTCTGCGGTGTTCCTCACCCTGCTGCTCTCTGCCCTCGCTGCGGAAGTGATCGGCATACATGCCCTCTTCGGCGCCTTCCTGGCAGGCGTTATCATGCCACAGGAAGCAGGCGTCAAACAACTGCTGACGGATAAACTGGAAGATGTGAGCGTACTGCTGCTGTTACCGATATTTTTTGTGTTTACCGGCTTGCGTACCCAGATCGGCCTGCTGAATGAAAGCCACCTCTGGGTGGTATGCGGGATGATCATGCTGGTGGCCGTAGCCGGTAAATTTGGAGGCAGCACCCTTACCGCCCGGCTCATGGGACAATCATGGCGCCAGTCTGTGTCGATCGGCGCGCTGATGAACACCCGCGGCCTGATGGAGCTGGTAGTGCTCAATATCGGGTACGATCTCGGCATCCTGTCGCCCGAAATATTTGCCATGATGGTGCTGATGGCGCTGGCCACCACTTTTATGACCGGCCCACTGCTGGACCTCGTGGCTTTCAGTGAAAGAAAGAAAGGCCTGCTGGCAGTATAGTTTCCCGGACTATAACGCCTTGGGTGATGCGTACCTGCAAACGATCCGGCAGATCATAAATAAAAAACCCGTGCAGGTAATACCGCACGGGTTTTTTATTTTCTTTTATCTGCAGAAGGAACTACTTTTTACGGGTAGTGGTCTTCTTTTTGGTCGTTTGTTTTTTTGCAGCAGTATATTTTTTAGCGCTGCTGTGCTTCCTGGTGCTGGTGGCGGTAGCCGCTTTCTTGGCAGGCGCCGTTTTCGCTGCAGGCATTTTAGCCGGAGGCGGGAACTTGGATTTGTCCACTCCTACTGCTTTATCATCCAGTGTCATCTGAACGGACTCTTTCAGCATCTCGTCTTTTTCAGCGAGGAACAGCTTCATTTTCTCTTTCGGGATGCGCAGATCGTAATTGTTTTCTGCGCTGGCCATTGCTTTGGCAAAGCCCGGGTTATAGCGGTCCAGTTCAGCTACAGACATCTCCAGTTTTTTGGCGATGGCTTCCAGGCGGTATTTGCCGGTCACGTTGATTTCCACGCTGCCGAAGATCTCGTCTTCTGTCAGCGGGCCTCTGGCCACAGCGGCGGTAGCAGCTGCAGGAGCGGCCGTATTTTCCGCTACAGGCATACCAGGTTCGTCGCTCACACCGAAGAAGTTGTTGAACCGATCCAGGATGTAACCGGTAGCAATGAATTTATACACATGGTTACGGGATTCTGCAGGCAGGAAATATTGCATGCCCCAGAAATCTTCACGACCGCTGGCCTTCATGGCGCGTTGTACGCCACCGGGACCGCAGTTGTAAGCCGCTACTACCAGCAACCAGTCGTCAAACTGCTCGTACAGTTTGTTCAGGTACTGGGCCGCAGCCATAGTGGATTTGTAAAAGTCTTTCCGTTCATCTACTTTTTTACCTACGTTCAGACCGAAGATGCGGGCGGTACCGGCCATAAACTGCCAGGCGCCAACGGCTCCTACCCTGGAACGTGCGTTGGTATTAAAGCTGGATTCGATAACAGCGAGATATTTCATCTCTTCCGGGATACCGTGTTCACGGAAGATTTTCTCTACCATGGCGAAATAAGGCTGACCTCTTTCCACCATGATCTGAAGATGCTGGCTGTACCGGGTAGCGTAGTTGTTTACATAACCGGCTACCAGGTTGTTGTTGATCTGTTCGTATACTTTAGCGCTGCGAATGGTGTTCGGCAGGCTCTGGGCAGCTTTCTTCACTGCCATGGTGGTGGGAGTAGGCGCTACAGAGTCCTTCGGCAAATGTACTTTGCGGAATTTCACTGTAGTGTCGGGCGAGACCCAGGGTAACGCCGTCTCTTTAGGTACGCTGTTGCTACCCATTACCTCCACACTTCCTAAACTCAATGCTGGCAACAGCAATAGTAAAAAGATTTTTCTCATACAATTTATTTTAAACAATCGATGCCCTGTCAGTTGCCATCAGCTGATGAGCAATTTGTAACAAGGCCGCTTCGTCAAACTTCTTTGTGATGATCTGTACACCGTATGGCATTCCGTTTGAATGCCGGCCCAACGGCACTGAAATGGCCGGGACCCCTGCCAGATTCGCCAGTACCGTGTATATATCAGCCAGGTACATGGCAATCGGGTCTTCTGTCTTCTCGCCTAATTTAAAAGCTGTCGACGGCACCGTTGGCATTAAAATGGCGTCGAATTCTTCCAGTATCTCGTTTAGCTTGTCTGTAACTATTCTTCTTACCTGTTGTGCCTTCGTATAGTAAGCATCGTAATAACCCGCACTCAATACAAAAGTCCCGAGTAATATACGACGTTTTACTTCTATACCAAACCCTTCTGACCTGTTTTTTTTGTAAAAATCGACCAGTTCAAGGTTCTTCTCACTGGTCCGGTGCCCGAATCTGACCCCGTCATAACGCGACAGGTTGGAGGATGCTTCCGCGGTTGTCAGCACATAATAGGCAGGAACGACATAGTCAAGGTAGTCAAAACCTTTACCGGTAACGGTATGTCCTGCTGCTACAAGGCTTTCAAAGAGGTCTATATAGCCATCCTTCATTTCAGCGTCCAATCCTTCATGGTACTGGGCATCTCTTAAATACGCAAATCTGTAGCTTTTATTGTGCGACAGGTATTGCTGGTAATCAGGGACTTCCCGCTGGGCTGCTGTGCTATCAAACTCATCCGGTCCTGCGATCACCTGCAGAACCGCCGCCACATCAGCAATTTCCTTGCCGAAAATGCCTATCTGATCAAAAGATGACGCATAGGCGAGCAGGCCATGGCGGGAGATGCGGCCGTAAGTAGGCTTCAGCCCGATGATACCGCAGAAATCCGCCGGTTGGCGAACTGAGCCGCCGGTATCGCTGCCCAGACTTACCAGGCAAAGGTCTGCCTGCACTGCTACGGCAGAGCCTCCTGATGAACCGCCCGGCACCCGGGTGTTGTCCAACGCATTCAGGGTAGGCCCGTAAGCCGAATTTTCATTGGTAGATCCCATGGCGAATTCATCGCAGTTGAGATTACCAATGATAACAGCATCTGCAGCCAGCAACCGTTCCACGGCTGTAGCCGAATAAATGGAGGTAAACCCTTCCAGGATCTTGGAAGCGGCGCCTACATGATGGCCTTTATAGCAGATCACATCTTTAATACCTACCACCACGCCTGCCAGCGCGCCTACCGGTTGACCGTTTTTGATCCGTTCATCCAGTTCCCGCGCTTTTTCCAGGGCTTCCTCCTCATACACTTCCAGGAAGGCATTCAAATGTTTTAGCTGCGCTATCCGGTCGAGATACGCACGTACCTGGTCCGTACAGCTTGTACTGCCGGCGTATAATGCTTTATGAAAAGAAGCAATACTGCTGAATTCAGTCAAAGCTAAATCAGTTAAAATATTAAAATCAGGGACAGTTATGTTACGCCGGATTATGCGTTGTGTTGAGCATCAGTTGGCTTAGTGTCGGTAGTAGCGGGCTGCACAGGCTTTTCCCTCATACCTTCTTCAATTTCCTGGCGCACATTGTTTTTGGCGTCATTAAACTCACGGATACCTTTACCCAATCCCCGCATCAGTTCAGGGATCTTTTTGCCACCGAACAGCAGTAATACCACAACGGCAATCAACAGCAGTTCAGACATGCCAATATCCTGGAGAATCAAAAATGATGATTTTACAAAAACAGCAGTCATCTTCTCAAATGTTTGTTTAAGTTATCTAAGTCAACAAAGATAGCTTATAAAATCCGCTTTTTCACCCGTCGGAGTTGTTAAAAACACAGATTTAATAGCATTTTAAGCACACGAAAAAAGCGGAGCCATGCGGCCCCGCCTGTAACTAATTTCCCTGTATTTTATACTAAACCCTTTTTTCTTTGATACGGGCTTTCTTACCGGCACGTTCACGCAGGTAATAAAGTTTCGCTCTTCTTACTTTACCTACCTTGTTCAATACGATAGCATCGATATGAGGAGAGTAAAGCGGGAACAGTCTTTCCACACCAATACCGTCAGAAATTTTTCTAACAGTGAAAGACGCAGTAAACCCTGTACCCTGGATTTTCACCACATCACCTTTAAAGGACTGAATCCTTTCTTTATTACCTTCCACGATTTTATAATTGACAGTGACGTTGTCGCCTGCTTTAAACTTAGGGTACTGTTTTTTAGCTGTCAGTTGTTCGTGAACAAACGAAATTGCGTTCATCTTTCAAATATTTATGGGAGTGCAAAAGTAAAACAAGAATTGGCATTTACCAAATTAAATCGCGAATAAATGTTGAGATTATCCACCTTTTTTCCGGATTTGCCTGTGGAAAACACAGACATGGCTGATTCTGTTATTTTTAAGTAGTTAATTTACAACAAGTCAGGGCGGCGGGCCTGTGTCCTTTCCACTGCCTGTTGATGCCGCCATTCCTCAATTTTTTTATGGTCGCCGCTCAGCAGCACATCGGGTACTTTCCAGCCGCGGAACTCCACGGGCCGGGTATATACCGGCGGTGCCAGCAGATTGTCCTGGAAAGAATCGAACAGGGCGCTGGTTTCATCGTTCAGCACGCCGGGCAGCAACCGCCCGATGGCATCCACGAGCACTGCCGCACCCAATTCCCCGCCGGACAGCACATAGTCGCCGATAGAGATCTCTTTCGTAATGAAATGGTCCCGGATACGCTGGTCAATGCCTTTGTAGTGCCCGCACAGCATAAGCAGGTTGCCTTTGAGCGACAGCTGGTTGGCCATCCGCTGGTTCAGCGTTTCCCCGTCAGGCGTCAGATAGATGATTTCATCATACTTCACTTTGGCCTGCAGCGATTCTATGGCGTTGACGATCGGTTCCAGCATCATGACCATGCCGGCGCCTCCGCCAAACTGATAATCGTCGACCTGGTTATGTTTCAGGCTGGAATAGGCCCTTAACGGGTGTACATGTACCTCCAGCATTCCCTTCGCCTGTGCCCGTTTCATGATGGAATGGGACAGCGGGCTTTCGAGGAGCTCCGGCAGTACTGTAATGATATCTATCCGCATAAGTGATATTGCTTTTTTCCGGGACTAAAGCCCCAGGCGCGGCTAAAACCCGGGTTAGGACCGGGTATTCAGCCTTTTGGATATTGTTCTCAACCATCAGCCCGGTCATTTCCGGGCCGGTTTATTGATTTGTATATAGTTCTACCAGCCCTTCCGGCAGATCGAGGTGTACCACCTGTTTTTTGCGGTCCACTTTCACGAGTGACTGCTCGTTGACTGGCAGGAGGGCTTCTTTTCCCTGGATCTGCACCTTTACCAGCACCTGCATTGGCATTTCGATGACTTCCTCTATTGTGCCCAGCAGACCATGGTGAGCGTCTTCGACGGTGTAGCCGAGCAGCGCCAGCGGTGAGGAAGAGGCCGTTTGCGCCTTAAAATCTTCTTCCTGGAGATATATCTGCCCGGGCAGCAGCTTTTGCGCCGCCTCCTTGGAATCCACCCCTTCGAGGCGGATGTAGATATGCGCTGCGTCTTTTACCGTCGCCTGCTGCAGGAAATAGGGGATAAAGCTGTTTTTCCTTTCTTCCAGGAAAATAGCGGTAACGCCTTTGAGGGCGGATCTTTTGCCGAGGCTGTGCCGTACCAGCAATTCGCCCTGTAATCCGTGCGCAGACACCAGTTTTCCTATACTGAAATAATTATTCATCATATTGAGCGTGCCCTGCCATGAAATTAAAAAAGGAAATATTTGCGAATGCAAACATTTCCTTTTTCAGGTATTGTTAAAACGTTGCCGTTTTATGCTTCTGTACCTTCTCCTTCTGCGGGTGCGGATGGAGCAGCAGGAGTGTCTTCAACCTTTCTTACGATCGGAGCAGCTACTCTTGCTTTTCTGTGACCGTCGCGACGGGCAGATACTTTCTGTTCGTGTTCAGCTTGCCATTGTGCAAATTTCTGGTAAGCAGTAGGCTCGTCGAACAGGTTCAGGGTAACACCTCTTAACAGGTGTTTCAAATACAATACACCTTTGAAAGACAGGATCCGTCTAACAGTGTCGGTAGGCTGAGCGCCTTTCTGCAACCAACGCAATGCTTTTTCAGTATCGATGTTGATGGAAGCCGGAACTGTTAATGGATTGTAAGTACCAATTTTCTGGATGAATTTACCATCCCTGGGAGCGCGAGCGTCGGCTACTACGATAAAATAGAAAGGCCTCTTCTTTGCGCCATGTCTCTGCAGTCTGATTTTTACTGGCATAAATAAGTCGAGTTATTTTTTGCGAGTTAGGAAATATTGTTTAATTAGGGATGCAAATGTAACCTTCTAATTGGTATTTGCAAAAAAAAGTTTGCGGAGCGAAATATTTTATTTCACCAGCCCTCTCAGCCCCTTGCCACCAGCGCCGAACTTATTCATCATTTTCATCATCTGGCGCATTTGTTCGAACTGTTTCATGAACTGGTTCACGTCCTGGATATTTTTACCGCTGCCTTTGGCGATGCGTTTGCGGCGGCTGCCGTCGATGAGGTCGGGGTTACCGCGTTCATCGGGTGTCATGGAGTTGATCATGGCTTCGATGCCCTTGAAGGCGTCGTCGCTGATATCGAGGTCCTTTACGGCTTTGCCCACACCGGGGATCATGCCCATCAGGTCCTTCAGGTTACCCATTTTTTTGATTTGCTGGAGTTGTTCCCGGAAATCGTCGAAATCGAACTGGTTCTGGCGGATCTTTTTCTCCAGCTTTTTAGCCTGCTCTTCGTTGAACTGGGCCTGTGCGCGTTCCACGAGGGTGGTGATATCGCCCATGCCGAGGATACGCTGTGCCATACGCTCCGGATAGAACACGTCGAGGGTGTCCATCTTTTCGCCCATGCTCACGAATTTGATCGGCTTGGTCACGGTGTAGCGGATGGTGAGGGCCGCACCGCCGCGGGTATCACCGTCGAGTTTGGTGAGCACCACGCCGGTAAAGTCCAGCCGGTCGTTAAACGCCTTGGCGGTGTTCACCGCATCCTGGCCGGTCATGGAGTCTACCACGAACAGCACTTCCTGTGGCTTCACGGCGTTTTTCACGTTGGCCACCTCGGTCATCATCACCTCATCCACGGCCAGGCGGCCGGCGGTATCGATGATGATGATGTTATTGCCATTGGCTTTGGCGTGTTTGACCGCATTCTCTGCGATCTGCACGGCATTTTTATTTTCAGGCTCGCTATACACTTCCACCCCGATCTGTTCGCCCAGCACCTTCAGCTGGTCGATCGCTGCCGGACGGTAGATATCTGCCGCCACCAGCAACGGTTTCTTGCTTTTCTTGGTTTTGAGGAAGTTGGCCAGTTTACCGGAGAAAGTGGTTTTACCGGAGCCCTGCAAACCAGCGATGAGTATAATGGAGGGAGATGTTTTGATATCAATTTCCGCTTCGGTGCCGCCCATCAGCTCGGCCAGTTCGTCTTTCACGATCTTTACCATGAGCTGTCCGGGAGAGATGGCGGTCAGCACCTTTTCTCCCATGGCTTTATCCTTTACTTTATCAGTAAATTCCTTGGCTATTTTATAGTTCACGTCTGCATCCACCAGTGCACGGCGGATTTCCTTCACGGTACTGGCGATATTGATTTCTGAAATACGGCCTTCCCCTTTAAGCTGCTTAAACGCGGAATCTAATCTCTCTGATAATGATTCAAACATTGTTGATATTTTAAACGGACAGCAAAATTATTGTTTTTGGGTGACTTTTCAATTACGAATTACGGATTACGAATTACGAATTGGGGGTTCCTGATGCGCCTGATGGCGCAGGGACGCTGGCCGGAGCCCGGAAAGCGAAGATAACAGCATGTCTCAGACAAGGTACCAAAGATGAACTACCAAAGTTGAACTACCAAAGAAAGAAAAATTTACTGGCAGTGTGCCACAGATAGAATACCACAAAATACCACAGACAAGGTATCACAGAAAGCATACCACAGACAGGGCCCAAAAAAAGCGGAGATGATGGAGCCTCCCCCATTACCTCCGCTCAAAGCGTTTATTATCCAACAAATTCAATATAATTAAAATAAAAATACACCCACCTGGCATCAGCAGGCATCCTGGCGCCCCACCAATTCGTAATTCGTAATTGACTAACCCAGGTAATTCCGGAGTAATTTGCTCCTGGAGGTAGTCCTTAGCTTAGTGATAGCTTTGTCTTTGATCTGGCGTACCCTTTCGCGGGTGAGGCCGAATTTTTCCCCGATATCTTCGAGCGACATGGGATGTTCCACAGCGATACCGAAATACAGCATGATCACATCTTTCTGGCGGTCTGTGAGGGTAGACAGGGACCTTTCAATTTCCCGGCGAAGGGAGTCGTGATGGTCCAGTTCCTCGTCAGCGCTGACGGCGTTTGGATTTTCGAGCACGTCCAGCAGGGAATTGTCTTCCCCGTCGATAAACGGCGCGTCCATAGAAACGTGGCGGGCGGCTACGCCGAGGGTGGCTTCCACTTCATCGGTGTTGATTTCGAGGATGGTGGCCAGCTCATCGGGTGACGGCTCCCTTTCAAACTCCTGTTCCAGCTGGGAATATGCCTTGCTGATCTTGTTGCTGAGGCCCACTTTGTTGAGTGGCAGCCTTACGATCCTGGACTGTTCGGCCAGTGCCTGCAGGATGGACTGACGGATCCACCATACGGCGTAGGAAATGAATTTAAAACCGCGTGTTTCATCAAAACGTTGAGCAGCTTTAATTAACCCCAGGTTGCCCTCGTTGATCAGGTCGCTGAGTGACAGACCCTGGTTCTGATACTGTTTGGCAACGGATACCACAAAGCGGAGATTAGCTTTAGTCAGCTTTTCCAACGCTCTTTGATCGCCCTGCTTGATGCGGATAGCGAGGTTTACCTCTTCTTCCGGCGTAATTAAATCCACCTTCCCAATCTCCTGCAAGTACTTCTCGAGGGACTGAGATTCCCTGTTGGTAATGGATTTAGTGATTTTAAGTTGGCGCATTGACATAGAGTCGGAACAGTTACAGGTTAAGAAAAAGTTAAGATTTGATGAATGCCTGACAAAAATAACTTTTTTTAGAAGCCGACCAAAAAAAATCTGTCGTTTTTAAATCATTTCCAAATAAAATCGATTGATCTTTAAGAGCTTATTATTTTCCCGCTAAACCCGCTACCGGTACGACATCTGCCGGAAGCATCAGAGAGAGCGCATTTATAAATAGTAAAATATTATAATATTTTTAAAATGTATAAGGTGTTCATACATTCTTCAGATTAATTAAAAAAAAACCGTAAATTATTTTGACAGAATAAAATATTTTCTATAATTGCAACCTGATGATATTGATTTACTAATTATTTGAGAGATGTCTAAGAAAGTGCTTTACGAGTTGGAATTCCCGGTTAGGTGCTCCCCCGGTATCCTATACGAATTCCTGTCAACCCCCGCTGGTTTGCAGGAATGGTTCGCAGACAGGGTAGACTTCAGGGACAATGTATTTTCCTTTTCCTGGAATGGCAGTTCTGAAGAAGCAGAAATACTGGAACAGGAGGAAGACGAATTTATCAGGTTCCACTGGCTCCATGCCCCGAAGGAGGAGTTCTTTGAATTCCGCATTCAAATTTCAGAAGTCACCAATATGACCATTTTGGTTGTGAAAGACTTCGCTGACAAGAGAGAGATTAAAGACCAAAGCCAACTTTGGGAATCCCAGGTAAAAGATCTGTTCCATCGGATAGGAAACTAATCACGGCCTTTTCACCGTCAATTCATTGAGTAGGGTCGCATAAGCCTCCACTATATCAGTAATTATTTCTCCCCAGCGTTCCAATGCAAACGGTTTCGCCAGTTTAATGAAATTTTTCCGGCCAACCAGCCTTTTCCATTCTGCTAAACTCATATCACCTATGGACCGGTAATTTCCGTTTTCAAAGTCATGTTCCCAGGGATCGTCCGGCAGGTACACCTGAAACCCGGCAGCCGCCAGTGGCTCATAAGCCGCCATTAGCGACGCCTCAAACTGCTTTTTGACCATCCCCGCCAGGTGCAGGGTGTAGCTGAAATAATGCCCCCACCAGAACATGCTGCGGAAAGCAAACACGTCGGTTTTACTGAAATACCGCGGATAATCCAGTATTACCCACGGCAGTGACTTATACTGCTCCCCTTTCGAAATTTTAGGCCCTTGTTGCAGCCATACCGGTTCAAATGGGAAACCGGCCGCCGCATCCCATGCCGCCAGCGCTTCCTGTAACTGTCCCATTAACAACATCACCTTCTCTATCGCCCTGTTTTTCAGCTCCATGACCCGTGGCGTAAATACAATGGCTGCCTCTTCTGCTGTCAGATAAAAATTTTCCATATAATTTAACGGTATTTTCAGGGATGCTTTAACACTCCTTTGTGAAATCGTACTACCTTTGCTCGCAAAGTGGCAAAGTAAGCAAAGAACGCCAAGAAGTTGACATATTACACCAACCAGCCGGTGTAAACGCAACATCCTTTCAAACCGGGTTTACCAATAAGCCTGTACGTTTGGCCCTTTTGTCAGCATTCATTGCGTTCATTGCTTACTTTGTTTCTTTGCGAGAAAAAAATCAGGCATTATCAGTGAAGAAACTCGATAAATTAATTATTAGAACATTCCTGGGCCCCTTTGTGGCGACCTTCTTTGTGACGCTTTTTGTGCTGGTAATGCAGTTTCTCTGGAAATATGTGGACGACCTGGTAGGAAAAGGACTGGACACAATGGTGATCGTGCAACTGATCGCTTATACCAGCGCCACGCTGGTGACGCTCGCCCTCCCCCTGGCCGTGCTGCTGTCGTCTATCATGACCTTCGGCAACCTCGGAGAGAGCTTTGAACTGGTAGCCCTGAAATCAGCCGGAATTTCCCTGCTGCGTTTCATCCGGCCCCTCCTGGTGGTGTGCAGCATCATCGGGGTCCTGGCATTCCTGTTTGCCAACTATGTGATCCCCGTCGCCAACCTGCAGGCCAAATCCCTGCTGTACGACATCACCTACTCCAAACCGGCCTTCAACATCAAGGCGGGCGTATTTTACCGTGATATCCCCGGCTATACCATCAAGGTGGCCCAGAAAGATAAAGACAACCAGACCATCCATCAGGTAATGATCTTCGATCATTCCACCGGCGGTGGCGGCGGCGACAAAGTCATTCTCGCCGAAAAAGGCCAGATGGTGCTCACCGCCAACAAACGTTTCCTTTACTTCATCCTCGAAAATGGCTGGCGATATGAGGAAAAAGGCAACAACGGCTATTCCGTTCCCGGCGACATGATCCGCTTCAGCTTTAAAAAATACTCCAAGGCCTTCGACCTCAGCTCTTTCGCCTTTAACCGGCTGAATACGGACCTCTTTGCCTCCAACCAGCAGATGCTCAATATCCGGCAGCTGGACCTGGCCATTGACTCCCTGCAGAAATCCCAAAATATTTTCGCACGCACCGTCAACGCCTATGTGACGGTACGTTTTCCCTTCTTCAAATGGAAGGATTCCGCCTGGGCGGCTACCGCGCCGCCGCTGCAGGTGAAGGATTTTGAAGAAATCGTCCCGGAAAAGAGCCGCCGCAATGTGCTGGACAGGGCAGAACAAAGCGTACGGGAAACGTTAAGCTCCCTTGAGGCCCCTACCAAAGAATATTCTGACAAGCACAGCGTTATATTAATGCATAAAGTGGAGTGGCAGCGTAAGTTTACCCTCGCCGCAGCCTGTGTGGTGATGTTCCTGATCGGCGCCCCGCTGGGCTCCATTATCCGTAAGGGAGGCCTGGGCACCCCGCTGGTGTTTGCCGTGATCTTCTTTGTGATCTTCAATATATTTTTCATGATCGGGGAAAAGATGGCCCGCAGCGGAGTGATGTTCACCTGGTCGGGGATGTGGCTGTCAAATATCGTCCTGGTACCGATCGCCGGCTTTTTAATTTATAAAGCCATGAATGATTCCAACTTATTCAATAAAGAATTTTATTTTCGCATATATCAAAAAATAAAAAAGTTCTTACAAAAGTTTAGACGTAACAAGTTTAAAAAGCAACCTACAATTTAAAACCTACAGATTTGAAAACGCTGTTTACACTGTTCAGAAAGAATGCATATTTCTTTCTGCCCTTCCTGCTATGGCTTATAGTAGGGGGAGTAATGCTGGCAACCTACAGTCAACGTGAGTTATTTCTGGGTATCAACGGAGAGCACTCAACGGTTGGAGATGTGTTGGTCACCGGGATCACTTATCTCGGCGATGGTATCATGTTTAGCTTAATCCTGTTGCTGATGCTGCTTATGCAGAAGTTCAGGGTATTCTTCATTGGTCTGGCAGTATTTCTGCTGGCAGTCGTTGTAGTACAGGTAGCTAAACACTATTTTAATGCGCCCAGGCCCATCAGCTATTTTGGTGATGAAGCCGCCACGCTGGTACATACGGTAAAGTGGGTTACGGTGCATGGCAGCTGCAGCTTCCCTTCAGGGCACTCTGCAGGGGCTTTTGCCATGTTCAGTTTCCTGTCGGTATGGCTGCGCAATAAAAAGCTGGGATTGCTGTTTATTGTATTAGCACTGACAGCAGGCTATTCCCGCATTTACCTGGCACAACACTTTTTCGCTGACGTTTACGTAGGCAGCATCGTAGGGACCCTTAGCACTGTTATTGTATGTGGGTTCTTCAGATTCAGGGACTCCGCCACTTCTCCGGAAGTATGTGCGGAAGCCGTTGTAAACGCCAACGCGGCGTAAATCCTGTAAATTTTTCAAAGGAGCAAAGTTCGCAAAGCACCTTTGCGGATTTTGCTCCTTTACTTTTTTAGCGAGCCGTAATGCTTATTTTTATAAACCGTTATAATGAAATACCTGTTGATTGCCCTTGTGGCAGCCCTGTTATTTATACCTTTTCTGGGGCTGTACACCTTTTTGACTGGGACGAGATAAACTTTGCAGAAGCAGCCCGGGAAATGATTGTGAGCCATAACTACAGTCAGGTACAAATCGATTTCCGGCCTTTCTGGGAAAAACCGCCCCTGTTTATCTGGATGCAGGCCGGCAGCATGCTGCTCTTTGGCGTCAATGACTTCGCGGCCCGTTTTCCGAATGCAATCATTGGTATCGCTACCCTGCTGAGCCTCTACGCTATCGGTAAAAAACTGGCGGACGAGAAAATGGGCATCTGGTGGGCCCTGGTATACGCCGGCTCCTGGCTCCCCCACTTCTATTTCAAGTCAGGTATTATCGACCCTACTTTCAACTACTTCATTTTCCTCGCCATCTATTTCGCCTACCGGATCGCCTATAGCGAAAAATCTTACCGTATGGCCATGCTGAGCGGCTTTTTCCTCGGCCTGGCGGTACTGACCAAAGGACCTGTGGCCATTCTTGTGTCTATGCTCACCCTCCTGGTGTACTGGCTCTGGAATAAGTTCCGCATTGGTATTAAACTGGCGCATCTGGGCCTAATTGCCCTTTTTGCGTCTATCACCACCCTGCTTTGGTTTGGTTATGAAATCATCGCCCATGGCTGGTGGTTTGTCAATGAATTTGTGGCTTACCAGATCCGCCTGCTCACCACCGAAGATGCCGGTCACGGCGGCCCGTTCTTCTACCACTGGGTAGTACTCCTGATTGGTTGTTTCCCGGCCAGCATCTTCCTGTTTTCGTATATCCGCGGCAGGAAAAAGACGATCTACGGGCAACCGGCAGCGACCGAACAGAAAGATTTCAAAGTGTGGATGTGGGTATTGTTCTGGGTGGTGCTCATCCTGTTTTCCATCGTGAAAACCAAGATCGTGCATTATTCTTCCCTGTGTTATTTCCCGCTGTCCTACCTGGCAGCTTACCAGGTATATAAACTGTCCAACGGCAAACTTCGCCTCCGCGGCTGGAACATTGCGCTGCTGTGCGTGATCGGCGTTGTGCTGGGCATTGCCATCGCGGCATTGCCGCTGGTGGGCGTATACAAAGACAAGCTGATTCCTTATATCGGCGATAAATTCGCAGTGGCCAACCTGCAGGCGCAGGTATCCTGGTCTGTAGCGGAAACCGGCTACGGCATCGCCTATATCATCCTGGTGATCGTCAGCGCCGTGTTACTGTCCCGCCAGAAAATCACCAATGGACTGCTATGCCTGTTTCTCAGCACCATTTTGATCATACAGGTGACGGTGGTACATTTTGTGCCCAAAGTAGAACGTTATTCCCAGGGCGCGGCCATCGACTTCTTTATTTCGCTGCAGGGAAAGGATGTGTATGTGAAAGCGCTCGGCTACCACAGCTATGCGCAGCATTACTATTCACGGGAGCAGCCCCATAGCAATAAAAACTATTATAATACCGACTGGCTGCTGAACGGCGCAATTGATAAACCCGCCTATTTCATTTGCCGGATTACCGACAGCGAGGAATTCGTTCATCATCCGAACCTTGAAGTGATTGGAGAAAAGAACGGATTTGTGTTCCTTAAACGCAAGTAATCACGCAAAGGCGCTAAGCAGCAAAGCGCGCAAAGATTTTTAAGATTAATAAGAAAGCAAAGGAGCGAAGACCAACTCGAATTGGTCTTCGCTCCTTTGCTTTCTTTGTGTTCTTAATTTTATTTCTTTGCGCGCTTTGCTGCTTAGCGCCTTTGCGTGAAGCTTTGCGTGAAACTTACGCGTTGTTGTAGCGTTTTTCCACCTCCTCCCAGTTCACCACGTTCCAGAAGGCATTGATGTAGTCCGGGCGTTTGTTCTGGTATTTCAGGTAGTAAGCGTGCTCCCATACGTCGAGTGCGAGGATGGGCGTACCTTTTTCCTTTACGATGTTATGCATGAGCGGATTGTCCTGGTTAGGCGTGTTGATCACGGACAGTTTTTTGCCCGGGCCAACGATCAGCCATGCCCAACCGGAGCCGAACTGTGTTTTACCCGCGTCGTTGAATTTCTCCTGGAACTTCTCAAAGGAGCCGAAGTGGCTATTGATGGCTGCTTTCAGCTTATCGGACGGTGTTGTTTTTTTAGGAGACAATATGGTCCAGAACAGGGAGTGGTTGTAATGGCCGCCGCCGTTGTTACGGATGGCTTTATCTTTATCCGTCACCTTACGCAGTATTTCCCCGAGCGACAGGGTAGCGAATGCGGTGTCCTTTATCGCTTCGTTAAGGTTTTTCACATAGGCGCCATGGTGCTTGTCATGATGTATTTCCATCGTCATTTTATCGATATGAGGTTCCAGGGCGTCATAAGCATAAGGCAATGGCGGTACCACAAAAGGGGCCTTCGGATCGTCTGAGCTGGTTTTCACGGAAGTAACGGGCATGGCCAGGCTGCTGAGAGGGCCGCTGAGCGCTGCTACGCCAGCCAGGCTGGTCAGTTTTATGAATTCTCTTTTGTTCATATTAAAAGAATTGAAATTTGTTTATAGAAATAACACAGATACAAATCTAATTGTAAAGGGAATTCAATGCAGCAAAATTTACACCAATGAAAGCGGTGATTGTCACCCTTAAAATATTTACAGATACTTATACGATTGAATACCAGTACCCGACATCCGGCGTGTTTAGCATTTATTCAAAAAACGGGACTTTCTTTATGGATTATTCTGGAAATAATACTATTTTACCATTACCTTCATGTGAAGATGTAGAGCTTTTTAATCTTTTTCAACAAATGGAACTATTTATCCCGGGAGATGCTAACTGCGGAAATAGAAATGCAATCCCTGCTAGAATGGCCAACGATACTATGCTGCTTACACCCGCCATTGTAACAGCGTAGTGAGAAAGCGGTAGCTTTTTTGCTGATATGCTTATTTAAAACACCGAATATTTTTTTAAGGGCCACCCGACCCTGGCTAACTAAACTAAAAAAAACTTAAAGCATTCCCATACATGCTCAAGGTAAGAGTATTCAAGGCGATCGAATATCCCGAAGAATGTTTGCAATATATTGCAGGACATCGGAAAGTGCTGGAGGCATATGGTGTTACGAAAGTTACCTCTGCCAACGTGGACTGGATGTACGAACCTTATACCTACATTATTACCGTGAGCAATGACGACTATACCAAAACGTATGGGGGATGCCGGATACAACTCGCCGGCGGGAGCGTTCCGCTTCCCATTGAAAGCGCCATCAACAGTATGGACCCCAGGATATACGATATCGTAAAGGAGCTGGCCGCAGCAGGCGGCACAGGGGAATTCTGCGGCCTGTGGAATTCCAGGGAGGTAGCCGGCTGGGGAATTGGCAGCATCGTCCTTTTCAGGGTGGTGAACGCCGTATTGAACCAGTTGCCCGTCAGCACTTTCCTGGGCTTCTGTGCACAGACGACCTTCCGTAACAGTATACGTACCGGGTATCAGATTATGACCAATATCGGCAACCAGGGCACTTTTTATTACCCCAAGGAAGACCTGATCGCCACTGCGCTCATACTGAACGACCCCCTGGAACTGAAGAGCGCTCACCCGGAGGACCGGGAAAGAATGATGAGTTTACGCAACAATCCGGTGCAAACGATTGTAGAAAAAGGGCCCAAGGGAGAGATGCAGGTCGACTATGACCTGAGGATCATGTCGGCAGCCACGAGTGACCTGCCGCTATCCCGGTAGCAATAAATAAACTTAACAATGAACAACGTACTTGTAGATGCCATAGCAACGAGCCAACAACAATCATCAGAAAGGGAAGTAAGGTTTTTCAGGTTACAGGACCCCGCACAGCTGGAAGCCCTCACCCAGTTGATTACCCAGCAACCCGGTATCCGGGTCTTCGACGAAATACAGCCTCAGCTGGCAGAGCTTATCCGCCTTCAGCACCCGGCAGAAAGATTATCCGAAACAGCCATCGCCGAAAAAGTAGCCGCTCATCTGGGCAACACACCGCCAGCCGCTTATGGCGTATGGGTATACTACCCCTGGTCCGGCCGCGTGGTGCATATACTCGACGAAGCCGAATTCGTATTGCTGCGCACCAGCCGCAATCAGCATAAAATCACGGAAGCAGAGCGAAAAGTCCTGCAAACCAAAAAAATAGGCGTCATCGGCCTCTCCGTAGGACAGTCCGTAGCGCTGGCACTCGCCATAGAAAGGCTGTGCGGAGAACTCCGTATAGCCGACTTTGACAAGCTCGATCTCAGTAACATGAACCGCATCCGGACAGGGGTTCATCATGTGGGTATCCTGAAAACCGTTTTGGTTGCCCGGGAAATTGCGGAAATCGATCCTTTTCTGCAGGTCCGCTGTTATGATAATGGTATTTCTGAAGATAATATTGACGCTTTTCTGACCGAAGGGGGCCGGCTGGACATCCTGGTGGAAGAATGCGACGGCCTGGATATCAAGGTGCTGGCCCGCCAGCGTGCCAGAGCAATGCATATACCCGTGGTAATGGATACCAGCGACCGGGGCATGGTGGATGTAGAGCGGTTTGATCTGCAACATGATTTACCTATATTGCATGGACGTATACCGGAAGATATCACCGCCGCCCGGATCCGAAACATGCAGGGACCGGAAAGGATGCAACTGGTAGACCGTATCGTTAATTTCAATGCCATGTCAACCAAAATGCAAGCCTCCCTCGCGGAGATAGGTAAGACTATTACCACCTGGCCCCAACTGGCTTCGGCAGTAATGCTGGGAGGCGCCGCTATCGCCCATGTATGCCGGGAAGTGGGGCTGAACAGGGAAATAGCCTCCGGCCGTTACTACGTAGACCTGGAACAGATTTTTAATCACGATAAATGATCCGACATAAGGTATGCGACTTCTGATCAGACCGGCATTTTACAGGTTCGTATGCCTGTTGCTGTTAGTAACAGTCCGATGGATACCCGCCTGGGCAGATACGATCAACATCTCCCCCAACTACCCGATCCAACTGGCCGAATACGGTCAGCTGGAATACCTGCTGGACCCGGCCGGCCACCTCACCTTTGCAGAAGTGGAGCATTCCCCCGGCTTCCAGAAGCTGCAGAAACAGATCCCTAATTTCGGTCTCACCAAAGACGCCATCTGGCTCCGCTTCACCGTCAAAAACAATACACAGCAGCCGGAGCTGATGTTTAATATCACCTATCCCATCCTGGACCTGATAGACCTCTACTACCCCGGCCCCGACAACCGCTACGAAGTGATTCCCGGCGGGGAACTGCGGCCTTTTAAAAAGAGGCCGGTCGTTCACCAGAACTTCGTTTACAACATCAGCATCCCTAACGGCACCGCTCAAACCTTTTACGTACGCATACAAAGCCGGGAGACCATCCTGGTACCCATTTATATCGGGACCTCCCGCGAGATATACAGTAAGCTGTACAACGATGACCTGCTGTTGTCTATCTACATCGGCATCATCCTCGTCATGATTTTCTACAATATCTTCATTTTCTCTTCCGTAAGGGACTGGAGCTATTTCTACTACATCATCTATATCGCCTGCGTAGGCCTTACCCAGCTGTGCCTGCACGGCTTCGGGTACCGTTTCTTCTGGCATGAAAACCTGTATATCACCGAACAAAGCGTGCTGTGGGCCGGCGCCCTCTCCGGCATTTCCGTGCTGGTGTTTGTACAGAGCTTCCTTCATGTAAGGGAAAAAGCCCCCTGGGCTTACCGGATCATGAACCTCTTTGTGATCGTTTACTCCAGCACCATCGTTTTATCATTGCTGGGCTACTTCTCGATCGCCTATGCGCTGATCGACTTCCTTGCCATCACCGGCGTGAGCTTTATCCTGCTGTTCGCCATCATGCAGGCCGTCAAACACTCCCGCACCGCCAAAATATTCGTACTGGCATGGACGGTATTCATCCTGGCTATCATCTGCTTTGTGCTGAAAGACGTGGGCATCATCCCCTATAATATCTTTACCAGCCACATTATTGTCATAGGGTCGGCGATAGAAGTCATCCTCCTGTCTTTCGCCCTGGCCGACAAAATCAATACCTTTAAGGCGGAAAAAGAAGCTTCGCAGGCCATCGCCCTCGAGATCTCCAAAGAAAACGAACAGCTGGTAAGGGAACAAAATATCATACTGGAAGCCAAAGTACAGGAACGCACCGAAGAACTGCAAAACAGTAACCGGGACCTGAACGTGGCGCTGACCAACCTGAAAGACACCCAGACACGGCTGGTGGAAAAGGAAAAAATGGCGTCCCTGGGTCAGCTGACTGCCGGTATCGCCCATGAAATCAACAACCCGATCAACTTTGTCACCTCCAATATCAAGCCCCTGAAATTGGATATCGCCGACCTGCAAGCCCTGCTCAACCGCTACGACGGGCTGGCCGGCAAAGCCGATATACCGGGCGAGCTGAAGTCCATCGAACAGTTCAAGCGGGAAATCGATATAGACTATATCCACGAAGAAATCTCATCCCTGATCAAAGGCATCGAAGACGGCGCCGCCCGTACCGCAGAGATCGTAAAAGGGCTGCGTACCTTCAGCCGCCTGGACGAAAGCGACGTGAAATCCATCGACATCCACGAAGGGCTGGACTCTACGCTGGTACTGCTTCGCAACGCTATTCCGCCCAATGTGAACATCATCAAAGATTACGCAGAACTGCCCAAAGTGGAATGCTACGCCGGGAAGATCAACCAGGTGTTCATGAATATCTTTTCCAACGCGCTGAATGCGATCAAAAGCAAAAAGGAGCAGCATGACGAATCCATTACCATCACCACCCGGCAGGAAGGCCAAACTGTCATTATCCGGATCAGGGATACCGGTATCGGCATGTCAGAGGAGGTGCAACAGAAGATCTTCGACCCCTTCTTTACCACCAAGGACGTAGGGGAAGGAACAGGGCTCGGACTTTCTATCGTATTCAGCATCATAGAGAAACACAAGGGTAAAATCATCGTAAATTCCACCCCCGGGCAGGGAGCGGAATTTATTATATATTTACCTCTCAACATCACGAATCATCAATCTTAACCATAAGACCCTTTAATGAAAGAAAACCGCATTAGAATATTATATATCGATGATGAAATCCATAATCTGAACGCCTTCAAGGCCAGCTTCCGCAGGAGTTACGAGATTTACACCGCTAACTCTGCACAGGAAGGCAAGCAACTGCTGAAGGAGATTATGGTCCATATCATCATAGCGGACCAGAAAATGCCTGTTTCTACCGGGGTGGAGTTTTTTAACGAAATAAAAGACACCCTCCCCGACCCGATGCGCATTTTGCTGACCGGTTATACCGATGTGGAAGACATCATTGATGCCATCAACAAGGGGCATATCTTTTCCTATATCAAGAAACCCTGGGATGAGCATGAACTGCATAAAACGATCAACAACGCTTATGAGATCTATGCCACCCGCAAGCAGCTCAAGGAAAAGATCGTGGAACTGGAAAAAACCAATGATGAGCTCAACCGCTTTATCTACTCCACCTCGCATGACCTGCGCTCCCCGCTGATGTCTGTACTGGGCATTATTAACCTCTCGCGGCTCGACAATTCTGTGGTAGACCCCAACGGCTATATGAACATGGTGGAATCCTGTGTGCTGAAGCTGGATGGATTTATCCAGAAAATTATCGAATATTACCGTAATTCCCGGCTGGAAGTAGAGTACGAGAAAATCGACTTCAACAACCTGCTGAATGATTGTATCACCGCTTTTCAGCCACAGAATACGGCCATACACTTCCATACCCATGTAGACCAGGTAGCCGAATTCCGGGGCGATACCTTCCGGATCAGCGTTATTTTAAACAATCTTATTTCCAACGCTGTTAAGTACCAAAAACCGGAAGAACCAGAACCGATGGTCAATCTGTCGGTAAAAGTGGAACCGCATAAAGCTACCATTTGCATCCGGGACAATGGTATCGGTATTCTGAGCGAGCATCTGAACAATATCTTTAAAATGTTCTTTCGCTCCAAGAACAACAATAAACCAGGAAGTGGCATTGGCCTGTATATCGTAAAAGAAGCCCTTAGCAAAATTGGCGGTACTATAAATGTAGAGTCCAAATACGGCGAGGGCACCCAATTTGAAATTACCATCCCGAACAGAAATGAATTCGATACCTGACCTGCGCGTCATATTGATAGATGACAATGAGATTGATTTATTGCTGCATGAGAAGTTGATTACATTTCAACAAATCAGCAGAACGGTGATTTCATTCGCCAACGCCAACAAAGCCCTGGAGTTTTTATCGTCCAACATCGCCCTGCCCAAAATTCCCCCGACGATCATCCTGCTGGATATCCAGATGCCAGAAATGGATGGCTTCGAATTCCTGCAGGCGTTCGATACCTACCCCCAGAAAATCAAGTCGCAGTGCCATATTGTAATGGTTTCCTCTTCGCTTGATTACGGCGATATCACCCGCACCAACGCCAATCCGCTGGTCATCAAATTACTCCGCAAACCCTTGCTGCTAAAGGAACTGAAGGAGACCGTGGAAGGAATTTTCAAAGATTTTGTGTAAAAAGTTGGCGAATTCAGAAAATTATCTATTTTTGCATTCCCGAAAGGGAAAAATATGGGGGATTAGCTCATCTGGTAGAGCGCAAGCATGGCATGTTTGAGGTGAGCGGTTCGAGCCCGCTATCCTCCACCAAAAATCTCTAAAACCCGCGCTAAGCGCGGGTTTTCTGTTTATACTAAGGACATGGATTTTTTACCCCCTATCTGCTGATACACCGTTTTTCCAGTACAGCCAGTCCTCCTACCACTACCACCTGCAACACCAGGAAAACAGCGCCGAAGATTGCAGCACTTCCAACATAACCGATCACCAGCCCGATACTGACCAACGTCCAGAATGCATTGGCATATATCAGCAGCCGTACCCATCCCACAACCGGACTGTCCCTCATTGCCAGCCATAAAGCCACCAGCGCATACAGTAAGGTCACCGCCGACACAAACACCACCAGCGAAACAGGAAGGCCGAGAAAAGACGCCAGCACTTTATATGCCGCGAGACCAATAACCGCCGTGCCGGAACCAAGTGCAAAATCAGCCCATAAAATTTTTTTCAGCAACGCCGGCTTTGAAATGTAATAAGACATATGATAAAGCTTAAAAGAAAGACAAACGCCTCCTTACCCTTACAACGCAAAGAGCAAGCTATCCCTATCATGCCACCGGCACTTTCACCTGCTTTACAGGCAATACCATAATGAAGGAAGTACCCTCACCTTCCACACTTGTGGCGGTAATAGTACCCTGATGTTTGTCAATTACTTTTTTGGCGATAGCCAGTCCTATACCAGTGCCTTCGTAGTGGTCTGCGTTGTGCAGTCGCTGAAAAATGGTAAAGATTTTAGAGAGATATTTTTCGTTGAACCCGATACCGTTGTCCCGGATGACGATACGGCAAAAGTCGGCATTGCTCTCTGAAGGATTGTCAATAGCGCCCCCCTTGATCATTTCGGAAGAGATATGAATTTCCGGCGCCTGATCTTTGCGGGAAAATTTAAGCGCGTTGCTGATAATATTCTGGAACACCTGCCGGATCTGCCCAGGAACCGCTTCAATTTGTGGCAAATTTTCCACACGCACCACAGCATTTTTCTCGGTGATGGTCAGTTCGAGGTCGCTGATGATTTCCTGCACCACCACATTGAGGTCGGTAATTTCGTATATGCTTGCTGCCGAAAGGCGGGAGTAGTTCAGCAGATCGTTGATAAGCCGGGCCATTCTTTCCGACGAGCCTACGATCCTTTCCATGTAGGACATGGCACCGGGATCGGTTTTCAGGAAGCGGTCGCGTACAATGGCGCCAAACAGCTGTATTTTACGCAAGGGTTCCTTGAGGTCATGCGAGGCTACGGAGGCAAACTGCTGCAGGTCGTGGTTACTGGCTTCCAGCGACTTGTTGATTTCGACCAGCTCTTCGGTGCGTTCCCGTACTTTCTGCTCCAGTATTTCGTTGGCCTGTTTTTGATGAGCGATATCAGTGAAAGTACCGATCCATTTGCTGATGCCGGCGCTTTCCCGCACGGGGATAATACGCAGCAGGTGGCAGCGGAAGCTGTTGTCTGTACGGTCTTTCAGGTAGACTTCCTTTTCCAGCGGCAGTCCGGCACGCAGGGTGTCATCGAGACATTGCCGCAGGCTCTTGTCCATCGGCAGCGTTTCCGGTAGCTGCTGCAGGCCGTCGGCGTACTTAAACCAGTTGCGGTTGGCGTATTCTATCTGCCCGTCGGGGGTAACCGTGAAGGCTATCTGGGGCAGCACCTCCAGCATGGTATGCAGTTCATTTACTTTTTCACTGAGCGCGCTCTGCGCCAGCTTGCGGACTTCCACTTCTTCCTGGAGCGACTGGTGCATCTGCTTCAGCTCCTGTGACTGCTGGTAAAGCCGGGAAAAAGTTTTCACCTTCATCAACAGCACATCGGGATCTACCGGTTTGGTGAGATAGTCGATGCCTCCTGAATCGTAGCCTTTTACAATAAAACGTTTCTCTTTGTTAACGGCAGACAGGAATATGATGGGAATATCTTTCGCTTTGCTGTAGCCGGAGATGGCTTCTGCCACTTCGAAGCCGTCCATGCTGGGCATCTGTACGTCCAGGATGATCAGGGTATAACTGTGCTTCAGTATTTTCTTTAACGCCTCTTCGCCGGACAGGGCTGTATCCACTTCAAACTGATACAGCTCAAGCGTTTTCCGGATGGATAAAATATTCTCTGGCTTATCATCAACAATCAAAATCATACAAAAAATACATTTTCAATAACCATACCTCAACCGGCCAGCACGCCGGCAAAATTATTAATAAAAGAAGCCATTACATCGGCCGCCAGCACATGATCTACCGGCACTGTCTGTATGGCATGACGGGGCATAAAATCCACGGTGGCCGTCTCCGGGTCCTGTACCATAGTAATGCCGCCGGCCTCGTGTACATCCGCCAGTCCCTCTACGCCGTCGCTGTTGGCGCCGGACAATAATACAGCCATAGTGTCCTCGCCGAATACAGCGGCGGCTGAACTGAAGGTAACGTCTATACTGGGCCGGCTGAAGTGTATCTTTTCGGAATAATCCAGGCTCAGGGTGTGGTCTGTTTCCACCAGCAGGTGATAATCTCCTGGCGCAATGTAAATGGCGCCCGGCAGGAGCGGTTCTTTCTCTTCCGCCTCGTGCACGGGCAACGTGGTTTTGGCTGACAGCAGTTCCGCCAGCATAGAGTCCGTACGGCTTTGCCGGTGCAGCACAATGATTACTGCGGCATTCATCCGGGAAGACAAACCGGGCAACAACGTCAGGATAGCCTGTAAACCACCGGCGGAGCCACCGATCAGCACCACACGGGAAGCTGTAGCCATAGACATAAGGGCAATAATTTATTAATTACAGATGATGTTTACGCCAGATTTTCTCCCTGCCATCCAGCTGCCTGAACTGTGCCGACACGCTGGTAAAATTAAGCGATTCCTTACTCCCCAGTGCCAGGAAGCCCAGGGGTTCCAGGCTGTCACAAAACAGCCGCAGCACTTTGTCCTGCAGCGTCTTATTAAAATAGATCAGCACATTCCGGCAGATGATCAGTTGAAATTCATTAAAGGAACCATCCGTCACCAGGTTATGCGGAGAAAAAATGATCTTTCCGCCGAGGTCCTGCCTGAACTTGGCGTACTCGTAGTTGGCGGTATAGTACGAAGAAAAGTCCTCCAGGCCGCCCGCTTCCATATAGTTGCGCGAATATTGCTGCATCTGTGAAAGCGGGAAAATGCCGGTCCGCCCTTTCTCCAGCACGCTGGTGTTGATATCCGTTGCATAAATCACCGATTTGTGCAACAAGCCTGCTTCTTTCAGCAGGATAGCAAAAGAGTACACTTCTTCCCCCGTAGAACAGCCGGCATGCCATATCCGTATCAGCGGATAAGTGGCCAGCACCGGCAACACCTGCTGGCGAAGCGCATAATAAAACTGCGGATCACGGAACATCTCCGTTACATTCACCGTGATCTCCTCCACAAAACGCAGTGCATAGCCTGCATCTGAAATAATACGATAACGGAATTCGGCGAAGCTCGGGAAACGGTCAGCCTGGAAAAGATGGTTTACCCGCCTGTTAATAGACGCATGCGCGTACTCGGTGAAGTCGTACCCGTATCTTTCCAGCACATCGTTGAGCAACATGCTTACTTCCTGTTCACTGATATGATTCCTGTGCACCGGCTATACGAATAAATATTGATGTAGCTGCGACAGCAACACATCTACATCAACAGGTTTTGAAATATAATCGTCGGCGCCGGCCTCGAGGCATTTCTCCCGGTCGCCCACCATGGCTTTGGCCGTGACGGCGATAATCGGCAGATGCGACTCCCCTTCTTTGGCCCGCAGCGCAGCGATGGTTTCATAGCCGTCCATGTCCGGCATCATGATATCCATCAGTACTACGCCTACTTCATGTACACCCTCCAGCAGCGCCAGCCCTTCAGCCCCTGTGGAAGCTGATATGCAGGATATACCCCGGGAGCGCAGCACCGCCTTCAGCGCAAAAATATTGCGGGCATCATCATCTATTATCAGTACTTTTTTCTGCTCCATAGCTATTTCATGCCTTTATCGTATAACCATACGCGTAATAAAGAGATTAACTGGTCTACATCCACGGGCTTGGAAATATAATCCGAAGCGCCGGCCTTCAGACATTTCTCCCGGTCGCCCATCATGGCTTTGGCCGTAACGGCAATCACCGGCAGGTGCGCCATGGACAGTTGTTTTCTGATAGCGGCAATGGCATCATAACCATCCATTTCCGGCATCATCATATCCATGAGTACAATATCCACCGTGTGCTCGTTCAGCTGCTGCAATGCTTCTTTGCCGTCTACCGCAGAAAGGACTTTCATCTGATGCATTTCCAGCGCCTTGGTCAGCGAGAAGATATTCCGTACATCATCGTCGGCAACGAGTACCGTTTTGCCTTTCAGCACTTCGTTGAGCAACGCCGTCTTACCATTGCCGCTCTGTGAGACGGCATTATTCTCCGACACCAGGTGCAGGAACAACGACACTTCGTCCAGCATACGCTGATAGGAATGCGCCGTTTTCACCACAATGGAATCAGCGTACTGCCGTATACGTTGTTCCTCAGCCCGTGAAAGGCTTTTACCGGTAAAGATGATGATAGGCAGGTTTTCCAGCCCTTTGATTTCCTTGACGGTCTCCAGGGCTTCGTAAGCCTGCTGGTCCGGGATGCCCATGTCCAGGATCACACAGTCCACATCTTTTTGCTGCAACAGCTGCACGCCTTCGCCTACAGTGCTGCTGATTTCCGAATTCACCTGGTAGTTACCGAGGAAATAAGCCAGCGCCTTGGCATGCTTAGCGTTCTCTTCGAGTATCAGCACTTTTTTGGTGGACCGCTGCAGCACAAATTCCAGTTTTTCAAAGATGTGTTGCATACTTTCCATGGTGACCGGCTTGCTCACAAAGTCCACCGCGCCTTTCATCAGGCTTTCTTTTTTCGCTTCCAGCGATGAGATGATATGCACGGGTATCGGACGGGTGGCCGGATCGCTTTTCAGCTCCTCCATCACCTGCCAGCCGTCTTTCACGGGCAACTGGATATCGAGCAGGATGCCGACCGGCCTGTACTTACGGGCCAGTTCTCCGGCCATATCTCCTCTTACTGTCACCACGCCTTTATATCCGCGCTGACGGGTGAAGTCGAGCAACGCTTTTGCAAAATAAGTATCGTCTTCCACAATGAGCACCGTGGAATCTCCCGGCTGGATATGGTCCCGGTCATCAGGAATATCTGCCGGGATCAGCGGCGCCAGATAAGAGATCCCATCTCTGGCAGACAGTCCTTCATCTACCACGGTAGGTTCTTTAACGGTAGCCGGTGCAAATGCCGGCGCTGCAACCGTCCGCTCATTTTTTCGTACTACCGGTACCGTTATAGAGAATTCGCTGCCGTCGTTGCCGTTGCTTACCAGGGAGATATGTCCACCCAGCAGTTTGGCCAGTTCGCGGCTGATAGACAGCCCCAGCCCGGTGCCGCCGTACTTGCGGCGGGTAGAGCCATCTGCCTGCTGGAAGGCTTCGAAGATCACCTGTTGTTTTTCTTCCGGGATACCGATGCCGGTATCTTTCACGGCAAAACGAATGGTACCCGGTATATCACCCGCCTGCGCCGACAGGGTTACGGAACCTTTGGCAGTAAACTTCAGCGCATTGGACAACAGGTTTTTCAATATCTGTTCCAGCCTGGTCTGGTCTGTTTCTATAGACGCCGGCGCGCCGGAAGCAGCAGACAATTGCAGCGTCAGTCCCTTATCCCGCGCAATCGGCTCAAACAGCGCCTGCATATTGGAGAAAATGTTATCAATCGATACCTGGCTGTATTCCAGCTCCATCTTACCGGATTCTATCTTCGACAGGTCCAGTATTTCGTCGATCAGCGTCAGCAGTCCTTTACCGGAAGAGTTGATCACCTGTGCATATTCTACCTGGTCTGCATTCAGGTTGTGGTCGTGGTTTTCAGACAACAACCGCGACAGCAGCAGGATGGAGTTGAGCGGTGTACGCAGCTCGTGCGACATATTGGCGAGGAACTCGGATTTGTATTTTGTGCTCAGCGCCAGCTCCTCTGCTTTTTTATGGATGTCCAGGTTGCGCTCCACGATGATCTGGTTTTTTTCTTCCAGCAGGCGGCTTCTCTCTTCCAGCTCGGCATTGGACTGCATCAGTTCTTCCTGCTGTACTTTCAGTTCTTCTTCCGACACCTGCAGTTTCTGGGTCTGTGCTTCCAGTTCAGCGTTGAGGCTTTCCAGTTCGCTGTGCTGCACCTGCAGCTCTTCGGCCTGTGACTGTGTTTCTTCCAGCAGTTCCTGCAGGCGGATGCGGCTGCGGGTGCTTTGTATGGCCACCGCTATACTGTAGGAGGCCCGCTTCAGGTATTGCAGGGCGCTTTCAGAGAAGGGAAACAACGATCCTATCTCCACCACGCCTTCCGCGATGCCGGCATGTATCAGCGGCATAATCAGCACGTGTCCCGGTTGGGACGATGCCGTGCCGCCGGCGATATGCAGGAAATCGTCGGGAGCTTCGCGGAGATGGATCAGCCCCCGTTGCTGCAACGCCTGTCCCATCAGGGTTTTACCGGCAGCCACCACAGGAGGCGCCGGGTACTGGTCTGACAGGGCATGACCTGCGGAGAAATGCAGGTCCCCATTCTGCCGGATATAGAGCACGCCTGTTTGTGCGCCGGTATAATTCACGAGATCTGACAGCGCATCGTTGGTGAGGGAATGCATATCTCTTTCTGCCAGCAGGGTCTCGGTGATCTTGTTGAGCCCGGCTTGTATCCATATTTCCTTTTCATTTGCTTCCCGGAAAACCTTCAGATCGGCTGCCATCTGCACGATCGCATTACCCAGCGTATCGTCTGCACTGCGGGGCTTCACGGCAATATTAAAATCTCCCTTCCCAATGCTGTCTGCCGCAATAGCCAGCTCCTGCCCTGTTTGATCGATGGCGCCCAGTGATTTGGAAAGGCTGCCGATGGCATCTTTGGTGCGGATATCGGGCGCTTCGCCGCTCATGCCTTTAGCGATCTTATCGGCTGCAGAACGAAGAATATTCAAACTCTCCGTGATGGTGTTGGCGGTGTAGGTAACGAAGGCAATAACGATCACCACTATCAGTACCAGGAAAATGAGGTAACGTGTTTTAAGATCGTTTTCTTTTTGGGAGATGGTACGGGCTTCCCTGCTTACCTTGTCTACAATGCTGCGTTGCAATTGTTTCAGCTGGTCCACTGCCATGCTGGAGTTGTCCCACCAGGAGTCGGCATTAAAAAGCGTATCTATTTTCCTGTTTTTGATGGTGCTGTTGATGAAATCCGTCGTGATGACCGCCTCGTTGCTTTTCTCCGCTTTCAGGAGCGCAGCAGCGTAGGCGGGAGAAGACTTATCGAGGAATTCGGCCCGCAGCGAGGCGTACATGTCGTTGTTGTTTTCGATACGGGAGAAATCATCCGGCCATACTTCCTTTTTCAGGATGAAGTAATAAATGTCCATACGTATCAGGCCCTGGTAGGCTGCCATCTGCGCCAGCAGGTACTGGGAGCTGAGGTCCTGCTGCAGGGTTTTCAGCACCGCGATATCGGGCGTACTGGCATGTGCGAGGTTGTTGAGCCGGAAGATCAGGTTGGAATAATAATCCAGCACTTCCCGCTGCGGCATGGACTTGTTGTCAATCTCTTTTCTTTTTTTCGGAAGCGTATTGAGCAGCGAATAGGTAAAGAACCGGCTATCAGCAGCCAGCAGCCTGGACTTTACGGCATCGATGGAGAGGTCCGTTTTGGCCCGCTGCATCAGTAGCTCGTTCATAGAATAGTTGCCCAGCACATAGTTGACGCTGGCGCGGCGTTCCATGTGTATTTCATCGGCCACTTTCATGATAGTGGTAGCTGTATTGACGTCCTGTAGCAGGTTTTCGATGCTGCGGATATCCTCACTCTGTTTGTTGAAAATCTGGATACCCAGATAGATAAGGCATATCAAGGGAACAATAGCAATCAGGAATAACTTCCTGGGCAGTGGCAGCTGCATAAAAAATTTCTTCATCCGCCTGAGCTCGTTTAATTTTTATCAGGAAAAAATAAATACCGGGTAAATGGCTTCACAAACCGTATACCTAAGAATAAACCGGTGCTATGAAAATAACAACAAAATCATAAATTTGTCTTTATTCTAAATCTCATATGGTGAGCTGTAAGTATTCCTCTGTACTTTTAATTGATGATGATATTGACGACAGGATGATATTTGGCGACGTGTTGAAGGAATTGGTGCCGGATATTATTTACAATGAAGCCATCAATGGTGAAGATGCCCTGGCCAAGCTGGAAGCAGGGCTTGTACCGGACCTGATCTTCCTGGACCTGAATATGCCGCGGGTAGACGGCAAGCAGTTCCTGGCAGAATTACGGCAGATAACGCATCTTCGTCATATCCCGGTGATTATCTATACCACCTCGTCCCATGAATCCGATAAAAAGGAAACCCGAGCGCTGGGCGCCTCGTACTTTATTACCAAGCCCAATAGCCTGCACGAGCTGAATCAGCTGCTAAAAGGTATACTGGAGCATACTATTCAATATTCCCTGTAGCTATACCGCATTGAAAAAGGCCTTGCAAGGAATTGCATGGCCGGATATTTATAATTGTTAAGATATTCGTTTTTGTTGCCGGAAAGACCTGACAGGACTTGGAAAGTTTCCCCAGACACGCACCCACCGCGGCTTTCCTGTACAGGCAGTGAAATTTTGCAGCATCCCGATTAATCCAATAAATATATATAAACGATTTTAATATTCAGAAATTGTTTGTGAAGCTGGACAACCTGCTTCAAACTTAATAAATTGCACGTTCTAATCTAATGGTATTATGAATCTGGAAGAACTGGAAAGGCTGTATCAGGAACAGGCGTACACGGTAGCGACGATTGAACTGGAGACATATCTGGAAACGCACCCCGCGGAAGCCGCGGCGTGGTACCTGATGGGCAAGTGCCGGCTGGAAATAGCCAAATCCGCGGAAGACAGGGAGGAAATGATCACTGCATACCAAACTGCATACGAAGCATTCACCAAAGCGCTGGAATATGACCCCCAACACGTTCAGGCGAGGGTACACCGCGCCTATATGGGCGCCAATGTCATCAACGACAAAGTGGAGGAAACACTGGAGGACTGCCAGCACATCATCGACAACGGCGACGACGAACTGATCACCAAAGCACTGCTGTACCGCTTTCAGATATGGGTGCTGCTCAACGAAACAGACAAAGCGCTGGCCGATATGCAGCGCAACCTGGAAATCTACCAGTCGCTCTACCACGACGATCTGCCGCAGCTCAACGTGGCAAAGTTCCAATGCTACACCCGCATCGGCGACGTATACTACCACAACGACCATAAGCCCACCGCGCTGGATTATTACCGGCAGGCATTCCAATGCACCGTTTACAACAACAGGACGCTCTCCACCCTGCAGTTCGCCCTGGAAATGGCGGATTACGACTTTGCCGCGGAAATGCTGCATATCGCCAGCACCTCCGGTGAACAGGAAGAGGAAGACATGCTGAAAATCCTTCAGGAGGTGAAAGCATTGCTGGACCAGGGCGTAAGGCACCCGGCGCTGGCGAGGGAATTCTGCTGGGGCACCATCGACTTCTGGCACCAGTTCTACGGGGAAGATGAGGCAGAAGGCACGCTGGAACAGATATCCACCGGCAAACGTTTTATCACGTTGTACCCGGAAGAAAGCTACTTTTATCACTTTACCGCCACAGCCCTCTTCAATATCGGCAGCTTCAGCGAATCGCTGCCGTACTACGAAAAAGCCATGGCCCTCCGGGCTTACCCGTCCACCATTATCCGGTGGTATTATGCCTACTATAAAACACACGGGCAATTCCCGGACAGCTGGACCGACATCGATTATCCCATTGCCTACGACTGGTACACCGCCGGCGTGGTATGCAATGAACTGCTGCAGGATGAACAGGACGCCACCAATAGGCAGCTACTGACGCAACTGAAAAAGTACCTGTACCAGAAAGCCTATGCCCTGTATTACCCGTACTGGTACGAAAATACAGGCTCGTCTTATGCCGGACACCCGCACCATTTCGCGATGTGCTGCAATAACTACGGCATCACCCTGTTTGAACTGGGCGCATATGAAGAAGCTATCCACATCCACAGCGTAGGCTACAATATGTCGCCGTTCTGGGAACAACTGGAATCCCGCGCAGATGCGTTCCACCAGCTGGGTAAATACGCCGAGGCTGTGGCCGACCGGCAGATGATCCTCAATACGTTCATCTCCACCCTGCCACTGGTGTACTATGTATCCATTCACGAACGGATCATTGAAGACCTGACCGCCCTGGAACGCTACGATGAAGCCATGGCCCTGTACAACAAGATCCTCGCGGAATACGAAGAATGGATCGCCGGCGATATGAATGAACTGGAAGAAGAAGAACGAGACATTATCATCTACAACATAGACCGCATTAAAACCGGCCGCGCCTTTATCAGGACAGACAGCCAGGACGACCTGCACGAGAGGATCCTGGCGCTGGAAAAACATCTCGAGGAAAAACCGGACGACAGCGATGCCTATTTCAACCTGATGTACCTGTATTATGACAACGGCCAGTATGAACACTGTATCGGCGCTGTCAATAATCGTATATCCATCGGCGGTATCGCTAAACTACCGCTGGTATCGCAGATGAAAATTTATTATTTCAGGGGTAAAGCAGCCCTTAAACTGGAACGCTATGACGCCGCCATACAGGATATGCTGCAAACCCTTGATATCATGTCCCGCGGTGATGAATCGGACAACTCCCCCAACAACCGCTGCGGCGTATATGCCTTTCTCGCGGAAGCCTACCTCGGGCTGCAGGATTACGACAACGCCCTGTTGTATGCCAACCAGTGCGTACAAACCTATAAAGAGATGAACTGGAGCTGGGATGCAGAATCCTCAGCGTTCTATTACACCATGGCGCTGGCACAGGAAGGAAAGGGCGACCTGGCCGCCTGCCGGAAAACCATCGACCGTATTCTTGAAAAAGACCCGGGCTTCCAGCCGGCAGTCAGCAAAAAAGCAGGCCTGAAAAATAACGGCGGACTGTTTTCTTTCCTGAGGAAGAAAAAAGAGTAGATCACACAACGCTTTCGCGCAAAGATCTCAAAGAGAGCAAAGGCGCAAAGATCATATAAGCGAGCAGAGAAAGCAAAGGAGCGAAGATCACAATATGTCTTCGCTCCTTTGCTTTCTTATTAAAACTTAAACAAAATCTTTGCGCCTTTGCTCTCTTTGCGATCTTTGCGTGAACCAACGAACACTAATTAATCAGCACTTTATTCCTTACCAGCAGGCACGCACCGATAATACCCGACTTTTCCCCAAGGCTGGAGATCCGCAGCTTGGTATCGTTGTTCACCAGGCTGAGTGAATATTTATTCACGGCGCTTTTGATGGGCAGCCGGATATAGTCCTGTGTGGCAGCCAGGCTTCCGCCCAGGATCACCAGCTCAGGGTTGAAAATATTGATCAGCAGCGCAATGCCGCGGCCGAGGTTCTCACCTATTTTGGCGATCAATTCTATCGCCAGTACATCATCGTGAATGGCGGCGTCGATAATATCTTCCAGCTGGATGCTGTCCGGTGCGCCGGGCCTGCGGCTTAGCATAGACGAGGAGCCCTCCCGTAGTTTCTCCTGGAACATGCGGGTGAGCGCCCATCCGGAAGCTTCTGTTTCGAGACAACCTTTTTTCCCGCAGTGACAGATGATTTCATTGTCAAACAGGGGGATATGGCCTACTTCACCGCTGTAACCTGATTTACCGTAGTACAACTGACCGTCTATCAACACGCCCATCCCGATTCCATAATCGAGGTTCAGGAAAAGCACATTGCGTTCCCCGTGTACGGCATCGGAACAGAATTCTCCGTAGGCCATAGCGCGGGAGTCGTTTTCCAGGAAAACACGGATGCCTATTTTAGTCTCGATAATTTTACTGAGCGGCTCCTCATCGAAATAAAAGAAACTGTAGCTATAGCCGGTGGCATAGTTGATACGCCCGGAGAGGTTGATGCCGATGCCGAGTATTTTTTCCCGCGGCACAGGCAGCCCGTTGATAAAGTTGCTGATAAGCGTGCAGAGCTCTTCCAGGGAGGCTTTGTTGTTATCCAGTTTATAAGGGATGTTTTCCTCCGTGCAGACCAGGTTTTTCTGCAGGTCAGACAACCCCAGGTTAAGATGATGCTGTTTGACATCTACGCCGATAAAAAAGGCAGAATCAGGCACCAGTCCGTACAGATTGGGTTTACGGCCGCCGGTGGATTCTACTTTTCCATAATCCTTTACCAGTCCGTCCTGGATCAGGTCGTTGAGCAAGGTGGTTACTTTAGGGGCGCTGAGGTTCAGCTGCTTGCACATATCGGCAATAGTGGCATTGCCGATGTTGGCGAAGTAGGCCAGGGCGGCTTTCTTCAGGTGGATATTCTTATAGGCTACCCCGGTAACATTTTCATTGTTCAGTTCTTCGAAAAAGGTCTTAGCCATATAGTGTGCTTTACTTAATTGAGGGACCAAGTTAATAACGTTATTCTTAATAATTATTAAAAGCGGGCGTAATCAAACCGATTATTTACAGAAACGAGTAATATTTCAAAAAATATTTTATTATTTAGCAAGAATAAATAAATTTTATTAATTAGTACTACCAGTTAATAATTAAATTTTTTATTTTAGTCGTCTATCCGGTTCTTATGATTGCTATCAGACGCATACTTATCAGCCAACTTCTGTGTTTTTTTACCTGGCAACTCAGCGCCCAGTCGCTGCAGACAGACCTCCTGATCATCGGAGGGGGCGCCAGCGGCACCACCGCCGGCATACAGGCCGCCCGCATGGGCGTTAAAGTCACCATCCTGGAGGAAACGGCCTGGCTCGGCGGCATGCTCACAGCTGCCGGCGTATCCGCCATCGACGGTAATCACGCCCTCCCATCGGGCCTCTGGGGCGAATTCCGCGAAAAGCTGCACCAGCACTATGGCGGCCCCAGGGCTGTGGCCACCGGCTGGGTCAGCAACACCCTCTTTGAACCCACTGTGGGCAACCGCATCCTGCAAACGCTGGCCGCCAGGGAGAAACAGCTGCAAATACTTTTCAACACCAGCTGGACAAGTATCCAAAAAGTAAATGGCCGCTGGCAGGTGAACTTTATCCGCAACAAACGCCGCGGCACCATCGAAGCACCACTCATCATAGACGCCACCGAACTGGGCGACATCATGGCCGCCACCCGCACCGGATACCGCACCGGCATGGACAGCCGCCTCGAAACAGGTGAAGCCGTAGCTCCGCTCAAAGCCAATGACTACATCCAGGTGCTC
The DNA here is from genome assembly GCF_012516375.2 of Chitinophaga oryzae. NCBI lineage: Bacteria > Pseudomonadati > Bacteroidota > Chitinophagia > Chitinophagales > Chitinophagaceae > Chitinophaga > Chitinophaga oryzae. The sequence continues at coordinate 7,871,655 of NZ_CP051204.2, forward strand.
ACCTATGTGGCCACCCTGAAAGACTATGGCGCCGGCGCCGATAAAACCATCGCCCGCCCTGCCGGGTACGATCCGGCCCTCTTCCGCTGCTGCTGCGCCAACGACGATCCCTACAGCGGCAACGGCGGCAGTAAAATGAACTGCGATCATATGATGCAGTACGGCAAACTGCCCAATCATAAATACATGATCAACTGGCCCGGCTGCGGCAACGACTACCCGCTCAACGTTATAGAAATGACCCGCGATGCCCGCGCCAAAGCCCTGCAACAGGCCAAAATGCATACACTCCGGTATGTCTATTATCTGCAAACGGAACTGGGATACAAACACCTCGGCCTCGCCGACGACGAATACCCCACCGCCGATAAACTGCCCATGATCCCCTACTATCGGGAAGCCCGCCGCCTCAAAGGCGTCGCCACACTGAGCTTTAATCATCTGGCGCATCCTTTCGATCAGCCGGAAGCCTACTATCGTACGGGCATTGCCGTGGGAGACTACCCGATCGACCACCACCAGGAAAAAGACCCGGCCGTACCTAAAATAGATTTCTCCAAAGCCAAAGTGCCTTCTTACAATATTCCGCTGGGATCGCTGATACCCGATACCACAGACGGCCTGATCGTAGCGGAGAAAAGCATCAGCGTCACCAATATCGTCAACGGCGCTACCCGCCTGCAACCGGTCGTACTACAGGTGGGCCAGGCTGCCGGCGCATTGGCAGCCATCTCCCTGCAACAAAAAATACAACCCAGGCAGGTAGCGGTCAGACAGGTGCAACAAGCCCTGCTGAAAGCCGGCGTATACCTGATGCCCTACATCGACGTACCCAAAGAACATCCGCACTTCGATGCCATACAGCGTATAGGCGCCACCGGTATCCTTCGTGGCATCGGTATCCCCTACACGTGGGCCAACCAGACCTGGTTTTATCCGCAGCGCCCCATCAGTGAATACGAATTCATACAGGGGCTGCTGAGCTATTACCCGGCCGCCCGCAAACTGGCCCCCACCGGGCAGGACCTCACACCGGCGTTCCTGGTAAAAGCGCTGCAGGCCGCCGGCGCCACGGTCACCAACGACCAGCTGGCCACTGCCTGGCAGCAGCTGCAGTTCAGCAACGACCTGCGCAACGACCTGCCGCTCAACCGCGAAATGGCCGCTGTGCTCACCGATCATTTCCTTCACCCTTTCGATATTCCCGTGTCCTTTACCGGCGCTATTCAACCATAAAACAACCACACCATGAAAATAACAGGTACATTCCTCGACGAAATCAGCCACGATATCCCCCACCAGAACTGGGGCCGCGCAGAATGGGACGCCGACTTTTCCCATATGAAAGCCGTTGGCATCGACACGGTATTCCTCATCCGCAGCGGATTCCAACGCTGGCTCACCTACCCTTCCAAAGTGGTCATGCGGGAAGAAGGCGGCTATGAGCCCCCGGTGGACCTCGTGAAGATGTTCCTCGAACTGGCCGATAAACACCATATGAAATTCTACTTCGGGCTCTACGACTCCGGTAAATACTGGTGGAAAGGCGATTTCCAGAAAGAAGTGGACATCAACCTGAAAGTGATCGACGAAGTATGGAAGAATTACGGTCATTATAAATCCTTCCAGGGATGGTACCTCACGCAGGAAGTAAGCCGCCGCACCGGTAAGGTGATAGACCTCTACGCCAAGCTGGGCAAGCATTGCAAAGACATCTCCAACAACCTGCCCACGCTCATTTCTCCATGGATAGACGGCAAAAAGGCCGTCATGGCCGCTTCTTCCACTATTACCAAGGAAGACGCGGTATCATTGAAACAACATGAAAGCGAATGGAGCGAAATATTCGATGGCATCAAAGGCGTGGTAGACGCCGTAGCCTTCCAGGACGGCCATATCGAATTTCACGAGCTGCCCGATTTCTTTGCCGTCAACAAAAAAATGGCCGACCGCTACGGCATCCAATGCTGGACCAACGCCGAGTCGTTCGACCGCGACATGCCCATCAAATTCATGCCCATCAAGTTCGAAAAGCTGCGCATGAAGCTGGAAGCCGCCCGCAAAGCAGGCTACGACAAAGCCATCACCTTCGAGTTTTCCCATTTTATGAGCCCCCAGTCCGCTTACCTGCAGGCCGGGCACCTCTATAACCGCTATAAAGAATACCTCAAAACCCTCTGACGCATGAACAGAACAATGGAATTTCACGATTATGCCGCGTTATACCGCAACAACCTTCTGAATGACGTTATCCCTTTCTGGATGCAGCATTCGCCCGACAAGCAGTATGGCGGCTACTTTACCTGCCTCGACAGGGCCGGTAAAGTCTTCGACACCGATAAGTTCATCTGGCTGCAATGCCGGGAAGTATGGTGCTTCGCCATGCTGTACAACAAAGTGGAACAAAAGCAGGAATGGCTGGATATGGCTGTCCAGGGCGCGGAATTTCTCCGGAAACACGGCCGCGACAAAGACGGCAGCTGGTACTTTTCACTGACCCGCACCGGCGAACCGCTGACAGCGCCCTACAACATTTTCTCGGACTGCTTTGCCGCCATGGCTTTCGGACAGCTGTACCAGGCCACCGGCAATGCAGACTACAGCGATATTGCCATCAGCACTTTCCATAATATTCTCCGCCGGCAGGACAACCCGAAAGGACATTATTCGAAGGCCATCGCCGGCACCCGTCCCCTGCAGAATTTCGCCCTGCCCATGATCCTCTGCAATCTTGTGCTGGAGATGGAATCCCTGCTGGACAAGCAACTGGTGGAAGACACCATTCAAAAAGGCATTCACACCGTCATGGAAGTCTTCTATCAGCCGGACTCGGGGCTGATCATGGAAAACATCACGCCCGAAGGCCGGCTTTCCGATTCCTTCGAGGGCCGGCTGATCAATCCCGGCCACGGCCTGGAAGCCATGTGGTTTGTAATGGACCTGGCCACCCGCACCAATGATACCGCGCTGATCACGAAAGCCAAAGACACCGCGCTGACACTGCTGGAATACGGATGGGACAAGGAACACGGCGGCATCTTCTATTTCCTGGACGTAAAAGGGTACCCGCCGCAGCAACTGGAATGGGACCAGAAACTCTGGTGGGTGCATATTGAAACTATCATCAGCCTGCTGAAGGGCTACCTGCATACCGGCGATGAGAGATGCTGGGAGTGGTTTAAAAAAGTACACGATTATACCTGGAAACATTTCCCGGACCCTGAAAATGGTGAATGGTTTGGTTATCTTAACAGGCAGGGAGAGCCTTTGCTTCCGCTCAAAGGCGGTAAATGGAAAGGCTGTTTCCATGTGCCAAGAGGGCTTTACCAAAGCTGGAACACGCTGCAGCAGCTGGCAGCAAGGCAAACATTATCTACTCAACCGAAATAATTATGGCGGTAATATCCACAACCAACCAATCGTCCGCGACGGTCACCGGCAGCACGCAGTCCTACATGCCTGCGCTGATTTCGCTGGCCGTACTGTATTTCATGATGGGGTTCATCACCTGCCTGAACGATACGCTGGTACCCTTTTTCAAGAAAGGGTTTACCCTGAGTTATTCCCAGTCGTCGCTCGTGCAGTTTTATTTCTTTCTCACCTACGGCATCATGTCTGTGCCTGCCGGCAGGATCGTGAGCCGTACCGGCTACAAGAAAGGGATGGTGCTGGGCTTTGCCGTTGCGGCCGTAGGCGGACTGTTATTTTACCCGGCTTCCGTGTATCATCAGTACGTGCTGTTCCTGGCCGCGCTGTTTGTCATCGCTATCGGCATCGTGCTGCTGCAGGTGGCCGCCAACCCTTACATCACGGCGCTGGGGCCGGCCAATACCGCCTCCGCGCGGCTAACGATGATACAGGGCGTAGGGTCTGCCGGCACTACGGTGGCGCCGCTGTTCGGCGCGCATTTTATCCTGGCGAAGCTCGAAGAATCGCATGCCTCCAGCGAGGCGGTCAGGTATCCCTACCTGGGCATCGCTGCGCTGTTGCTGCTGATTGCCTTTATCGTTTCGCGTTTGTCCCTTCCCGTTATCAGCACTACCGGCAGCGCCGGTAAAACCGGCCAGGACGATGGCAAGGGCGTATTCTCCTTCCGGAACCTGCGTTTCGGCGTTATCGGCATATTCGTATACGTAGGCGCGGAGGTATCTATCGGTACTTTCCTGACCAACTATATCACCGATCTTCTGGACGTTCCCGAGAATGTGGCCAACAACTACGTGGCTTTTTACTGGGGAGGCATGCTCGTAGGGCGTTTAGCGGGTGCGGGCCTCCTGCGGGTGCTGCCGCCGGCGCGGGTGCTGGCCGTCTGTGCAGTGGGGGCCGTGGCGCTGGTCCTGTTGTCTGTGAGCACCACCGGCCTTGTGGCCGTGTGGAGCATGATCGCGGTGGGCTTATGCAACGCCGTTATGTTTGCCACCATTTTTTCGCTTTCGGTAGAAGGGGTAGGCCGTCATACCACGGCGGCATCAGGACTGCTGTCCACCGCCATTTGCGGCGGGGCGGTGATTTCCTACGCCCAGGGCTTGTTGAAAGACCACGCCACCTGGCAGATCGCTTTCCTGGTACCGGTGATCTGTTATCTCTACATCCTGTTTTATGGCCTCAACGGGTATAAAGCATCAAAACAGCCAGTATGAAAAGGAGAGATTTTTTAAGGCAGTCGGGCCTGGCATCCGGCATGTTGTTATTACCCGCCTTTGTGCAGGCAGCCGTGGCCAAAGCGCCTGTAGCCGCCGCCGGGCGCAGGGTGGTATTTATCCGCCTGCAGGGCGGCAACGACGGGCTGAACACCGTGATTCCCTATGGACAGCCGCACTATTACCAGCAGCGGCCCATGCTGGCCGTCCAGGCAGAAGAAGTACTGCCGGCAGCCGATGGCTGGGGCTTTCATCCGGCGCTGAAGGAGCTGATGCCCCTGTACGAACGGCGGCAGCTGCTCGTATTGCAGCAGGTTGGTTATCCCGACACCGACCCTTCCCATTATCATTCCGGGCAGATCTGGCGCACCGGTTGCTGCCAGGGGCTGGAAGCCAATCACTGGTTACCTGCCGGCGTGCCTGTGACGGATTACGGGGAACAGGATTTTGATGTTTCCCTGGAAGATGTCACCCGCAGGATCATGCAGGGAGATGCCACCCGTGTTTATCATGTGGCGCTGGACGGCTTCGACACGCATCAGTTCCAGCGGGTGCAGCATGACGGCTTGCTGGGGGTTTATGCCCGGGGCGTAAGCCGGTTTATGCAGGCACTGGAGCGGGGCGGGCAACTGGACGATACGCTGGTGGTCACCTGGTCGGAGTTTGGCCGCAGTATAGGCGAAAATGTGCGCCGGGGCACCGATCATGGCGAAGGCGGCCAGGTGTATATTTTCGGCAGCCGGCTGAAGCAGTGGGGAATTGAGCCCTGCAGGCTGACGGGAGGGCATTTGCCGGTACAGACCGATTTCCGCAGCCTCTACGCCACTATTGCCGGCCGCTGGCTGGAAACCGGCAGCAGGCTGAATGACCGCTTTCCCGCCATGGGATGGCTGTAAGAGGAGTGGCTGGGGCCTTTCTCCCGGATTCTGTTCACAAATTTTTTTAATTCATAGAAAATAATACCTTTGCAGTCCTTTTTGAGTAAGAAAGGACTGCTTTTTTTTTTATTTTCACGCGGCTCTCGGGGCTGACGGCTGAAAAGCAAAAGTTCTTATTTTTATCAGTTCCGGGTGTGGTGAAATTGGTAGACATGCCAGACTTAGGATCTGGTGCCGCAAGGCATGGGGGTTCGAGTCCCTCCACCCGGACACTTACATTAAGTGGCAATGTGTCAATATGGCAACGTGATAATGCTATGCTTTCCTTCACTTTCATTGTCACTGCGTTCCTATCTGACGCGCTCTCACCTAATCAATTGTCTTTTATTATTTTTTAGTTTCCTGCCATTCCTGCTTGCCGTTTGTGACTTCATGGCAGAAAATCAAACAAGGAATCATTATTGCTTCTTAAAGAACATTTTTATACAATTCAATTATGGCAACCGTTACCAGAGAAAACATTGGTTTATTGAACGATAAGATCACTGTGAAAGTGAGCCAGGAAGATTACCTTCCTAATTTTGACAAAGCAGTAAAACAATTCAGCAAGAATGCAAACATCCCGGGCTTCCGTAAAGGAATGGTGCCTGCCGGTATGGTTAAGAAGATGCACGGTCCGGCCATTTTCGGCGACGAAGTGCTGAAAACCGTGGAAAAAGAGCTGATGGGTTATGTACAGGCAGAAAAACTGGAGATCTTCGGTCAGCCGCTCTCTCTGGAAAAAACCGCTAAAAACCTCGATTTTGCTAATCCGGAAGAATATGCTTTCGAGTTTGAAGTAGGCCTGAAACCAACTTTTGAGGTAACTCCGCTCGAGAACAACAAAACCACCCTTACCCGTTACAAAGTAACTGTAACCGACGAGATGGTAAACGACGAATTACAGCGTTTACAGCTGAAAGGCGGCAAACCTTCTGAAGCAGAAGCCGTTTCCACCGAAGACGACATCATCAACGTTACTTTTGAGGAAGCAGATGCCAAAGGCAACGTAGTAGAAGGTGGTATCAACAAAGAAAACAGCCTGCTGGTAAAATACTTCACTGACGCTGTTCAGGCTGAGCTGAAAGGCAAAAAAATCAACGACAGCATTGTTATTGAACTGGGCAAATCTTTCGATGAACAACGTTTGGGCTGGATCCTGAAAGATCTGGGCTTTGAAACCGGCGATAAAGAAGCCGCTAAAAAGCACTTCAAACTGACTATCACCAAGATCACCCTGATCGAAAAAAGAGAATTGAACGAAGAGTTCTTCAAAGAAGTTTATCCTGCTGACAGCATCACCACTGAAGAGGCTTTCCGCGCTAAACTGAAAGAAGAAATCGCGAAATACTGGGATTCAGAAAGCCGCAACCATATGCACAACGACCTGTTTGAAGTGCTGGTTCACGAAACGCCGATCGAATTACCAAAGGATTTCCTGAAACGCTGGCTGCAGGTAGGTGGTGAAAAACCTAAAACCGCAGAAGAAGCTGAAAAAGAATTCCCGGGTTTCGACCATCAACTGCGCTGGACGCTGATCAGCGATAAACTGGTCCGTGACAATAAACTGGAAGTTTCTTTCGAAGACCTGAGAGAGAACGCCAAACAAAAAGTACTGGGCTACTACGGCGGTGCTGCCGCTGATGGAGCTGAATGGCTGGACAGCTACCTGGACCGCCTGCTGCAGGACGAAAAATTTGTTGACCAGACTTACCGCGAAATGATCACCGCCAAGTTGTTTGACTGGGCTGAGACCAAGGTGAACGTGAAAGAAGAGGAAATCAAAGCAGAAGAATTTGTTAATTTACCTCATAAACATCACCATCATGAACATTAATAACGACGAATTCAGAAGATATGCCATTAAACACCGCGGAATCAGCAGCCTGGTAGTAGACAGCTATGCCAAGAGCCACTCTATCAACAGCCTGACTCCCTACATCCTGGAAGAACGCCAGATGAATATGACGCAGATGGACGTATTCTCCAGGCTGATGGCTGATCGTATCATTTTCCTCGGCGACCCGGTAAATGACTATGTGGCGAACGTGATCACCGCACAGCTACTGTTCCTGGAGTCTTCCGACCGCAACCGTGATATTCAGATGTACATCAATAGCCCCGGTGGCAGCGTATACGCAGGCCTGGGCATTTATGACACCATGCAGATCATTTCTCCTGACGTAGCCACTATCTGTACCGGTATGGCCGCCTCTTTCGGCGCTGTACTGCTGGTAGCCGGCTCCAAAGGCAAACGTACTGCCCTGAAACACGCCCGCGTAATGATCCACCAGCCTCACGGCGGCGCTGAAGGTCAGACTTCTGATATCGAAATCACTGCCCGTGAGTTCGTTAAGCTGAAAAAAGAGCTGAACGAAATCATTGCCGGTCACTGCGGTCAACCCGTGAAAAAAGTGGAAAAAGACTCTGACCGTGACTACTGGATGACCGCCGACGAAGCCAAAGAATATGGCATCATCGACGACGTTCTTCAGAAAAATCCGAAAAAACAACTGGATACTCCCCAGTAATCCGGTAACCGGGCGTCAAGAAACAACAGATATAGCATAAATAGTAATTGTTAAATCCTGAGAATGCTTGATTTATCCCGTAACAACGACAATATCCGGACTGATCAGGAACATCCTGGCCGGTTAAGATAACTTTAACAGTCCCGCCTCAGGCGGGGCTGTTTTATTTTCCGCCCGCCCGGATTTTTAGTGTAAATTTGTAACCCTGTAACGAGATTGCAGGACTTGAGATTCGTCGAAAAATAATTTATTCTGAAAATGAAAGAATCGAAAATTCGTTGTTCTTTCTGCAGCCGCTCCAAAGATGATGTGCAGATACTGATTGCGGGCGCAGAAGGACATATCTGTGAAAACTGTGTGGCCAACGCGCAGGAGATCATTGACGCGGAGCTTTTCACTCCCGGCAAAAAATCTGCACCCACCACTGCCAGCGCTATGCCCAAAGTAGCCAAGCCCATGGACATGAAGAAGTTCCTGGATGAATACGTGATCGGGCAGGACGATGCCAAAAAAATACTGGCCGTAGCGGTATACAACCACTACAAAAGGCTCAACCAGCAAATAGGAGACGATGAAGTGGAAATTGAAAAATCCAATATCATCATGGTCGGTGAAACCGGTACCGGTAAAACCCTGCTGGCCAAATCCATCGCCAAACAGCTCAACGTACCCTTCACCATCGTAGACGCCACTGTATTCACAGAAGCCGGCTACGTAGGGGAAGACGTGGAAAGTATCCTCAGCCGCCTGCTGCAGGTATGCAACTACGACGTGGAAGCTGCGGAACGCGGCATCGTATACATCGATGAAATCGATAAAATCGCCCGTAAAAACGATAACCCTTCCATCACCCGTGATGTAAGCGGCGAAGGCGTGCAACAGGGCTTGCTCAAACTGCTGGAAGGCGCCGAAGTACTGGTTCCCCCACAGGGCGGCCGTAAACACCCCGAACAGAAACTGATCAAGCTGAACACCAGCAACATCCTGTTCATCTGCGGCGGCGCTTTTGACGGTATAGACCGTATCATCAGCAGAAGAGTACAGACCCATTCCATCGGCTTCACTGTCAACAAAGACAAAGAAGAAGAGAACAGGAAACAGATCCTCCGGTATGTGAATTCCCAGGACCTGAAATCCTTCGGCCTGATCCCGGAATTACTGGGACGTCTGCCGGTAGTGACCTATCTCAACTCGCTGGACCGAGACACCCTGAAAGCGATCCTCACCGAGCCGAAGAACGCACTGATCAAACAATACAAGAAACTGTTCTCTATCGAAAACATCGACCTCCAGGTGGAAGCCGAAGCGATCGAATACATCGTGGACAAAGCTATGGAATACAAACTGGGTGCCCGCGGCCTCCGGTCTATCTGCGAAGTGGTGCTGAGCGATGCCATGTATGAACTGCCATCCGCCAACGAAACCACTTTTGCGCTGACGAAAGAGTACGCCCAGGCTAAACTGGAACAGTCTACCTTATCGAAGCTCAAAGTAGCGTAGCCAATTACGAATTACAAATTACGAATTACGAATTAAAGGCTGCCTTTTGGAAAGGTTACTTAATAGCCGCCCGATAAAACTACCCTTCATTCGTAATTCGTAATTCGTAATTCGTAATTTGTAATTCGTAATTGTCTTTGTAATTAACCTTTAAAACCCACTATTATGCAGGAACTTATTCAGCAATTACAGGCCAAAGCCGGCCTCACCCCTGAACAGGCCGCCCAGTCGATTGAAGTGATCAAAGAATATGTGAAAGGCAAACTTCCTCCCTTTATTGCGGGTACTGTAGATACCTGGTTTGCCAATATGTCCGACAAACCCGGCGAAAAGAAAGAAGGCTTCATGGACAAAGCCAATGACTTCCTCGACGATGTAAAAGACAAAGCAGAAGACTGGAAAGATAAAGCGGAAGACTGGGCGGAAGACGCCAAAGAAAAAATCTCCGACCTCTTCAACAAGGAGAAAAAACAGGCATAACCAGCCACCCGAAAATATTAAACGGAAAGCCCCGTTGACGCGGTCAACGGGGCTTTCCGTTTACACGGGCCTTACAGGCTTTTCAGGTACAGAAACAACGCCTGCAGCTCTTCATCAGAGTACTGCGCCGTCATACTCCAGGGCATCTCATCGTTTTTAAGCTTCAGCCCTTCGGGCGTATTCCCCGTACGCAACGTGGCAATAAACTCCTGCGCGGTCCACCTGCCCACGTTTCCCTTAGAGGTGATATCAGCCACCTTTTTGCCACCGGGAACAGGACTGTCGCCACCAGTGAAGCGGGGATTATGACATCCCGAGCAGGACACCGACAGGTATTCACCGTAGGCTCTCGTTACAGAAACCGCCACCGTAGCGGGTTGCTGATAAGCATGATCTATCTTTTCTGCAGGGAAAAGCGGCAGCTTTCCCAATACTGTCAGCACTTTACCGAGCGGACCGGTCGTCGTAGGCGGCAGGCTCCTGTTGACCGGCGGTTGTGCTTTACAGAAAGCAATCAGCGCAGCCATATCTTTGTCGGACAGCTTCGCATACTCATAGGAAGGCATCAGTTTGAGGCTTTTATTGTCAGCGCCAATGCCATGTCGCATGGCCCGCAGCCAGTCCTGGTCCGTGTAGCCCGCCGGACGGCCGCCCTGCCCGCCCGTGAGATTGGCGCCCACTAAACGGCCTACGGCCGGATCATCAAAGAATACTTTACCGCCCAGGTCCGCACCGTGACAGTCACTGCAACCTTTAATAGCAAAAAGATGGGCGCCCGCGGCGATAGTGGCCGAATCATGCGGGATGTCTATGGGGCGCACCGTTACCGCATAACGCTTGTCGGCATGTGTGCCGTACAGATAAAAGAAAATACCGGAAACAAGGAGCAACAATGTTGCGAGGCCCAGCAATACAATGCCGGTCCACTTCAGGACTTTGGGGAACATGATGGTTACAATTGTTGGTTTAGGAATCAGGCGGTAAAATTAAAACGGGGAAATTTGCCGGATATCAGTAGTACTACTCATTTTTGGGGTAAAGATGCTTTTAACGTAGGAAAGCATAACGTGGATTACAGGTCGTAATGCTATTAGTAAGATGAAGATAAGGGCTTTTCCGGTATAAGAAAGCACCCGTTTTAAAGGGTGCTTTCCTGTGCGTAAAAGTGTTTCAAATCTTTCTTTGATTTTGTGTTAAGGTTGATAAACGGTAAAGAGTGATGAATTAACCCAAATTTAACGTTCCTTTTGCAATATTAAATAACACTAAAGGGGTAATATTTCATTTTATTGTCAAAAAAGATAAATGGTTTGCCCTTTATCTTTTTTTAAATTAAAAAAATTCGCTTATCCCAATCCTATCAAAATCAATAAATAATTCGCTGTAGTTATCTTAATGCCTCTCTGGCGATGACAATCTTCTGTATTTCGGACGTGCCCTCTCCGATGGTGCATAATTTTGCATCACGATAAAATTTCTCGACGGGGAAGTCTTTCGTATAGCCATAACCACCAAAAATCTGCACGGCGTCGTTCGCCACCCTTACGGCGACTTCGGATGCGTAATATTTAGCCATGGCGGCTTCCTTGGTCATTTTCACGCCGCGGTTTTTCATGTCTGCGGCCTGCAAAGTCAGCAGCGTAGCGGCTTCTATCTCGGTGGCCATATCCGCCAGCTTAAAAGAAACGCCCTGGAACGAAGCGATAGGCTGGTCGAACTGGTGCCTTTCCTTCGCATATTTCACTGCGGCGTCCCGTGCGCCCATGGCGATGCCCAGCGACAGCGCCGCAATAGAGATACGACCGCCGTCCAGCACTTTCATGGACTGAATGAACCCGTCTCCTTCCGCGCCCAGCATGTTTTCCGCCGGAATACGGCAATTGTCAAAAATCATTTCTGCAGTTTCAGAAGCGCGCATGCCCAGCTTATTTTCTTTTTTGCCGCCACTGAAGCCCGGTGTGCCTTTCTCCACCACAAAGGCGGTCATACCGTGACTGTCCCGTACATCGCCGGTGCGGGCTATCACTACGGCCACATCGCAGCTTTTGCCGTGTGTGATCCAGCACTTGGTGCCATTGAGCACCCAGTGGTCGCCGTCTTTTTTCGCTACGCATTTCATGTTCATGGCGTCGGAACCGGTGTTGGGCTCTGTAAGGCCCCATGCGCCGATCCACTCAGCAGTAGCGAGTTTGGGCAGGTATTTCTTTTTCTGCTCTTCATTACCAAACTGGAGGATATGACCTGTGCACAGCGAATTGTGCGCCGCCACACTCAGGCCGATAGCGCCGCAGAAGCGGGCGATCTCGCTGACAACGGTCACATATTCCAGGTATCCCATACCGCTGCCGCCATATTCCTGTGGTACCAGTACTCCCATTAATCCCAGCCCGCCCAGTTGTTTGAACAACGTTACAGGAAATTCCTGTGCTTCGTCCCACTCCAACACGTGCGGTACAATATGTGTTTTTCCGAAATCCCGGATCATTTGCGCGATCTGTTGCTGCATATCCGTTGGCTCAAAATTCATAACGTGCGGGTTTAAAAAGTGATTACAATGTAATGTTCAATTTTACGATAAATAACGTCATCCACCAACGGCAGCTGCCGCAGCTCTTCAACACGCCTGAAACCCCCGTGGGCACTGCGGTACTGTACGATCAGACGGGCCAGTTTATAGCGTATGTATGGATGTGCAGCCAAAGATTTTTCATCTGTGAGGTTGAGGTCTATTTTTTTTAGAGATCTATTACCGATCTGTAAGAAAGGTTGAATTTTTTTAAAGGTGCTATCCGGCAAACCATAACATTCGCCTACCTGGCTGATGTCGTAGAACCCGCCCAGCTTCTCCCGGAAGGCGACGATACGCCTCGCAAATCCCGGCCCTATGCCCGGCAACGACTGCCATTCGGCCGTATCGGCGGCGTTCACATCGATCGCCCGGGGCGGCGGCTTACGGTGATACTCCCTGTAATGATACGCCGTATCCCTGCGTTCCGCCTGCCGGGTACTGTCCCGGCAGGCGACAGCACGCGTGATCCGCACATAGGGCTGCAGCTGCCGGCACAACGCGGGCGCCAGTCCGTATATCCGTGCCAGGTCGGCCGCCGTACGGAACCGCCCGCCCTTCTGCCGGTAACGATCGATGGTGGCGGCTGTCCGCGGGCTGACGCCCAGCCGCTGCCAGTCCTCCGCCGGCAGCGTATTCGGATCGAAATAAAACAAAGCGCGGGGCACAACGGCAGCGGCTACACTGTCGTCCGCGGGCGCACGTTGTGCTTCGGCAGCTGCGGCGTCCAGCGAACGCAGGGCCGCCGCGCAACCGGTGGTATCCGGCAGCGTTACGGGATACAAATAAAACCAAAGGTCGGGCGCCCGATGGGTCAGCCATACCAGCAGCAGCAACAGGATGATCCCTGCCTGTTCCTTACGGGAAAAGCGGAATAATTCTTTCAGGGGAGTTTTGTGCATATTTGGGGTTATCGCTTGTCCCCAAGTTAATGCACTGTTGCCAGGAAAATGTTAACAGGAAGTAAACGCCGTTATATTTCCAGCGTAAGGCCGTCATAAGCCAGCGCCATGCCGTCGGGCAACTCCTTCATCACCTCGTCGTGCAGGCCCATCTGATGGCTGATATGCGTAAAATACACCTGCGGCACTTCCAGCTCGCGGCCCAGCGCTATGGCTTCGTCGAGGGTAAAATGAGAGATGTGTTTTTCTCTCCGCAGGGCGTTCAGCACCAGCACTTTGGAGCCGCGGATCTTTTCCTTTTCCTCCGGAGCGATGAAGTTGGCGTCGGTGATATACGTGAAGTCATGAATCCGGAAACCCATCACCGGCATTTTATAGTGCATCACCTGTATAGGCGTGATCGTGAGTCCGTTGATCTCAAACGGCGCGTCGTCAATGGTTTTCAGGTTAATTTCCGGGATGCCGGGGTATTTGAAATCCGCAAAGGCGTAGGCGAATTCACGCATGATAATGTTCTGCGAAAAATCAGTGGCGTAGATATCGATAGCGCCCTGCTGGAAATAGTTGAATGCCCGGATGTCGTCCATCCCGGCGATATGATCTTTATGCGAATGGGTGATCAGTACGGCTTCGAGGTGTTTTACCTTCGCCCGCAGCATCTGATAACGGAAGTCAGGCGTGGTGTCTACCACAATATTGCCTGCCGGCGAAGAAATAAAGATACTGCTTCTCAGGCGGTTGTCTTTGGGATTGACAGAAGTGCATACTTCGCAACCGCAAGCGATGACCGGTACTCCCTGTGATGTGCCTGTTCCAAGAAATGTAACTTTCATCCGTAGCGTTAGTTTTCTGATGCCTGTTCCCCGGCGCCGGCTGCCTCTCCGGCATCCTGCGCGGGCTTACTGTTCAGGATCTGCCTGTAGAGCTTGTGCGACTCTGCGGTGAGCAATTCCTCATTCAGCGGCAGCGTGGATAAAATATCCAGCAGCGTGTTGATACGTCCTTCCAGGTTCAGGAATTTATTGATCACCACAACCTTTTTGTCTTCAAGGATACAATAACCGGAAGTGAAAGAACCTTTTTCAAAACGCAACAGGTATTTTGCATCTTCAAAAATCTTCTCCAGCTTGGTCAGGTTATTAGGTGTGATCTTAATATTCATGCTACAAATTTAAACAATTACGAATTACGAATTACGAATTGAGGGCTGTTTTATGGGCTGGCTGTCAAGTAACCTTTCCAAAAGGCAGCCCTCAATTCGTAATTCGTAATTCGTAATTCGTAATTCTCTATTTGGAAACCATTCTTACTACCGGAACGATCATCTCCTCCAGTGAAATACCTCCATGCTGGAAGGTATTGCGGTAATAGTTCACAAAATAATTGTAGTTGTTGGGATAGCACAGGTAACCATCGCCACGGGCAAAAATGTAGGAGGAGTTGACGTTGGGCTTGGGAAGACCGGCATCTCTCGGATCGCGGAAAGCCAGTACTTCCTTCGGATCGTAGTTAAGGTTGCGGCCGTGTTTATAGCGCAGGTTGGTAGTGGTTTGTTTATCGCCGATCACTTTTACCGGTGTCTTCACCCGCACGCTGCCGTGGTCGGTAGCGATGATGAGGTTGATCTTTTTATCGCCGATGCGTTTGAGCGCCTGGTGCAGCGGACTGTGTTCAAACCAGCTGGCGGTGAGGGAACGGTAGGATGTTTCATCGCTGGCCAGTTCCTTGAGCACTTCCATTTCCGTGCGGGCATGACTGAGCATATCCACAAAGTTGTATACGATGATGCTCAGCGGGTAGTCCAGCAGGTTGTGGATGTTGCTGAGCATGTGTTGCGCGTCGGTATGGTTGGTGACCTTGGTGTAGGAAAACCGGCTGTCCATCTTCAGCCGTTGCAGCTGGGCGGCGAAGAACTTCTCTTCATACAGGTTTTTGCCACCTTCTTCATCGTCGTTTTTCCATTCTTCGGGGAACCTGTGTTCGATGTCTATCGGCAGCAGTCCGGCGAAGATGGCATTGCGGCTGTATTGGGTGCTGGTAGGCAGGATGCTGTAGAACGTATCTTCTTCCACCATTCTGAAAGATTCCTGGAAGATGGGGAGGATGGCCTTGAACTGGTCCAGCCGCAGGTTGTCTATCAGCAGGAACACATTCGGCACGTCGGGGTCCATCAGGGGAACGATCTTTTTGGAGAAGAGCGTGTGCGACATCACCGGCGCTTCTGTGGCTTTGGGATGCAGCCAGTTGGAATAGTTGCGGCTGATGAATTTGGCAAATTCCGTATTGGCTTCCGCTTTCTGGGTGTTGAACACTTCCAGCATTTCCGGGCTGTTGGCTTTGGTCATCTCCATTTCCCAGTACACCAGTTTTTTGTAGATGTCCATCCACTCGTTGTGGTCCGGGTTGGAACTGAGCGCCATAAACAGGGAGCGGAATTCCTGCTGGTAGGCGGTGGTCGTTTTTTCGGCCACCAGCCTTTTATTGTCGATGATTTTTTTGAGCGATAACCACACCTGGTTGGGGTTGACCGGCTTGATCAGGTAGTCGGTGATCTGCGCGCCGATGGCGTCGTCCATGACATTTTCCGCCTCATTTTTGGTGATCATCACTACGGGTATCTGCTGGTCTATCTCTTTGATTTTTCCCAGTGTTTCCAGGCCGGTAAGTCCCGGCATGGATTCGTCGAGCAGTACCACGTCCACCACCTGTTCTTTCAGAAACTCCAGTGCGTCATAGCCGTTGGTGAGGGCGGATACGTTATAACCTTTGCTTTCGAGAAAAATAATCTGTGATTTGAGGGACTCTATTTCATCATCTACCCATAGTATGTTGATCTGGCTCATAGTTCGTTTTATGGTTGCGGAAAACAGAAAATTACCGCTATTTTTTGGCAAAAATCATTCCCCGTATCCTGGTTTGGCGTAATTATATGTTAAAAATGGGTCATGCGGGCAAAAACCGGGATGGAAAAAGCGGGTCGGTCCTCAAAGTTAATTACCTTCGCGTATAACAATTTTCTACCTGTAACCTACCAATTGTTTTTTACTGTGAATAGGGGTTTCCCCTCTTCAAAGCGTCATTATAAGTAAAAAAAATACATATAATTAATTCATAGTGTAGTTTTGCATAATGGCACTATGGATTTCAGGTGCGCTTAGGCATTTGAAATTGAATAATCTGATGCAATGACCGAACGCAAGCGAAAAATTGTTAATGATCCGGTGTATGGCTTTATTACCATAGATCACCCGTTGATTTTTAACCTCCTTTCCCACCCCTGTTACCAGCGTTTACGCCGGATACACCAGATGGCACTGGCACACCTGGTATACCCGGGGGCCATGCATACGCGTTTTCATCACAGTCTCGGCGCCTATCATCTGATGACCATGGCCCTTCAGGAGCTGAAGAGCAAAGGCGTGGATATTTCGCCTGAAGAAGAGGTAGCCGCCAAACTGGCCATTTTGCTGCATGACATTGGCCACGGGCCTTATTCCCATGCACTGGAGAATGGTATCATCGAGGACGTTTCCCATGAAGCTATCTCCCAGTGGCTGATGGAAGACCTCAACCGCCAGATGGACGGAGCACTGTCACTTACTCTCGATATTTTTAATGGCCGTTATCATAAGAAGTTCCTGCATCAACTGGTTTCCAGCCAGTTAGACGTAGACAGGATGGACTATCTGAACCGCGACAGCTTTTTTACCGGTGTGGCCGAAGGCACTATCGGCTACGATCGCATTATCAAGATGCTGACCGTACACCAGGGAGAGCTGATGGTAGAAGAGAAGGGCATCTATTCCATTGAGAAGTTCATTGTGGCGCGCCGGCTCATGTACTGGCAGGTATACCTGCATAAAACGGTACTGAGCGCGGAAAACATGCTGGTAAAGATCCTGCAGCGGGCCAAAGCCCTGGCACAGGACGGCCAGCAGCTGTTTTGTTCGCCGGCACTGTCCTATTTCCTGTATAATACGGTCAGCAAAGACAATTTCGAACGGGAGCCTGATTGTCTGCGACTGTTCTGCATGTTGGATGATTATGATATCATGGGAGCCATCAAAGTCTGGTCGGAGCACCCGGACAAAGTACTGTCACTTTTATGTAAATGGCTCATTAACAGGGAGTTATTCAAAGTAGTATTAACCAACGAACCGTTCGACAACAGTGCGGTGGACCTGCTTCGCCAACAGGTGGCACAAAAATGGCAGATCACAGACAGTGACCTTGATTATTTTGTTTTCACGGATGTGGCCTCGCTGAGGGCTTATAACGTAAACGATGAAAAGATCAATATCCTGTTTAAAGACGGAACTGTAAAAGACATTTCCTCGATAGACAACGCATTGATTAGTCACACACTGGCTATACCGGTAAAAAAATTCTACATTTGTCATCCAAAAATCTAGGCTAACAACGTTTTACAAGCTTTAAAACATTAAAGAATAATTTCATACATTCCGGAGTAGGCCTGGAAAACATTACAAATATTATTTATGCAGTTTAGCGCATTACAGTTAGCGACCATGTTAGATGGTAAGCTGGAGGGAAATCCGGACGTGAAGGTGAGCAACATCGCCAAAATCGAAGAGGCAGGCGAGGGCATGCTCAGTTTTATTGCCAATCCTAAGTATGAAGAGTTCATATATACGACGAAAGCATCCATTCTGATTGTGAATGAAAGCCTGGTGATAGAACGCCCTATCCATTCCACGCTTATCCGGGTAAAAGACGCATACAGCAGTTTTGCCCTGTTATTGGAGAAATACCGTTACCTGACCGGCAACAAATCCGGCATCCAGCAACCTTCCCACATTCCCCAGTCTGTAAAGATGGGGCAGAACGTATTTGTGGGCGCGTTTGCCTACCTGGGCGAAAACGTGGTACTGGGCAATAACGTAAAAATATACCCGGGGGTATACCTGGGCGAGAACGTCATTGTAAACGACGACGCGGTGCTGTACCCCGGCGTAAAAGTATATGACAACTGTATCGTAGGCAGCCGCACCATCCTGCATGCCGGTTGCGTGATCGGTGGCGATGGTTTCGGTTTTGCGCCGCAGCCCGACGGTTCCTATAAAAAAGTACCGCAGATCGGCAACGTGGTGATCCACGACGACGTGGAAATCGGCGCCAATACTACCATTGACCGGGCAACGATGGGTTCCACCATCATCCGCCAGGGGGTGAAACTGGACAACCTGATCCAGGTGGCCCACAATGTGGACATCGGGCTGAACACCGTGATTGCTGCGCAGACCGGCGTTTCCGGCAGCACCAAAATCGGCCAGAACTGTGTGATCGGCGGCCAGGTGGGCATGGTAGGCCATATCCACATCGCTGACGGCACCAAGATCAACGCCCAGAGCGGACTTTCCAAGTCCATCACTGTTCCCAACAGCTCCCTCACCGGCTCCCCGGCCTACGATTATAAAAGTTCGCTGAAAAGTCAGGCAATTTTTAGAAATTTGCCGGACCTTGAAAAACGCGTGAAGGAATTAGAGGAGATGGTAAAACAACTGTTACAGGAAAAAGCAGGGGTTTAATTAACTTGAAGATCAAACAGTTATACATTAGTTAATATGATGGAAAATCAACAGTTGCAGAACCAGCATACCCTGAAAGGCGACATCAGCATTTCGGGTGTGGGTTTGCATACAGGAGCCAGTGTAAACATGACGCTGAAACCGGCATCCCCGGGGTCCGGCATCAAATTCCAACGTGTAGACCTGCCTAACCAGCCCGTTGTAAAAGCGGACGTGGACTACGTAGTAGATACCGCCCGCGGCACCACGCTGGAACATAACGGCGCCCGTGTGAGCACGATCGAGCACCTGCTGGCAGCGCTGGTAGGTACCGGTGTTGACAACGTACTGATTGAGCTGGACGGCCCGGAAATTCCTATCATGGACGGCAGTTCCCTCCCCTTCATCGAAGCCATCGAGAAAACAGGGATACAGGACCAGGACGCCAAAAAGATCTATTATACCATAGATACCAACATCAGCTACTACGACGAACAAAAAAAAGTAGAGATGGTAGCGCTGCCGGCACTGGACTACAGCATCACCTGCCTGATCGACTTCAACTCTCCCGTACTGGGCACCCAGCACGCGAAAATGAAGAGCATTGAGAACTTCCGGAACGAGATCGCCTCCTCCCGCACGTTCTGCTTCCTTCACGAGCTGGAGTACCTGCTGAACAACAACCTGATCAAAGGCGGCGATATCAACAACGCCATCGTGGTGGTAGACCGCGCTGTAAACGAGGAGGATATGACCCGCCTCGCCAAAGCCTTTAACCGCGAAACGATGTCAGTACAACGCGAAGGTATCCTCAATAATATTGAGCTGCGTTTCCCCAACGAGCCGGCACGTCACAAACTGCTGGACGTAGTGGGCGACCTGGCCCTGATTGGCTATCCCATCAAGGCGCATATCATCGCCAACCGTCCGGGTCATGCTTCCAACGTGGAGTTTGCCCGTAAGATCAAGGCTTATATCAAAAAGAACAAGCACAATAAAGACGTTCCGGTATACGATCCCAACCAGCCGCCGATTTTTGATACTCCCCGTATCGAAAGAACGCTGCCACACCGTTATCCGATGCTGCTGGTAGACAAAATCATTGAACTGGGCGAAGAGAGAGTGGTTGGTATCAAAAACGTCACTTTCAACGAACATTTCTTCCAGGGGCACTTCCCGGCCAACCCGGTGATGCCGGGCGTTTTACAGCTCGAAGCGCTGGCCCAGGTAGGCGGCATCCTGGCACTGAACCGCGTACCGGACCCGGAGAATTACGACACCTACTTCCTGAAAATCGACAACTGTAAATTCAAACAGAAAGTCGTGCCGGGAGACACCATGATCCTGAAAATGGAACTGCTGAGCCCCATCAGAAGAGGGCTCGTGGAAATGCGGGGAACGGTTTTCATTGGCAATAAGGTTGCTACCGAAGCCGACATGATAGCACAAATTATAAAAACCAGAGAAGGCAAATAAAAGCAATGATCCACCCGCTTACATACATACATCCGGACGCCAAAGTAGCGCCTAATGTTAAAATTGATCCGTTCACCGTCATCCACAAAAATGTAGAAATCGGCGACGGCACCTGGATAGGCTCCAACGTGACTATCATGGAAGGAGCCCGCATCGGTAAAAACTGCCGCATCTTTCCGGGCGCCGTTATTTCTGCTATCCCTCAGGACTTAAAATATGCGGGTGAAGAAACCACTGTGGAAATCGGGAACAACACTACTATCCGTGAATTCGTGACCATCAACCGCGGCACGCGCGACAAGTGGAAAACCAGGATCGGCGATAACTGCCTGATCATGGCTTACGGCCACATTGCGCACGACTGCGAAGTGGGCAACCACTGCATCTTCTCCAACAACACCACCCTCGCAGGACATATCACCGTGGGCGACCACGTGGTACTGGCCGGCATGGTGGCCATCCAGCAGTTCTGTAAAGTAGGCGACCACGCCTTCGTTACCGGCGGCTCCCTTGTCAGAAAAGATGTACCCCCTTACGTTAAAGCCGCCCGTGAACCCCTCTCCTATGTGGGTATCAACTCGGTAGGCCTGAAAAGAAGAGGTTTCTCCCTGGAAAAAATCAATCATATCCTGGATATTTACCGTGTGATTTTTGTGAAGGGCTATAAATTATCCAAGGCCATCAGCATCATCGAAGCTGAATTCCCTGCCACCGACGAAAGAGACGAGATCCTGTCCTTCATCCGTGAGTCCGGCCGTGGTATTATGAGAGGTTATACTTCCCATTCCAATGACGATATCTCTTGACCAAACAGGTAAACGTTTCAACTACGACTGGATATTTCGTGGTGTGAGCCTCACCTTCCAGGAAGGAGAACGCTACGCGATTCTGGGGCCCAACGGTTCAGGAAAATCCACTTTACTACAGGTTATCAGCGGCGCCGTTCAACACAATGAAGGCACCGTACAATACAGCACACCGGAAAAACCCATCGCTCCCGATGCGTTTTTCCGGTACTGTGCTATTGCAGCCCCCTATCTCGAGCTCATAGAAGAATTCACCCTCACCGAGATCATCACCTTCCACACCCAGTTCAAATCCCTGCTGCCCGGCATTACACCCGCCATGGCCATGGAAATGGTCGGACTGGAAAAGGCCGCCCATAAACAACTCCGCAACTTCTCCTCCGGCATGAAGCAGCGCATCAAACTGGCGCTGGCCATCCTCAGCGATGTGCCCGTATTACTGCTGGACGAACCCTGTACCAACCTCGATGCCGCCGGCGTAGCGCTATACCAGGGACTGATCAACCAATACGGCCATAACCGCCTCATCATCGTCAGCTCCAACGATGAACAGGAGTACTTCATGTGCAAACACCACATCCGCATCACCGACTACAAACAATAGTGCGGCCATATCGCGATTTTGTTATCTTCGTTGCCAACTAACCGTCTTCACGAATGATTACTGCCGGCAAAAAAGTCCTTAACGGCTGGGCCATGTATGACTGGGCCAACTCCGTGTACAATCTCGTTATCACTACTACCTTTTTCCCGATTTATTTCCTTGCCGTCACCGACGAACATGTATCCTTCCTGGGGATGCGTTTTGTCAACTCTGCCCTGTATAACTACACCATGGCAGCGGCTTTCCTGCTGGTAGCGATCGCTTCTCCCATCCTGTCGTCTATTTCCGACACCCGGGGCAATAAGAAGAACTTTCTGAAATTTTTCACTATCCTGGGTTCGCTGTCCTGCGCCACCCTTTTCTTTTTTACCAAAAGCACCCTATGGCTGGGCGTGCTGGCGTTTATGCTGGCCACCATGGGTTACTGCGGCGGACTGGTGTTTTACAACTCCTATCTGCCGGAAATAGCCGCGCCTGAAGACCGTGACCGTATCAGCGCCCGCGGCTACAGCATGGGCTACATCGGCTCCGTACTGCTGCAACTGATAGGTTTCGCCCTCGTGATGCTACTGCCGTTCGGGCTGGACGAAGGGCAGGCTGTCAGGAGTACCTTCCTGCTGGTAGGCGTTTGGTGGCTGGGATTTGCCCAGATCACTTTCGCCAGGCTGCCGGCCACCAAAGCCACCGTCAGCAAACACAACGCCGGCGCTTTCACCGAAGGATTCAACGAACTGCGTAAAGTATATGCCCAGGTGAAAACCATGCCGGTGCTGAAACGTTTTCTGCGTGGCTTCTTCTTTTACAGCATGGGCGTACAGACGGTGATGATGGCCGCTACCATCTTCGGCAGCAAAGTACTGAACCTCCCGTCCGACAAACTGATCGGCACCGTGGTGATCATCCAGGTGGTAGCCATTGCCGGCGCGTGGGGCATGGCCCGCCTCTCCGGCATCTTCGGCAATCTTCGTGTATTGATCGGCGTTGTCATCGTATGGATCGGTATCTGCATAGCTGGATACAAAATGCAAACCGCTACCGACTTCTATCTGCTGGCCACCGCAGTAGGCCTGGTGATGGGCGGCATACAATCGCTCAGCCGTTCCACCTACGCCAAACTGATGCCCGAAACCGAAGACACCGCCAGCTTCTTCAGTTATTACGACGTTACTGAAAAGCTGTCCATTGTAATCGGAATGTTTTCTTTTGCCTATATTGATGATTATACGGAGAACATGCGCAACTCCGTGCTGGCGCTGGTCGTGTTTTTCGTGATCGGCCTGCTGTGGATTATTTCCGCACTGCTGAAGCAACGGAAGATGTAGAAATTTGGGTATTTTGACATTGGGTTATTGAGTTTAGGGCGCTTTATTTTTCTCTTCAGAAACAGCCCAATAACCAAATATCAAAATGCCCCAATAACCAAATAACCAAATAACCAAATAATATGCGGTTGTATACCATTGAAACTGGCTTTTTCAAACTGGACGGCGGCGCCATGTTTGGCGTAGTGCCCAAAACACTGTGGAACAAGACGAATCCTGCGGATGAAAACAACCTGTGTACCTGGGCTATGCGTTGCCTCCTCATCGAAGACGGTAACCGCCTGATACTGATAGACAACGGCATCGGCGATAAACAGGACGCCAAATTCTTCAGCCATTATTACCTGCACGGCGATGCCACACTCGATAAATCCCTTGCGGCGCACGGCTTTTACCGGGACGACATCACCGACGTATTTTTAACGCACCTGCATTTTGACCACTGCGGCGGCAGCATTGTACGCGAAGGAGATAAACTGCTGCCAGCCTTCAAAAACGCTACCTACTGGAGCAATGAAGACCACTGGAAATGGGCGACCGTGCCCAACGACCGGGAGAAAGCCTCCTTCCTCAGGGAAAACATCCTGCCCATCCAGGAAAGCGGTCAGCTGAAATTTATCGCCCACCAGGAAGGCATCGCCTTTACAGATCATATTAATATCCGGTTTGCCAACGGCCATACCGATGCCATGATGCTGCCCCAGATCCGGTATAAAGACAAAACCATCGTGTACATGGCCGACCTGCTCCCGTCTGTCGGGCATCTGCCCATCCCCTATGTGATGGCGTACGATATGTTCCCGCTGACCACCCTCACGGAAAAGAAAAGGTTCCTGCAGGAGGCCCTGGACAAACAGTATGTGCTGTTCTTCGAACATGATCCGGTAAATGAGTGCTGCACGTTGCAAAACACTGAAAAAGGAATCCGGGCAGGCGAAACATTTGCACTCAGCGCCCTGTAGACACTGTCAGTATGTCATTGTCCCGCAGGCCCGCACTATTTTTGATCAGGGGAAAGCATGGCTATACATATTACACCGGATAATAAACTCAAAAAACTCATCGTTGTTGGCGATCGGGTACTGATTAAGCCAACAACGCCGCATGACCGTACCAAAAGCGGATTATACCTGCCCCCCGGTGTGCAGTCAAAAGAAAAGGTACAGAGAGGATATGTGATCAAAACCGGTCCGGGTTACGCTATTCCCGTTCCTGTGGAAGAAGAGGACTCCTGGAAACCGGAGGAAGACAAAGTGAGATATATCCCGTTACAGGCCAAAGAAGGCGATCTGGCCATCTTCCTGCTGAGTGGGTCCACCGAGATCGTATATGAAGACGAAACATACTTCATTGTGCCACAGGGAGCCATCCTGATGCTGGAAAGGGAAGAAGACCTGTGATCATTTAGGGATTTTGATATTTAGTTCCCGTCCGCTGGGCGGGATTTTTTTTGCCCGTTGGGGAGATACACGGGCTGCCGGGGAGATTTTTGTTTATATTATCGGGAGATTATATTTCGGTCCCGGTGTGCAAACTGCCATTCGACGGCAGCGATTGCAGCCGCTTTTTGTTATCTTCATAAAAAACATTTTACACCATGGCCAATAAAGAAGCATTTCTGGAATCCATTAAGAACGGCTATACATTTAAAGGCGAGCATTTCAAATTAGGATGTGCTATGCTGGATGGTGAAGTGATCAGCGGAGCAGACGTATCCCTCCCCTGAAAACCATGAACAGGCATGGTTTGATCGCCGGCGCCACCGGTACAGGGAAAACCAAGACCCTGCAGGTGATCGCCGAAGGCCTCAGCGACGCCAGCGTACCAGTGTTACTGATGGACATCAAGGGCGACCTTAGCGGTATTGCAGCTGCCGGCACCGACAACCCTAAAATCCAGGAACGGTACCAGAAAATCGGCGGCTCCTGGTCCGCCGCCGCTTACCCTTCAGAACTGCTGTCCCTCAGTCATGAGAAAGGTGTCCGCCTGCGCGCCACCACCAGTGAATTCGGCCCTGTCCTGCTTTCCAAAATACTGGAACTGAACGATACCCAGGCCGGCCTGGTAGCCATGCTGTTTAAATATTGCGATGATAATAAAATGCCCCTGCTGGACCTGAAGGACTTTAAAAAAGTACTGCAGTTCGCCAGCGACGAAGGCAAAGCCGAACTGGAAAAAGATTATGGTAAAATATCCACCACCTCTACCGGTACCATCCTGCGCAAAGTGATAGAGCTGGAACAACAGGGCGCCGATGTCTTCTTCGGGGAAAAATCTTTTGAAGTGGACGACCTGATGCGCATCAGCGACGACGGCCGCGGCATGGTGTCCATCCTGCGGGTAGCCGATATCCAGGACCGCCCCAAACTATTCTCCACCTTCATGCTCAGCCTGCTGGCAGAACTTTATGCCACGCTGCCGGAAGAAGGAGATCTCGAGAAACCTAAACTGGTGATGTTCATCGACGAAGCACATCTCATCTTTAACGAAGCCAGCGACGCGCTGCTGAAACAGATCGACACCATCATCAAACTGATACGCTCCAAAGGCGTGGGCATTTTCTTCTGTACCCAAAACCCCATGGACATTCCGCCTTCCGTGCTCGGACAACTGGGCCTCAAAGTACAGCACGCCCTGCGCGCCTTTACCGCCAATGACCGTAAAACCATCAAACAAACTGCAGAAAACTACCCGCTGTCTGATTTCTATAAAACCGACGAGCTGCTTACCCAGATAGGTATCGGCGAAGCGCTGATCACCTGCCTCAACGAAAAAGGCGTGCCCACCCCGCTGGCAGCCACCATGCTGGTATCGCCGCGCTCCCGCATGGACGTGCTCTCCGATGCGGAAATAGACGCACTGGTCAGCAACTCCAAACTGGTGAAGAAATACGCCGAAGCCATCGATAGTGAAAGCGCCTATGAAATACTGACCGCCAAACTGGAGGAAGCCGCGGAGAAAACCGCCACAGCCACCGCCTCCGAGTCATCCGGCTCCGGGAAGAAAAAAGAAGAAAAAAGCCTGTTCGAACAGGTGATGGGCAGCTCCGCCATGCGGCAGGCAGGCCGTACAGCCGCCAACGTTATCACCCGCAGCCTGCTGGGCGCACTGGGTCTGGGCGGCAGGAGCAGGAAGAAGTCTATTTTCTAAAAGCATGGCCGGTCAGGATTGCCGGGGAAAGGATTTCTGTAAAAAAACTGATCGTTTTTTTATACTTTAATCCGGATAATCTTAACCGGCTACACGCCGATTCAAACGATAATTATGAGTAAAGTGATTAAGACGGGCATCTGCTCCTTTGGCATGTCCGGACAAGTTTTCCATGCACCGTTCATCTACGTGAACCCGGGCTTTGAATTCACGGCCGTCGTGGAACGCAGCAAGGACCTCGCCAGGCAGCGGTACCCTAACGTAAAAGTCTATACGTCCGTGCCGGATATGCTGGCAGATAAAGAACTGGAGCTGATTGTAGTAAACACGCCGAACTATACCCACTTTGAATACGTAAAAGCCGCACTGGAAGCGGGGAAAAACGTGATCGTAGAAAAACCGTTCACCGTTACCACTGCGGAAGCGGAAACACTCATCGCCCTGGCGAAAGAGAAAAAACTACTGCTGAGCGTATACCACAACCGCCGCTATGACAGCGATTTTAAGATCGTCCGCAAAGTGCTCAGCGAAGGCCTGCTCGGTGATGTCCTCGAAGCAGAGATCCACTACGATCGCTTCAAGGAAGAACTGAGCTACAAAAAACACAAGGAAGTAGCCAACCCGGGTACCGGCAGTCTCTATGACCTCGGCTCCCACCTGATAGACCAGGGACTGCAGCTCTTCGGTTTTCCGAAAGCCGTATGGGCCGATATCCGGATCATCCGCAAAGACTCCCTCGTAGACGACTACTTTGAACTGGTGCTCTTCTACGATAACCTCCGCGTACGCCTGAAATGCAGTTATCTTATCCGGGAAGCGCTGCCCTCCTACCAGATCCATGGCCGCATCGGCTCTTTCATCAAAACAAAATCCGATATACAGGAAGCACAACTGCTGCGGGGCCTGTTGCCCAACAGTCCCGACTGGGGCGCCGAAGCGCCGCATGAATGGGGACTGCTGCACACCACCATTGACGGTAAAACCGTTAAACAATACCTGCCCGGCACCAATGGCAACTATATGGACTACTACCAGGGCATCTACGAGGCCATCGCCAACAATGCGCCCAACCCGGTAGATCCTAAAGATGCGGAAAATGTGATCAGAATTATTGAAGCCGCCTTCCTGAGCAGCAAAGAAGGCCGTGTGGTTAATTTATAGATTTTTTGATTTACGATTTTTTGATTTCATGATATTATAACAGCGAAGACCTGAGCGCATAGATAACAACCGCTCAGGTCTTCTTTTTTTTATTCGAGAAATCAAAAAATCGTAAATCAAAAAATCCCTAAATGCAGAGTTTCCCTTCCTCATCGCGGCGCAATAACCCTTCTTCATTCATAAACTGCAACACGGCCATCAGGTCGCTGCGGCGTACATCAGGCATCTGCTGATGCAGATCGGCAAACAGCAGGGGCTTATCTTTCAGAATAAGTGTAACGCTGTCGGATATACGTTTAAACTGCGTGGCATCCGGCGGGGATGATTTTTTCTTCAGGCATACATCGCAGACACCGCAGGGGGCTGCGTCTTTCTCACCGAAATAGGCCACCAGCTGCTGTGTACGGCAGGTATCACCATGCCGGGCATAGGCAAACATCGCCGCCAGCCGGTCGGCATATACTTTCTTCCTCACTTCTACCCGCGCCATATTGATGCGCAGGTTGGCCGCCGATACACGTTCCTGCAGGAAGCAGAGCTGTGGCTCATCACGCCGCGCCTGGTAATGGATAATGCCGTATTGATGCAGCTGTTGCAGCAAGGCGGCGATATCATCGTCCTCCATGTACATGATCCGGCCTATCTGGCGTTCGTATATGGGTACGGGGTGATCAAAAATACCTTCGTAGGTACGCAGCAGTACCTTCGTGATCTCTTCCAGCGCAGGATATGCATTTTCGAAAGCATACAGCGATTCCTTATTGGTCACAAACTCCGCCCGTGACGGCAGGAACACGCTTTCGCTCAGCTGCAGCACTTCTTCCTGTTCCAACAGCTTCACAGCGCTGTATACCATCGTGAGGTTCAACTGGAAGGTGCGGGCAAAGTCATTGATATCAAAATCAAAATACACGCCTTCCGCGCTGCCGACAGGCACCTGCAGGTAGTTGACAATGCATTGGTATACTTCCCGCACCTGTTCCAGCGTGGGAAACTGCAAGGCAATACGCTCCTGCATTTCGGCCAGCTCCTCTTCGTTGTAGAGCAACACGGCATAAGCCTTTTGTTCATCTCTGCCGGCGCGTCCCGCTTCCTGGTAGTAGGCTTCCAGGCCGTCAGGCATATCGTAGTGTACCACGATGCGGACATCCGGCTTATCGATGCCCATACCGAAAGCGTTGGTGCAGACCATCACCCGGGTTTCGTTGTTGATCCAGGCTTCCTGCCGTGCGGCCCTTTCTGCCTGTGGCAGCCCTGCATGGTAGTAGCTGGCGGGGATACCCTGCAGCTGCAGCAGGTCGGCTATTTCTTTGGTGCGCTTACGGTTGCGGCAATACACAATACCACAGCCGGGCACGCGGTCCAGTATATGTTTTACTTTATCGATCTTAGTGGCTTCTTCCAGCACGCTGTAGGAGAGGTTAGCGCGGGCAAAACTTTTGGTAAACACTTTCGCCTCCTTCATCAGCAGCTTATCGCAGATGTCTGTCTGCACCCGGGGCGTGGCAGACGCCGTGAGCGCCAGTACCGGCGCCTCCGGGAAGAAACTGCGGATATCCGCTATCTTCAGATAGGCAGGACGGAAATCGTATCCCCACTGGGAAATACAGTGCGCTTCATCCACAGCGATCAGGTTGACCGGCAGGCCATCGCAATAAGTTTGAAACAACTTGCTTTGCAAACGTTCGGGAGATACGTATAAAAATTTACAGCCGCCCCTGCGGGCCGCTTCCAGCACACGCTCCACATCTTTGTACAACATACCGGAATAGATGGAATACGCAGAGATGCCTTTCTTTTTGAGGTTGGCCACCTGGTCTTTCATCAGCGCGATCAGCGGTGTGATCACCAGGCACAGCCCGGGCTTCATCATGGCCGGCACCTGGAAACAAATGGACTTACCGCCGCCGGTAGGCAACAGCGCCAGTGTGTCCTGGCCAGCCAGGATATTGGTGATAATATCTTCCTGTAAGGTGCGGAACTGGTGATAACCCCAGTATTGCTGTAGTATGGCTTTGGGTGTACTCAAATCTTTCGCTGAATAGTGCGTTCGCAATTTACTACTTACGACGCACTTACCACCCGTTTATACCGCAGACGTACAGAATTGATGGCCAGCACCACATCGGAAAGGCCCATCACTCCTGCGCCCACAATAGGATTGAGTAGTCCGAGCGCCGCCACCGGGATGGCCACCACGTTGTATATAAACGCCCAGAAAAGGTTTTGTCTGATAGTCAGGTAAGTGTGTTTCCCCAGTCCCAGCGCCAGCGGCAGACTGCCCAGGTTATTATTCAACAGCACCACGTTAGCGCTCTGCATGGCCACCTGCGTGGCATCGCTGAGCGAAATACCGATGGTGGCTTTGGAAAGCGCGGGCGCGTCGTTGATACCGTCGCCCACCATGGCGGTGGGTGACTGCTGTATAAAACGGTCGATCTGTTCCAGTTTCTGTTGTGGCGACTGTTCGGCGTATACTTCGGTAATACCCAGCGCGGCGGCCAGTTCCCCGCATTTACGGGCAGTATCGCCGCTGAGCAGCACCGGCTGTATACCGGAGGCTTTCAGCTGCCGGACCACCATAGCCGCTTCCGGCCGTATTTCATCTGCGAAATCGAGCCATCCCATGAGGGCGCCGTTGCGTACCAGGTAAAGGTTATGATGATCGTCATCAGTCAGACCGGCAGCCATGCGGAAGGATCCCAGCTGCCATTCGTTGCCTTCTTTGTCTTTGGCGCGCATGCCCAGTCCCCTGTGCTCCCGCACCTGCTGCAGCGGCACTTCTCCGGCCTGTTTCCACATGGCCGCCACGGAGCGTGCAATAGGATGGGAAGAGTATTTTTCCAGGCTGTAAACGATCTGCCGGAAGGCAGTGTCTTCCATCGTGGTATGATAATCACGGAGGGTGAGTTTGCCCGTTGTGAGCGTACCTGTTTTATCGAATACCACCCGTTTGATGTCTTTAAACAGCTCGAGGGTATGCCCTCCTTTGATAAGGATGCCGTTGCGCGCAGCACGTCCCAGTCCGACCATAACAGCCGCCGGGGTGGCGAGTCCCATTGCGCAGGGACAGGCGATCACCAGTACGGCGATGCTGCGCATCATAGCAGTGCCGAAGGTGGTGTGACCGATAAAATACCATCCCAGGAAAGTAACGATGGCGATACCCAGCACCAGTGGCACAAAAATGGCGCTGATGCGGTCGGCCAGCCGCTGCATGGGCGGCTTGTCGCTCTGGGCCTGCTTTACCAGGTCTATGATGTAAGACAGCACGGTGTCTTTGCCGGTAGCCGTGATGTATACTTTAATGCTGCCGTCTTCCAGGAGGGTACCGCCGATCACTTTGTCTTTTTCTTTTTTGCTGACAGGATCGCTTTCCCCGGTGATCATGGATTCGTTGACATGTGCGCTGCCCCAGTAGATGGTGCCGTCCATGGGTATTTTATCGCCGGTGTTAACCAGCACGCAGTCGCCGGGACGGAGCGTCCGGTTGTCTACCTCGCGGATATGTTCGTGCCCCTGGTCGGTATTGATCAGCCGTGCCGTGGTGATCTGCATACGGGCCAGTTCCGCAATAGCGGTGGTGGTTTGCCTGACGGATTTTTCTTCCAGCAGGTTCCCCAGGAATACCAGGGTGATGATGGCAGCCGTCGTTTCGAAGAAGAGATAGTCGGGATTGCCGTTGATGAGCGCACCGATAACGCTGTAAAAGAAGGCCGCCGAAGCTCCGAGGGTGACCAGCACGTCCATATTGGCCATGCGGTTCATGAGGGAGCGGAGGGCGCTTTTACCAAAATGCCACAGCCCGGTGAGAAATACCGGCAGGGTCAGCCAGAACTGCGTCCAGGGGTTATGCAGCCAGTGCCAGTCCACCCACATATGCAGCAGGAGTGGCAGTGTAAATATTAAACAAAAGAAAAATTTAAAAGTCAGGGTTTGGTAGGCCGGTACTTTGGCCGGCGCCTGATCAGGCATTACCACACGGAAACCGAGATCGTTGATGCCGTTGAGCACTTCAGCCGAATCGGCTCCGGCGGGGGCGGTAAAACTCACCTCCTCCGTCGCAAAGCTGACGTTGATATTTTCCATGCCTTTTTTCTCGAGGTATCGGGATACGCTGAGCGCACAATTGGTGCAGTGCATGCCTTCCACCTTACAGCTAACTGGTGTCATGGTGTCTCCTTTTTTCCGGTTGTAAAATTACCCCATGGCAGGGTAAGCTGGTCAAATATTAATGCAACAGCGTGTAGATTTAACATATCGCTGCTGCCTGAAAAAACAGCTATAAATCGCTACATTTGCCTATGCAATGGACATTTACGCTGGAACAGCTGCCGGAGGTAGCCGGTGCTTTCTGGGATTATTTTGGCGATAAACAGGTATTTACGCTTAACGGCCCCATGGGCGCCGGTAAAACCACGATGATCAAAGCTTTATGTGCGGCCAAAGGGGTAGCCGACGCCACCGCCAGCCCCACTTTTTCCATTATCAATGAATACGGTTACCTCGATGCACAGGGAAAACCGCAACGGATCTACCACCTGGACCTCTACCGGCTGAAGGACGAAAACGACGCTATCAGCGCCGGTGTGGAAGACACGATTTACCAGGATGCCATCAGTTTTCTGGAATGGCCGGACATAGTAGCCCCCCTGCTGCCTCCCGATACCATCCACCTTCAGCTGGAGGTACTGCCCGACCAAAAAAGGGTACTTCGCGAAATCTCCGCATCTGACAAATAGTGTATCTTTACAAATACAGAAAAACAATATTGACCGATTTATGGAGCAAAGGCAAAAACCTGTAGTGAGTGCTGGCTTTACTTATTCACCTCTGGAAGAAACGCTGGATATCCCACAAAAAAATTCCCGTTTATTTATCGGTATACCCAAAGAAAATTCCTTCCAGGAAAACCGGATTGCCCTGACGCCCGACGCGGTTAGCATCCTGGCTGCACACGGACATCATATCGTGGTGGAGCATAAAGCCGGCGATGGTTCACATTATTACGACACCGACTATTCAGAGGCCGGCGCAGAAATCGTTTACGACAAAAGGGAAGTCTTCAAGGCAGAGATCATCGTCAAATCGGCACCGCTGAACGACGAGGAAATAGAACTCTTACATCCCCACCAGATCGTTATCTCCCCCATCCACCTGGCCGCGCTGAAAGCGCCGCAGGTGCAGAAGATGATGGACAAACGCATCACCCTGTTGTCTTTCGAAAATCTGAAAGACGATGCCGGCACCTATCCCATTGTAAGGGCGATGAGTGAAATTGCCGGCGGCGCGGTAATGCTTATTGCCGGGCAATACCTGAGCAACGGCAATAAAGGCAAAGGTATCCTGCTGGGCGGCATTACCGGTATACCCCCTACCAAGGTGGTGATCATCGGGGCCGGCATTGTAGGCGAATTTGCGGCACGTACCGCCATGGCGCTGGGAGCTTCCGTCAAAGTGTTTGACAACAATATCTATAAACTGAAAAGGCTCCAGAACAATATAGGAGTGCGCGTATTCACGTCCGTGATACAGCCCAAAGTGTTGGCGGAGCAATTACGCAATGCCGATGTGGCGGTGGGCGCCCTCTCTTCGCAGAGCGGCCGTACGCCTATCGTGGTCACAGAAGCAATGGTCAGCAACATGAAAGCCGGCTCTGTGATCGTGGATGTGAGTATCGACCGCGGCGGCTGTTTCGAAACATCAGAAATCACCAGCCACGAGAACCCGGTTTTCAAAAAATATGACGTAGTACACTATTGTGTACCCAATATCCCGTCCGGCTTTGCCCGCACCGCCTCCGAAGCGATCAGCAACGTCCTGATGCCGCTGCTGGTGGAAGCTGCCGACGACGGTGGTTTCGAAAACCTGGTATGGATCAAACGCGGCGTAAGAAACGGGATTTACCTGTACAAAGGAGCGCTGACCAACTACCATCTCAGCGAAAAATTCAAACTTAAATATACAGACCTGGAGCTGCTGTTAGCGGTCAAAGGATAACGGTGATGATCACGATTTTTACAACTGTCGCTGATAAGCGAAGATGTTCATAAAACAAAGCGCCGATGATATAACATCATCGGCGCTTTGTTTTATAACGCTATCCCGACATAGTCCGCGGTTGCAGCCCCGGGTCCCGGGAATGAAATCATAATTGTTTTCCCATCAGGATGGCGGCAATGATAATAGCGCCAACGATGATGCGGTAATAGCCCCACATCTTAAACCCGTACTTTTTCAGGGTGCCGATGAAGAACTTAATAGCGGCCATAGCCACGATGAAAGCCACGATATTACCTACCAGCAGCAGTTTCAGGTTTTCCGGATGCGCCAGCAGCAGCTCCCTGCCTTTGAGCAGTTTGTAACCGGTGGCGGCGGCCATGGTAGGTACGGCCAGGAAAAAAGAGAATTCGGCCGCCTGGCTACGGGTAAGCTTCTGCTGCATACCGCCGATAATAGTGGCGGCACTGCGGCTTACGCCCGGTATCAGCGCCAGGCACTGGAAGAAACCGATCCGCAGGGCAGTGAACATGCTCATTTTCTCGTCTGTATCGATCGTTGGCTTCTGAAACCAGTTATCCACAAACAGCAGCACGAAACCTCCCAGCAGCAGGGTGATACCTACGGTGAGCGGGCTTTCCAGCAGCTGGTCTATTTTATCGCTGAAGAGATAACCGGCAATAAGGGCGGGAATCACCGCTACCACCAGTTTAAGGTAGAAATTGAACCTGTTTTTATCGAAAACAAGGAATTTCCGCCAGTATAATACCACAACGGCCAGGATGGCGCCCAGTTGTATCACTACTTCAAACAGTTTGGTAAATTCATCGTCTTTAATACCCAAGAGGGAGCTGGCAATGATCATATGCCCTGTGGAGGAAATAGGCAGAAATTCCGTCAGCCCTTCCACAATGGCAATAATGATAGCATGGAAGAAGTTCATTAAAACAAGTATGGTTAAAATGTGATAAAAAAAGCGATGAGGGCATCATCGCTGTCATTATATGATCGTTGGCTCAAAATTACTCTTTCGTTTTGGGGCGGGCCATGATAGCATACACTTCAATCAGCAGTCCCAGTACGATGACAATAGGCGCCAGTGTGATACGGCGGAAGCTGTACACCTCTTCCGGCTTGAATGCATTAGGGTCGTTGCTGTTGCCACCCATCATAAGGAGGAACCCGATAACGATGACCACAATGCCTGCCAGCATAAATTTGTAGTTTTCTTTAGGAAAGATAGGCCGGCTGTCGGTCACCTGGGTATCTTTTGTCACAGTTGATCTGAGCGTTTCTTTAGCCATAGTGTTTATAAGTTAAGATGATGTTGTATTAATAAAGATCGTCCAGTTTCAGCCGCAGGTATTTCATCACGGAGCGGTGGGTACTGAACAGGGAGATAGCGATGCCTACGACGATCATGCCGAGGAAAAGCAGGGCGATCATCAGGTTATCGCGTAATCCGTTCAGCTCCGGCAGCGCTTTATCGGCAAAGGACAGGATGCCCAGCAGGCCGGCGATGGCAATGAGCGCGCTGATAGCGCCATTGGCAATGCTGCGGAGATCGAACGGTTTGGCGATGAACCAGCGGGTAGCGCCCACCATCTGCATGGTTTTGATCAGGAAACGGTTGCTGAACATCGCCAGGCGGATGGTATTGTCGATCAGGAAGATGACCACCAGCGCCAGCAGGCAGCTGATAATGAGGATCACCATCCCTATTTTATTCACGTTTTCGTTCAGTTTCTGCACCAGGCTGCGCTGATAGGATATCTCCCGTACGATATTCTGCTGGGTGAGATTGTTTTCGATGACCTTCAGGCTGTCGGTGTTCACATAATTGGCGTTGGCCTTGATGTTGATGCTGGCATACAGTGGGTTGTACTGCAGCAGCTGGATGAAATCCTCGCCAAAGTCTTTCTTAAAGCGCTCTGCCGCCACATCTTTCGATACGTATTCGATGGATTTGATATACGGTTTATGTGCAATGGAGTCGCGCAGGGCCGTCGCCTGGTTCTCTTTCACATTATCTCTCAGAATCACCTGTATTTCAATGTTTTCCTTGAAATACTTGCTGAGCTTGCTGGCATGGATGACCACCAGACCCAGGGTGCCCAATGAAAACAATACCAGCGCTACCCCGATAATGGAGTAGATATAGGACGGTTTAGACTTCTTTGCTGATGATTTCCCGGATTGCGCCATTAATCTTGCAGTTTATCGGCGAAAATAATAAAAATTAGTAGTTATGTGTTTAATTTTGCCAGTCGAACCTGTCACTGGCGACAATATATGTTAAGAAAACGGCAATATATAAAGATGTTGGGGGATGTCATTGCTGTATTAATATTTTTAACATTATTTTGCCGGAACGGCATCAACCGGTTTTAAATTTATAACTGATAACGCGGTAAAGACCGGATGTATTGTTTATATCCGGACAGTTACCGTTCATCTACATTGAGATATGGAATACAATTTCAGGGCAATCGAGAAAAAATGGCAACAGCAATGGAAGGAGTCCCACGCTTATAAAGTAAGCAATGACAGCCCCAGGCCCAAATGTTACGTGCTGGACATGTTCCCCTACCCTTCCGGGGCCGGCCTGCATGTTGGTCACCCGCTGGGTTATATTGCAACAGACATCTACTCCCGCTATAAAAGGCTAAAAGGCTTTAATGTACTGCATCCCATGGGATACGACGCTTTCGGCCTGCCGGCGGAGCAATACGCCCTGGAAACCGGACAGCATCCCGCCGTGACCACCGCCCGGAACATCAAGGCGTTCCGGGAACAGCTGGACAATATCGGCTTTTGTTATGACTGGGACCGCGAGGTTAACACCAGCGACCCATCCTACTATAAATGGACACAGTGGATTTTCCTGCAGCTGTTTGAGAGCTGGTACAACCGCCTCAACGCAAAGGCAGAGCCCATCAGCACCCTGACGGCCATCTTCGAACAGGAAGGCAACAGCCGCCACGCCTGTCCCGGCGACCGTCAGCGTACCTTCACTGCCGCCGAATGGAAAAGCTACTCCGAAAAAGAACAACGGGAAGTACTCATGCAGTACCGCCTCGCCTTCCTCGACTACGCCGAAGTGAACTGGTGCGCTGCCCTGGGCACCGTACTGGCCAACGACGAGGTGATCAACGGTGTGAGTGAACGCGGCGGCTTCCCCGTCGTGAAAAAGAAAATGCGCCAGTGGTTCCTGCGCATCACGGAATATGCCGACCGCCTGCTGACAGGCCTCGAAACGGTTAACTTCAGCGATGCCATGAAAGAAATGCAGCGCAACTGGATCGGCAAAAGCCAGGGGGCCGAACTTGCCTTCTCCCTCAAAGGCTCCGATCACCGCATCGAAGTATATACCACCCGTCCGGACACCATCTTCGGGGTGGACTTCATCGTGATCGCACCGGAACATGAGCTGGTACAACAAATCACCACCGCCGGACAAAAAGCGGAGGTGGAAAAATACCTCGAATACGTACAAAGCCGCTCCGAAAGAGAACGTATGGCAGACGTGAAACAAATCACCGGCTGCTTTACCGGCGCATACGCCATCAACCCGTTCAACGGCCGCGAAATACCGGTATGGACCGCGGAATACGTACTGGCAGGCTATGGCACCGGCGCCGTCATGGCCGTGCCCTGCGGCGACCAGCGTGACTTCAGCTTCGCCCGCCACTTCAACATCCCCATCACCAATATCATCGGGGATGCATTCAACGGCGAAGAAGCCAATCCCACCAAGGACGCCACCCTGCAAAACAGCGGCTTCCTCGATGGCATGGACATGAAACCCGCCATGGACGTGGTGATCAATAAACTGGAAGAGATGAAGATCGGCAAACGCCAGATCAACTTCAAAATGCGCGACGCCGGCTTCAGCCGCCAGCGCTACTGGGGCGAACCCTTCCCGATCGTGTTTAAAGACGGCGTTGCCTACCCCCTGGAAGAAAAAGACCTCCCGCTGGAACTGCCACACGTAGACCAATACAAACCAGGAGAAGAAGGAGAAGGCCCGCTGGCCAATATCACCGACTGGGTAAACGTAGCACCCGGCGTAAAACGCGAAACCAACACCATGCCCGGCTACGCCGGCAGCAGCTGGTACTTCCTCCGCTATATGGACCCGCACAACAGCACCACCTTTGCCGACCGTAAAGCCACGGACTACTGGAACCAGGTGGATGTATATGTAGGCGGTACCGAACATGCCGTAGGCCATCTGCTTTACTCCCGCATGTGGACCAAAGCCCTCTATGACCTGGGCCACATCGGATTCGACGAACCCTTCAAATCCCTGATCAACCAGGGTATGATTGGCGGTAGCTCCCGACTGGTATACCGTATCCGCGGTACCCACCAGTTTGTTTCTCATGGCCTGAAAGACCAGTACGAAACAGATCCGCTGCATGTCGACGTAAACATCGTAGACGGCGTGGAACTGGATACCGAAGCATTCAAAAAATGGAAATCCGACTACGCAGAAGCCACCTTCATCCTGGAAGACGGAAAATATATTTGTGGCGTGCTGTTGGAAAAAATGAGCAAACGCCTCTTCAACACCGTAAACCCGAACGACCTGGTGAATAAATTCGGCGCCGACACCTTCCGCATGTACGAGATGTTCCTCGGACCGGTAGAGCAGTCCAAGCCCTGGGACACCAAAGGTATTGAGGGAGTACACCGTTTCCTCAAGAAACTGTGGCGCCTCTTTGCGGACGAAAACAAAGGGCTCATCGTTACCAACGACGCCCCTACGCCGGAAGAGCTGAAAATATTACACAAAACCATCAACAAGATCGATGGCGACACCAACAGCTTCTCCTATAACACCGCCGTGAGCCAGTTTATGATCTGTGTAAACGAACTCGCCACCCTGAAATGCCACAAACGTGCCGTACTGGAGCCGGTGCTGATATTGCTGACACCTTATGCGCCGCACTTCGCAGAAGAACTGTGGCACCTGCTGGGCAATACCACCAGCATCCTGGATGCCGCTTACCCGGTGTATGACGAAAGCTATACCAAAGAAAGCACCTTCAACTATCCCATCGCGGTAAACGGTAAAACGCGCACGGAAATGGGCCTGCCGCTGGATGCCGACAACAGCGCCCTCGAAAAAGAAGTGCTGGCCAGCGAAGTAGTGCAGAAATGGCTGGAAGGCAAACAACCTAAAAAAGTGATCATCGTGAAAGGCAGAATGATCAACGTGGTTATTTAGGGATTTTTTGATGTACGATTTTTTGATTTCGCCAACAGATAAAAAGCGAAGACCAAAGCAGATAATAACCGCTTTGGTCTTCGCTTTTTTATTCACAAAATCAAAAAATCGTACATCAAAAAATCCCTACATCAGGATGATCCACCCGGTGATAAACGCCACCAGCATAATCAGAAAACCCGACAGCAACAACGCCAGCCCCTCTTCCCTGTCCTCCGCTATCAGCAGCATTACGCCGACAATGCCGTAGGCTGCTACCAGCAATCCCAGCAGGATGCCCGCCGTATCCAGGTTATCGCCCTTGCCGATAGCCAGCGCAATGAAAAAAATTAGCAGCGGGACCGCAGTGAGATAGGCTGTCTTCCATCTGAAGTTGCGCATAAGCATGGATTTGATCTGCAAACGTTACATCGAGGAGAGCATAATACCGCAGGTGGACAAGCCCACCACCAGCATCACGCCGGCAGCCAGCACCATGGCCTTACCGAATTCCGCATAGGCCTTCGAAAATATCGCCAGCAAACACCCGATCACGAGGTAAATAGGCGTAAGGAACATCAACATCAAACCAGCGCTCAAAATTCCCTCTTCGCCCCCAGCAGCATCGCCAGTCCCAGTACCAGCGGTACTCCCAGCAGCCACAATAGTTTACTTACAAAAGGTTTCATATGCAATGTTTATAACTGAACAGATGCTCTTTCTTCCTGTAATGTCTTCAGATATTCCTCTTTATCATCCCTGTAAAACAGGTTCATGGTTTCGAAGGGAATGATCCTGCCGTCTTTATGCACAATGTGTACGCAGGACTTTTTAATAGCCCGCACATCAAAGTCATAGGCGTCAATAAACCGCATGATCACGATCCGGAAGAGATTATTGTAATCCAGTCCCGGCGCCTGTACCTGCGGCAGGCAGCACAACAGCGACTGCATATCGCAGGCTGCCGCATCTGTGGAAATGCCGGTGCTGAATATCTTCAGCACATGCTGATGCAGCTTTTCGTCCTGTTCATATACAATGGTGTTTTTACTGTTGTTCAGCAGCACTGCCGGATCTACAAAACGTGTAAGCGGAAACACTTTGCCGTCAATTTTCAGTGCATAGGCCATGGCCAGCGCATCCGGGTTACATGGCACCGGGATGATGTCGTGGGCATTGAAAACGGGAGATTGTTCCAGTATACGTTGACGTACCTCCGTTAACGTTATACGGTCGGTGGCCGGATCAAAATCGTCTGTTCGGCCGGCTACCTGCACGGGCTGGAAGGTAACACCCCTGACACAGGGCTGCTGCAGGGCATACTCAATGATACTGCCTATCTCATCTTCATTCACGCCTCGTTGTAAGGTCACCACCAGCGTGGTGCTGAGGTTTGCTTCGTTCAAATTTTGCAGCGCCTGCTTCCGGGTGTCCGTAAGATCTTTCCCCCGCATACGTTCCAGTGATTCCGGCCGGAAAGAGTCGAACTGCAGGTATACCTCAAAATCGGGCATGTACGTCGCCAGCCGGGCGGTAAATTCCTTGTCTTTCGCAATGCGGATGCCGTTGGTGTTGATCATCAGGTGGCGGATAGGCTTCTTTTTGGCGATGTCCAATATCTCGAAGAACTGAGGATGGATCGTCGGTTCACCACCACTGAGCTGTACTACGTCGGGCTGCCCTTCATTGGCCACCACGATGTCCAGCATCTGCTCTATCTCTTCCAGCGTACGATGACGGCCGTAATGCGGCGAAGACATGGCATAGCAGGTGGGGCAGGTAAGGTTGCAGCGGTCTGTGACTTCAATCACCGAAAGACAGGAATGTTGCTCATGGTCCTGGCAGAGCCCACAGTCATACGGGCAGCCGTAATGCGTGCGGGTATTGGTTTTGAGCGGCGCCTCCGATGGTTTATTATAATTGCGGGTATTTTTGTAATAGTCGATGTCGGTGGCGATGAGCACTTTTTCCCGGCCATGGCTAGGACAGGTCTTTACCATAAATACTTTGTTGTCCTCAAAGATCACTTTCGCGTCTACACGCCGCAGACAGGTGCTACAGATGCTTACCGTAAAGTCGTAATACGTGTAATTTTTCTCAGGCATATTGTTTCTCAATTAATCGTGATGGGGAAATAATAACAGGTGCATAATAAATCAGTCCGGCCAGGCAGGCCAGTTGTATGGAGCCCAGGCCAAAGCCATACCGGTAGCCGGGCTTGATAAAATCCAGCATAAAACGGAAGAACAGGTACCCGATCATGAATAGTTGAAAGCGGGCGCCGCTGACCAGTGTATAACGGCGGCTTATCATGCGTAGCAGCTGCCATAGCAGCAACAGGAAAACAATTTCGTACAGCGCTACCGGGTGCCGCAGCAGGCCATCTCCCAGGTCCATCCCCCAGGGCAATGTGGTAGGCACCCCGTAGGTTTCTTCGTACACGCCCATACTGAAACAGCCGATGCGGCCTATCATCATGGCCAGTATCAGCGGGTAGGTAAACAGATCGCCGGTCGATTGCCGCTCCCCTACCGCCTTCTTGATGGTTTCCACCCCTATCAGACCACCCAGCAGGCCTCCCACAATAGTTTTATTCTGGTAGATATATAACAGCAGGTTATCAGCATGCAACAGTCCCGGCGGGTTTTCCAGCGCTCCCAGCAGGCGGCTCCCCAGCAGAGCACCGAAGGTAGCCCCGATGATGGACCAGATGCGGTTACTGCTCTCTACCCGGTCGCCCTGGCGCCGGCGCAGGAAAAGGAAATAGCGGAAACCGATAAACATCCCTAACGTCTCCGTTATCGCGTGCAACGGAAGATGAAGGGAACCAACAGACACATAGACAGGATACACCACGGGGTAACTGATTATTTTAAACACAAATTAATATTTATATTTAGATGTACAGTTTAAGCTGACAAAATATGTTACAGGAGGTCCTCAAACAACACC
Organism: Chitinophaga oryzae; assembly: GCF_012516375.2. NCBI lineage: Bacteria > Pseudomonadati > Bacteroidota > Chitinophagia > Chitinophagales > Chitinophagaceae > Chitinophaga > Chitinophaga oryzae. Next base: position 7,913,402 of record NZ_CP051204.2, read on the forward strand.
AATCCACCTTCCAACCGGTGATCACGCTGCTTCATCCTGACGAACAGCTGCTGGTCATGGATTTTACCGCCAACAATACGACCCTTACCAGGCCTGTCCTGAATAATATAGACCGGTTTTGTTCCTATATCACCCATACCCTTGCCGAAAGCGGCTGCCGGCTCGGTATAGGAGGGTATAACGAGCACCGTACCATCTATGCAGTGAGCCCTCATTTCGATGCCGGCGAAGAGCCGCGGCGGCTCCACCTGGGCATTGATGTATGGGGTGCCGCAGAAACGCCGGTATCCGCCCCGCTCAAAGGCCATGTGCATAGCTTCCGCTTCAACGACGATTTCGGGGATTACGGCGCCACTATTATCCTTCAGCATCAATTGGACGGCTATACGTTCCATACCTTATACGGTCATCTCAGTATCTCCAACCTGCAGGGACTTTATGAGAAGATGCCCATTGCCGCCGGGCAGCAGTTCGCCTGGTTCGGAACGCCTTCCGAAAACGGCGGCTGGCCGCCACACCTGCATTTCCAGGTGATCATAGACATGATGCATTACCGCGGCGACTATCCCGGCGTATGCCGCTACAGCGAGCGTGACAAATACCTGCAGAACTGCCCCGATCCGGACCTTATCCTGCAATTGAACCGGAATACCCGCGGATAAGCAGCTTACAGCATTAAAAAATGCCATCCATCCCTCGCTGCTTGACATAAAGCAGCGCGATTGATATTTTTACCGGCTAAACAGATACAATATGAGAAACATATGGCTGACAGGCTTATTATGCCTGCTCATGGGCGCAGCGATGGCACAGACACCGCTGCAGGTGATGACCTTCAACATCCGGCTGAACACCAAAAGCGACAGTCTGAATGCATGGCCCTACCGGAAAGAGAAAGTAGCATCGGAAGTATTGTTTCATCAGGCGAATACGCTGGGTGTACAGGAAGCGCTGTTTGATCAGATGGAAGACCTGCGCCGTTTACTACCCGGGTACAAATCTATCGGTGGCGGCCGGGAAGACGGGAAAGATAAAGGAGAGTTCTCTGCCATCTTCTACGATACCAGCCGGCTGCAGTTACTCAAAACAGCGACCTTCTGGTTATCAGAAACGCCGGACGTTCCCGGCAGCAAAGGTTGGGACGCTGCCATCACCCGTATTGTAACATGGGGGAAGTTCAGGGATAAACAAACCAAAAAGATATTCTATCATTTCAACACCCACTTTGATCATATGGGTAAAGTGGCACGCCGGGAAAGCGCCCGTTTCCTGTTGGAGCAGGTACATAAAATTGCCGGCAGCACGCCGGCCATCATCACCGGCGATTTCAACGCCACACCCGATGATGAGCCGATACAGGTAGTGATGAATACCGGCAACCCGCTGCATTTCACCGATAGCAAAAGCATTAGCGCCACGCCACATTACGGTCCTACCGGGACTTTCAACGGGTGGCATGCTGCTGAAGTGGATGATCAGCCGATCGATTATATTTTTCTGAAAGGGAAATTTAAAGTACTGCAACACGCTTCCATATCGCAGACGTGGGGCGGCCGCTTTGCATCCGATCACTTCGCCGTGTTGGCACGGGTAGTGCTCACAGAAAAGGCAAAGTGAGCAAAGTGAGCAAAGAAACAAAGATAATAAGCGTACAAAGAATTAAAGGATAAGCAAGCAAAATAGTTAAGCAAGGAACGAAGATCAGATTGTAATCTTCGTTCCTTTTTCTTTGCTCACTTATATAAACTTTGCGCTCTTTGCTCACTTAGCCGTCTTCGCGAGACTCAATCGTGAGTGTGTTCAACGCTCATGCTGTTTTCCAGCGCGTCAACCACCTTGTTATGCAGGTTTCCGTTGATGTCTACACTGATTTTAAGTTTGCCGTTGGCAAAGGAACCTGTAAAGTCGCCCACCTGCAGCTTGGTCAGGATCAGGTCCATAGAAATCTTGAGAGAGCCTTTCCAGTCGATGTTTTTGTCGGTAACAACCACATCTTTTCCGTGTGCCTGCAACTCGATCACGCCGGACAACAGGATCTCCATCGGGATTTTTTTACCATCCCAGGTCAGGAATCCTATTAATCTTACAGCAGGATCTTTTTTGTCACCTTCTACCCTGGCATACACTTTCACCTGCTGATAGGTACCCAGCGGAATTTTGATGGCGCCCAGCTGTGCAGGGATCTGTTTCAGATCGATCTGCCGGTCTGTTCTCAATCTGAATTCCAGTTCATCTTTACCGCGTTTTGCATCGAAGCGGATCTCCCGTAAGCGGGCAGTGGCGGTGTCCCACGTAATATCAAAACCACCGGAGCTCCTGGCCATGGAGGCGTCGCCGGTAATGGCAGACAGACGGCCCGCAGCATCAGGTGATAAAGTGTACGTTGGATTTACCGCAGCGATTTCGTAGTTGATAGCTGTCGAGTCCTTCACACCAGCGGGGGTTTGCTGATCAGGTCCCGACATATCTTTGGAACACGATGCGAGCATCATGGTCGCGATGCCAAGGGCACCGCAGAATTGTAGGATTCCGGTTTTCATATTGATATGGTTTTAAATGACTACTCGGGGAAATATCGGCTATAAAAATAAACAAGAAATTCGAAAAAAGAACTGATACTGTATTAATTAAAAATAAAAAATCCGGTTGAGCTCACTCAACCGGATGAATATATGATGTCCGCCCCTATTGAGACACAGGCGTTATACGTGTAGGCGTTGACGTTCCATTCACGATACTGCCGGAACTAACAGCGATCGCTTTGATGATGTCTGTAATGTTCTTTATATCCAGTGTAGACACTTCATCTTTCACGGTATGATAAAACTTGTCTTTATCAATTTGCGTGGTAGAGATCGTATGCGCCGGCACGCCTACCTTGGCCAGGTTGGCGTTATCGGAGCGATAGAACAGGTTTTGCTCAGGGTAAGGATCGGGGTGAAAACGGAAAGCGGATCCCTCCAGGTTCTTCTGCAGAATAGTACCGAAGTCAGATCTTTCGAAGCCTGTGATAAACGCGCTGTTCTTACCAAATTTGGATTCCTTACCGATCATTTCAATGTTGAACATCGCTACCACTTTGGCGGGGTCCATCTGTCCGGAGAAATAAGAGGAGCCGTAGCCACCCATCTCTTCCGCGGTGAAGGCCACAAAAATCAGGGAACGGGCAGGACGTTTCTTCTTAAAATAATTCGCCAGCATAATGACAGCAGTCGTACCGGATGCATCGTCATCAGCGCCATTGGCAATGCTGTCGCCGGCTTCGGCAGGTAAAATACCCAGGTGATCGTAGTGACCGGAATAGATCACATATTCCTCCGGTTTGGCAGTGCCTTTGATCATACCGGCCACGTTGGTGAACTCCTGCGTCCGCACGCTGCGGGTCTGGTCTACCGACCATGTGTCCTGTGCTGTCACCGGTTCTTTTTCCAGCACCAGTATCATTTGCCATTGGGCTGTATCCGTAGGCACTTCGGATTCTCTGGCGTACATGCGGTTGGAGATGGAGCCTTCGAGGTTGGCGATATAGCCGCTCAACGCCGGCGCCATCCACACCACGATGTTCCGGGTCATCGATTTACGTTTTCCCAGCGCAGCGCGCAATTCATCCGCATTGGCCACATGCAGTTCTGTACAGCTGGCAGTGTCCCTGTGCAGCTGTACATGCCTTGATGCGCCGACTGCCACTACGGGCCAGTCTTTGGCGGCGCCATTGACAGTGATGCTGGTGGCGGTGGTATGCAGCCCGTAGTAGTTAAAACGTTGCAGGTAGTTTTTCTCTCCGGGCAGCGGCAGGAGGCCGGCCTTTTTAAATTCGTCGCTGATAAAGGCAGCGGCCTTGTCGGAACCGGGCGTACCGGACTGCCGGCCCTGCATATCGTCAGCAGCCAGCGTGTTAATGATACGGGCGACTTCTTTCTGTGGTATCTGTTGACTGTAACCGGTGGTGAGCATGCACCCCGCAGCAAGTGATAAAATCAGTCTTTTCATGAGCGGTTTGATGGGTTGTATTTCGTTCTGGTTGTTGTTTGGACCCGACGGCGGTCGTTGCCGTCAGGCCTGTAAGATAACATCATCTGTGTTAATTGACTGCAATGCCGCCATTTTTTCCTGCGGAATAGATTAACATCTTTGCAGGCTAGTATACACACGCATGAATATCCGGCCACCGGCTGAATATAATTTGGTATTTTTGGTCAGTATTATGTCCAATCCGCATTTAAGACCAGAAGAAACTAAGCTCAGCGCCGCTGAGAAAGAGTTTGAGAACAGTATCCGGCCCCGGGAAATCATGGATTTTTCGGGACAGGAGCAGATCATCGAAAACCTGAAGATATTTATCAAAGCCGCCAAGATGCGGGGGGAAGCGCTGGACCACGTATTGTTCCACGGTCCTCCGGGCCTGGGCAAAACCACGCTGTCACGCATTGTGGCCAATGAGCTGGGGGTAAATATCCGGGAGACTTCCGGACCTGTGATCGAGAAGCCCGGCGATCTGGCGGGGCTACTGACCAACCTGGAAGACAAGGACGTGCTGTTCATCGACGAGATACACCGCCTGAGCACCGTGGTGGAGGAATACCTGTATTCCGCCATGGAAGATTACCGTATAGATATAATGATTGACAGCGGGCCCAATGCCCGCTCCATACAGATCAACCTGCATCCTTTCACGCTGATCGGGGCCACTACCCGTTCGGGGCTGCTGACCGCTCCCCTGTTGTCCCGTTTCGGCATCAAGTCGAGGATGGAATACTACAATGCCGCCACACTGCAGAAAATCATCTGGCGTGCGGCCGGGCTGCTGGGCACCAAGATCACTTCAGACGCGGCCGCAGAGATTGCCCGCCGTTCCCGGGGCACCCCGCGTATTGCCAACGGCCTGTTGCGCCGGGTGCGCGACTTTGCCATGGTGATCGGCAACGGTGTCATCGACCTCGAGATAGCGCAGCTGAGCCTCAAGGCCCTCAACGTGGATGAATACGGCCTCGATGAGATGGACAACCGCATTCTGCAGGTGATCATCGAAAACTTTAAAGGCGGACCGGTAGGCATCACCACCATTGCCACCGCAGTGGGGGAAGAAGCCGGTACCCTGGAAGAGGTGTATGAGCCGTTCCTGATCCAGGAAGGTTTTATCAAACGCACGCCCCGCGGCCGCGAGGTAACGGAAAAAGCCTATGTGCACCTGGGGAAAACGCCGTTCCGTGGAGGTTCCAACCTACTATTTTAACAGTGATAGCTGATTTTTCTGATCCCCGAAGATAATAGCGAACAGCATTATAACAGGAAGGGCCCCCATTGAAAGATTCAATGGGGGCCCTTCCTGTTAATCAAATTCTTATCAATTGCGACGATCTTCAGGGATCAGAAAAACCAGCAAAAATCGTGGCTATCACGGTGTTTCTTTCACTACCAGCCGGAAGCCGTTACCATGGATGTTCACGATCTCGATGTTCGGATCATCTTTCAGGTATTTGCGGAGTTTGGCGATATATACGTCCATACTGCGGCCGTTGAAGTAGGTATCGCTGCCCCATATCTTTTTCAGGGCCAGTTCCCTTGGCAGGAGGTCGTTTTTGTGTTCGCAGAGCATGTGCAGCAGTTCGTTCTCTTTAGGGGAGAGCGTGTGGCTGTCGCCGTTGTGCGCAAGGGTACGCAGGCGGGAGTTGAAAGCGTAGGAGCCGATCTGGAACTCGTGTTGTTCCTCTTCCTTGCTGTTCAGTTCCTGGTTGCGTTTCAGGATGGCTTTGATCTTGAGCAGCAGCAGTTCGCTGTCGAACGGTTTGGAGATGTAGTCGTCGGCGCCCAGTTTATACCCCTGGATGATATCTTCCTTCATGGTTTTGGCAGAGAGGAAAAACAGGGGAATATCGGGGTCTACGTCCCGGATTTCTTCCGCCAGTTTAAATCCGTCCATATTGGGCATCATAATGTCCAGCAGGCAGATATCGAATTTCTCGCGGCGGAAGGCAGCCAGTGCCAGGATGCCGTCGCGGCATAATTCCACATCGTAGTCATTCAGTTCGAGGTAGTTTTTAAGTACCATGCCCAGGTTGGTATCATCTTCCGCCAGTAATATTTTCGGTTTACGTTCTTCCATAATCATAAAGGGTTGATTATAACAAATATAAAGTTTTTCTACGGCACGTAAGGTCGGTAAAATTTAGACGGGTGCACCCCAAAGAATTGTTAAATCTATTCATTTTCAGGGCGGTAAATATTCTATCGTTGTTTTATCAACGAGGTGAAGGGGTGCCGGAGGTTGCTGTAGTTCACCATGTCTACAATAATGTTGCCTACGGAGATGGGGCTTTCCACCCGCAGTGGCACCTTATTGGCGTCGTCGCTTACCCAGACGGTCATCTTCTCTCCTCCTTCAAAGATGGTGCCTTTGATCAGCAGTGGTTTGAACTTAATGGCCCTGAATTTACCGAAGCGGGTGTTGACTTCTTCCTTGCCGAGGTACCGGATATAGATATTATACACCTGGTCGTCCAGGAACATGGCGAAGGGAATTTTGTCTCCCTCCTGGTACCGGGAGAAGTCGATATTGCGGGCGTAGTAGATGGAGCTGATCACGTCCTGTACGCAGGGGGGCACAGTGAAGGTGCCGTTGGTACTGACCGCCTGATGGGCCGCCTGGTTAAACACCACGTTGTTATAGATTTTATAGCCGCCTTCATTTACATTGCGAAGAAACTTCAGTGGCTGCATGGTAGCGGTGTCCAGCCAGGTTTCGTATTTGTCGCGCACTTTAAAGATCCAGTCGTAAGCGCGGAAGGTGCGGCCATCGCCGGTGATGTGGTACACGTCGCGGTTGGCGAAACGTTCGAGGGCTACGGTAAAAACGGCCTCTCCGGCCCCCACATACATTTTACCGAGGTTATACATCACTTTGAGGGTGATACTTTCTCCGACGTTGAAGCTGGAATTACGGATAGAACAGAAGTCATTTTGCGCATGAGCGGGGGTTACACAGGCAAAGCATAAGAAGATAAGCAGAAGATACCTCATTGCTGGAAGCTATTTGTCCTTAAAAATTTTTACACCGAGGAGCAGCACACTTCCAATCACTGCCGGCAGACAAAGGTTGATTAACCAGATACCCCCCGTGGCTGCTATGATAACGGCTGTATTGGTACTGAGCAGTCCGAGGAAATAGATGCTGACTTTTCCGCGGATTCCAAGTTCTGCGATGGCGATGGTCGGCACCATGGCCATGACAAGGTAGATGACGCTATTCAGCAGGAAAGCCTGCCACCACAAAAACTCCAGTCCCAGCGCGTCCAACAAAATCAAATACTGTGCCGAGAAGACCACGTACCGCAGGGCTGAAAGCAGCAACAGGTAACGTAAATCACCGGCAGAATAGCGCACGATGATCTGTACAAAAACCTTTGCTTTTCGCAGGAACCTGACTTTCTCAAATACAGCCAGAATAATCTGTAGCCGAAAATATAACAATATCGTCAGCACACAAATTACCAGGAGGATACCAAACACAATTTTCTCCCAAAAGTTCGGGGGAAAATAGCTGTTTTCCTTTACCAGCCTAAAGTTATTGAGATAATAGAGCATGCCTATTAACCCAAAAATAACAGTCACGATCAGCTGGCTGAAGCTTCCTACAATAGTGGCGGCAATTGCTTTGAGCTTGTTGTGGTTCTTCAGGTACAGCACCCGGCCACCGTATTCGCCTATACGATTAGGGGTGTTAATGGAAAAGGACACACCGGAAAGAATGGCGCTGAAAGCCCTTCTAAAGGAGATGGGCTCCAGCGGGCGGACCAGCTTCTGCCACTTTTTGGCTTCCAGTCCCCAGTTAAAAAACATCAGTACCAAAACCAGCACTAACCCCACCCAGCCTTTCTCCTGCAGGGTCCTGTTCATGTGCGCGAGCGACTGTTCCAGGTTTTCGCGATGGGTCAACTGGCTGTAAATGGAGTATGCCAGCCATGTAAAAAGCACTGCTCCTAATAAGTAATTGAGAATTATTTTGGTACTTTTGTTCAGATATCAAGATTTTTGCAAAAATATACTGTGGTTGGCAAACAAGGCAAAAATAATTCTAGGCATTGACCCCGGCACCCTGGTTATGGGGTATGGACTTATCCACGTGGAAGGAAAGAAAGCCAGTCTGATGGAGATGGATGTCCTGAAGTTATCCCGGACCAAGGACCATTACGAACGCTTACAACTGATTCACACCCGCGTACATGAATTGATTCAGGAGTTTAAACCAACTTGTTTCGCCATTGAAGCACCCTTCTTCGGGAAGAACGTACAGAGTATGCTGAAGCTCGGCAGAGCACAGGGTGTGGCTATCGCCACCGCCATGCATGCCGGTTTACCCGTAGCGGAGTATTCACCCAAAAAAGTAAAGCAGTCGGTTACCGGTAATGGCAACGCCGACAAGGAGCAGGTGTGGCTGATGCTGCAACGTATTCTCAGTATCGGTGAACGGCCCGATTACTTCGATGCAACGGACGCCCTGGCCGTGGCAGTCTGCCATTTCTACCAGGAAAGCAGTCCACTGGCCGCCGTAAGCAAGGCGAAAGGATGGGAACAGTTTTTGCAAAAACACCCCGAACGGATTTCCAGGTAGCTAAAAGGTTATTTCATAAATTCGTAAAATGTAGTTACTTTGTTTGAAATTGTTCATCCTGAATCAATGGCTAACCCGGCAAGGCCGGAAAATTAGCATCACTATGAAAAATGACCATCATTTGTTAAGCATGAATTGCGCAACAAGCTTTTTATTAATCAGCATCAGGCAAATATGAAAGCAAGAATCCTATTGGTGGAAGATGATGAATATATTGGTGCAGTTACAAAGAAGCGGTTGGAAGAAGCGGGCTACGATGTTGTGCACAGTATAGACGGCCAGGCCGCGTGGGAACAGTTCCAGTTACGCACTTTCGATATTTGTTTGCTCGACGTGGTAATGCCCAAAAAAGACGGCCTCACGCTGGCGCAACAGATCCGCACGGTTAATGACCACATTCCTATTCTCTTCCTGACCTCCAAAAACGAAAAAGAAGACCGTATCGCCGGCCTCCGGACCGGAGCTGATGACTATATCAGCAAGCCTTTCAGCATGCAGGAACTGATCCTGCGTATAGAAGTGTTCCTGAAAAGGACCAGAAGCCAGATCGCCAAAAGAAGCACCACTTTCGCTATCGGCAAACTGATGTTTGACTATGAAGACCTCCGCCTCTACAATGAAACCGGAGAAATCTCCATTTCCCTTACCCAGAAAGAAGCCGAACTGCTCAGATACCTGTGCGAAAACCCCAACAAAACACTGAAAAGGGAAGATATCCTTTCTCATGTATGGGGCAAAGACGACTACTTCCTGGGCCGGAGCATGGATGTTTTTGTGACCAAACTCAGAAAACACTTCAAGTCTGATCCACATGTGAAACTGGAAACACTGCACGGTGTCGGCTTCCGGTTCAATATCCCTGTGAAGTCATAATACTACAGCTGCGCTACTATCTGTTCCTGGATTGCTTTAAATTCTTCCTCTGACAGTTTCAGCTTGCCGCGCGAAAAATCCATGTCCTGCACGGAATTAATCGGGATAAGGTGCATGTGCGCATGAGGCACTTCCAGCCCCACCACACTCACCCCCACCCGGTTGCACGGTACCACCTGCTCAATAGCCCTGGCAATAGGCTTGGCAAATACCAACCACTCCCTCAATAAATCATCCGAGACGTCAAAAAATTTGTCTGTTTCCACTTTGGGAATCACCAGCGTATGCCCTTTCATCAACGGGAAAATGTCCAAAAAGGCATAGAAATGCTCGTTTTCCGCAATTTTGTAACTGGGTATCTCTCCTTTGATGATTTTACTGAAGATTGTCATATTTGTCTATTTTGTTATTTAGTTATTTTGTTATTTACTGATTGCCCCCAGGGCGGATTTCATTTACCAAAATAACGAAATACCAACATTAAAAATCTGCAAACCAGATACCCCAATCACTAAATAACAAAATATCCAAATAACAAAATGAAAAAGGGGCTGCATCGCTGCAACCCCTTCCATATGGTAGAACAGCATCATCCGGGGGATCATACTGATATACTGTCGATCTTAAACCTGATCACACCATTGGGCGCCTGCACGTCCGCCACGTCACCTACCTGCTTACCCAGCAAGCCCTTCCCGATCGGGGAGGTCACGGAGATCTTGCCCGCCTTCAGGTCCGCTTCCGTTTCAGAAACGAGTTGGTAAGTCACGGTTTTCTTGTTGGCCATATTGGTAATGGTCACCTTACATAAAATAGATACTTTGGATGTATCGATGGCATCTGCGCTGACAATACGGGAAGTGGCAATCGCTGCTTCCAGCGTCGCGATTTTAGCCTCGTGTATTCCCTGTGCTTCTTTGGCGGCATCATATTCGGCATTTTCCTTCAAGTCCCCTTTCTCACGTGCCTCAGAAATAGCACGGGCAATCTCAGCACGACCTTTCGTTTTAAGAAGGGTGAGCTCGTTCATCATTTGATCCAGGGTTTCTTTCGTAACGTAGTTTATGCCAGACATAACCTGCTTGTTTTTTTATGGTTATAAGAAAAAAAAATCAACGCCTCCATTTGCACAGAAGCGTTGTTTACGGGTGTTATTGCAAATATAATAAATTCCGGGTAAAGAAAAAAAAACACCCTCCCGAATTAAATCAATTGAAAATCAACAATTTAATTCAGGATACAAGGTCCGGGGACAAGGACCCTACAGGATATTCAGCTTCTCCAGCACGATGCGCGCCATCTTAATGCTCGCCTCGTGGGAATAACCGGCTATATGTGGTGTCACCACTACATTCGGGGCATTCAGCAACCAGTTCAGCTGCTCTTTCTCCACCGGTGTATAGGTGCCCAGTTTTTCATTTTCCAACACATCAAGACAGGCGCCGCCAATGATGCCCTGCTGCAAAGCCGCAATGATATCGGCATTGTTCACCAGCTTGCCCCTGGCAGTATTCATAAACCAGACAGGTTTATTAAATGACTGGAAGAAAGCCATATTGGCAATATGCAGCGTCTCTTCCGTCAGCGGCAGATGCAGGCTCACCACATCGGCATTGGTGAAGATATCGGTCAGGCTGGCCTCTTTTACATCAGCCGTACCGAAGCCTTTCTTGTACTTGTCATACGCCAGTATATTCACATCAAAGCCCTTGAGTTTACGGGCAAAGCTGCTGCCGGTATGACCGTAACCGATAATGCCTACCGTTCTGCCATTGAGCTCATAGCCCCGGTTGCCGTCACGCTCCCAGACACCCTGTCTCAGCTCCAGGTTGCTGCGCAGGATATTGTTGACCAGGCAAAGCAACATGCCCACCGCCTGTTCACCTACTGCGTCCATATTACCTTCAGGGCTGCTGACGCAATGAATGCCCTTGCTTTCAGCATAAGGCACATCTATCAGTTCCATCCCGGAACCCAGCCGGCCTATCCATTGAAGCTGCCGGGCATTGTCGATGATATTTTTATCTACCCGGATGCGGGTGGTGACAATCAGTCCCACACAATCGGCAATAGCACTATGCACCCCGTCGTAAGTAATGGAAGGATCATATACTACCTCAAAGCCTTTGTTGTTCAACTGGTCCGTTAAATATGGATGTACCTTAGCGGTAATTAATACTTTTCTGCTCATATCATCTTATGGGATAATGCTGCAAATTCAGCAACAGTCAATTCTTCAGCCCTCTTCGTGAAAATCGGGTCCTGCAAAGTTTCCTTGTCGAACAAGGGCTTCAGCGGATTACGGAGTTGTTTCCGGCGCTGGTTGAACGCTGTTTTCACCAGCACGGTGAACTTCCGTTCGGAAGCAATGTCCGCCGGCTGCTCCAGCCGGGTGAGCCGGATCACGGCCGATTTCACCTTCGGCGGCGGATTAAAACAGTTCTCATGCACCTCAAAAAGATACTCTACCTTATAAAAGGCCTGCAACAGCACGCTCAGGATGCCATACTCCTTGCTTTTATGGGCGGAAGCTATCCGCACAGCCACCTCTTTCTGGAACATACCTACAGCCACGTCCACATGCGCCCGCCACTCCAGCAGCCGGAACATGATCTGTGTAGAAATGTTGTACGGGAAATTACCGATGATCCGGAACTGGCCTTCAAAAGGCAGGGCGGTATCGAGAATACTTTCGTTTATCAGCTTGCCCTGAATGGCAGGATACGTTTTCTCCAGGTATTCCACCTTCTCCTTGTCCAGCTCCACCGCCTTGAAATCAATGCCCGGCAGCTGCAACAGGTATTTGGTGATGGCCCCGCCGCCAGGACCCACTTCCAGCACTTGCTGGCCTTCTATTACAGGTAAGGACTCCACAATCTTCCTGCACATGTTCTCATCTGTGAGGAAATGCTGGCCCAGTGATTTTTTTAATGTATACATGCGTGGCTGCAAAGATAAGCCTGTTTCTGCCAAAGGCGTAATATTTCTCCCGCAAACTGGCTATATTTGCCTTTCATTGGAGGCAATATCAGTATGAGCAATACACAGACCAACAAACCGGTTATCGGCATCACCATCGGTGATATCAACAGCATTGGCGCAGAAATCATCATCAAAACCTTTCTGGACAACAGGATGATGGAGTTTTGCACGCCGGTGATCTTCGCATCTAATAAAACCATCAACTTCTACCGGAAGCTGATGAATGAAAATAACTTCAACTACCAGTCTATAAAGGATTTCACCCGGTTGAACCACAAACAGGTGAATGTATACAACTGCTGGGAAGAAGAGGTGCAGATCACACCGGGCGTACTCAATGAGGCTGGTGGCAAATACGCCGCCCGTGCCCTGGAAGTAGCCATCCAATGCCTGAAAGACGGTCATGTGCAGGGCCTGGTCACTGCCCCCATCCATAAAAACAACATACAAAGCCAGCAATTCAATTATACCGGTCATACGCCCTACCTGAAGGCGGCCTTCAATGCCAAAGACGTACTGATGTTTATGACCGCCGACAATATGCGCGTTGGCCTCCTCACCGAGCATGTGCCCATTGCGGAAGTCTCCAAATTTGTAACAAAAGAAAATATCCTCGCCAAGCTGCAGCTGATGAGAGAAAGCCTGATAAAGGATTTTGGCATCGATAAACCACGCATCGCGGTATTGGGCCTCAACCCCCATGCAGGCGACGAGGGACTGATCGGCAGAGAAGAAATTGAACAGATCGCACCGGCCATCCGGCACGCCAAAGGCAATGGCATCCTTTGCTTCGGCCCGTACAGTGCGGACGCGTTCTTTGCACGGGAAATGTTCACACAGTTTGACGGCGTACTGGCCATGTACCACGACCAGGGCCTGATACCCTTTAAATCCCTCGCCAGCGGCGAAGGCATCAACTATACGGCAGGCCTCAATATTGTCCGTACTTCCCCGGACCATGGCACCGCCTTCGATATCGCCGGTAAAAACCTGGCTGATCCCAACTCTTTCAGACAGGCCATTTTCACCTGCCTCGATATCATCGAACAACGGGAACGTTACGCGGAAAACACCCGCAACCCGCTGAAGAAAACAGAACTGGCCTCCGAATAGTACCGCCGGTTACTTCGATTTGCCCACTTTCAGGTAAGCCTGAATGGCATGCACATAATCTTCAAAAGCTTTTTTGCCCGCAGGCGTGATCTTACACAGCGTCTGCGGATAATTGTCCCTGAACTGCTTCACCACTTCTATGTAAGCAGCCTCCCGCAACTTATTGATCTGTACACTCAGATTACCCGCTGTCGCATTCGTTCTCTCCTTCAGCAGCGTAAACTCCGCCTCCTTTTCACTCAACAACACATTCATGATCGCAAGGCGCAACTGTGAATGTAAAACAGGGTCCAGATCTTTAAAGTCCATACTATTTATATATTTTATTATTTAAGCATTTGATTATTTGATTTACGGATTTTGGGATTTTGGGACTTTTTGATGTTGATGTTGATGTTTTTTGTTGAGATTTGGGTGATGTTTTTGTTCGCACAGGTCTTCCAAAAAATTCCAAAATCCCAAAATCCGTAAATCAATAATAAAATTTCAAAATAACCAAATAGCCAAATTACTGCGCTTTTGTCAGCAGTTCTTTTGCATAAGGCTCTCCCCAGTGAGGAGCAATAGCGCTTTCGGGTTTAAAGGCGGCATATTTCTGCAAGGCTGTTTCCAGCATTGTTTTCGCCTTTGATTTACTGCCGCCGAATTGTTCCGGGGTAAACAGGAGCGACTGGCCCAGCAACAGGTATACGCGCGGGTTTTCTGCGTTGTAGGATTTTGCCAGCTCGATCTGTTGACCGGCTTCCATACCATACTTCATTCCTCTGCTGGCAGGGTCCACCATCAGTCGCGCTGAAGCCACCAGGGAACGGATACACGCCACCTCGGAGTTCTTCGGATTTAAAGTTTCTGCTTTGTCCAGATTGGCGGCAGCTTTGTCTGCCAGTTCATCAATCTTGCCTTTATCCTGACCCACAAAGCAGGACATTACCTGGCAATAGGCAGCATAGTAATACGGCAGCCACTGCGTTTTTTCCGCTTCGGCAATACGTTCAAAAGTATTGGTTTTAGCTACCAGCGCGTCGGGCGCAAATGTGCCGCTGCTGTCCAGATCAGCTACCTGTTTGGACATAGCGTCCTGATATTGCGCGGATTGCGCTGCAGCGACCGTTGCCAGTCCGCCAATCATAAAAAGGGAAAGGAGTAAACGTTTCATATGTGTGTGAATTATAAGTTATTAATAACGTCCTGTCTTCTGTCAATACCGAAGTTCATGAACATTCCCAGGAAAATAAACCGTGGCACGCTGGGCGTGATTTCTCCGCGGCGCAATCCATCGGAGGAATAACGGTAACCGAATACCTGTTTATTGCCCGGTGCATTGCTCACACTCAGGACAAAAATGGTGAAAGCTTTGCGGATGGTCGTCAGATAGCTGGCGCTTACACCAAGCGCGTGATAGTCCATGGTTCTCTCCGACATGAATTTATCCGCCGGCAGGTTCGGATTGTAATACGGGCGGCCGGTGGCGAAAGTATACGTCAGCCCGAGATTGGTGCTCAGCTTCGGGAAAAAATGCTTGTATACCAGGCTGGCCGTATGCGTGGCGGCAAAATCGGGCTGCACTTCTCTGGGATAGTTCAGGTAGTCGCGTTTGGTATCCAGCCAGGAATAGGAGATCCAGTAATCTACGTTTTTAATGCTCTTCCGGTCGCGCCAGAACAACTCTATGCCTTTCGCATAGCCTTTGCCGTTATTGCTATAATAGGGCGCCGTTTTCACGAGATCTGCATACTGCTTGTAAAACACCTCTGTACGGAAAGTATAATCGGAGGCCACCCGTTGATAGCTGGCGATGTAATGGGTAGCTTTCATATAGCCAAGGCCGTGGTCGAAACGGATATACTGCGGCTCCGGTTTCTGGTAATAATCACCGTAGGCCACGGAGAACTGGCTGTAGTTGTCCACTTTATAAGCCAGCGATACACGGGGCGCTACGTTCATCCTGGCCAGCACAGAAGAATATTCCGCTCTGCCGCCTACGCGGCCTACGAAGCTGGGCGTGAAATAAATGTCCCCTTCCGCAAAGGCCGCCGTATAGTTGTCAGCGTAGTTGAAAGGCCGCTGGTTCACAGTGAACAGTTCAGTGGCATACTGGTATTCTCCGCCGAAACGGACAGCGGAGAACTGGCCGATGTTGCGGGTCAGCATCACGCGGGACTGGCTGAGTGAGGAGCGGAGCCGGATATCTGCCGGTGTCTGGCCTTTACCCAGCGTGTCTGTTACAATGTTGTCCCGGTTGTTGCTGAAAGAGACGCCCACATATATCCGCCAGTCTTTGCCAAGGCTTTCGCGCCATGTCATGTTCGTATAGATGTTACCGTTACGGACCTGATAGGACTCCCTGTCTCCGGGGTATTCAATGCTGGGAGAACTAAAGCCTATCTTGCTCCAGTTGCCGTAGCCGTAGAACTTCAGCAGACCGGTAGCCGAAGTTTTTCTTCTGAAATTCAGGGAAGTGCCAATGATTTCAGGCCCCAGCTCAGGCGTTTGTTTGGGTTTCACCACCTGAAAATAAGGTGCGAGATTGGTGTAATCGCCTTCTACGCCCCAGGAAGATTTTTTATCCCTGGAGAGGTTTTCCACGCCTGCGCTGGCGCCGATGACCGACAGGCCTACACTGGAAGAAGATCGCTGCGGCAGGTCGGTAGATTCCAGTACCAGTGCGGAAGACAACGCCTGGCCATATTGCGCGGAATATCCGCCGCTGCTGAAGGTGGTGCCTTTAAAGAGGAATGGCGAAAAACGGCCCCGGCCGGGCATATCCGGCAGCGAGGAAGAAAAGGGGTTGCGTACCAGCATACCGTCTATTAACGTCTGCGTTTCGTATCCCGTGCCGCCGCGCACGAACAGGCCTTCGCGGTCGTTGGTCTGTTGCGCGCCGGGCAACGTCTTGATAGCGTTCACAATATCTGCGCCGGCGCCGGCGGTGGTCACAATATCGAGCGGTTTCAGCACGGTGCCTTTTTTGTCGTCGCTGGCTTCAAAGCTGCCGGCAGAAATAGTCACCACGCGCAACGCATTGGCGGCGCTCTTCAGCACGATAGACAGCTGCTCGCCGTTCTCTGTCGTGATTTTAATTTCCATTGGCTGATAGCCGCTCAGCGTGGCAGCCAGGATACGTTCGCCCGCTTCGGCGGTAGTAAAGGAAAAGCTGCCGTCGGCTTTACTGGTGGCGCCGTCATAAGCGCCTTTGATGTACACGTTGACACCGGACAACGGACGTTTCCTGTTGTCTGTTACTTTCCCGCTGATTTTGTGCTGTGCCAGCAATATCGCAGGTGAAAAAAGTAAAAGGGATAGATAAAGGTTGATCCTGAACATTTTTTTGGAGTTAGGCGAACCGAAGATAAACTAGTTTATATTGTAAACAAAATTATCTCAAAATAATTTTGTAATTATTTGATTATCAATTAAAACTAAAATAAAAGCCTGCACAAAGTCCTTCCGGATATTTTATGCAGGCAATGCAGACGATATATAGTTGGGGGCATTATACATAATGCACCTATGGCGGCACCCTTACTTCTTCCGTTTCTTTTTAGGTGGATGCCCGTGTCCTTTGGAAGGATACGGCGGCGTTTCTTTCACAGCCGGCGGCGCAGGACAAATGGACTTACTGACCGGCGTATTCTCATTCATATTTTTAGTATCAAACTCCACACTTTCTACATGATCGGGGTAATATACGCGGATAACATATGCTGCATCCGGTTCCAGTTTCGCTTCTATTTTCTCCGAAGGCGGCATAATCATGTAACACCATCCCATCCCCTGGTTTTGTTGTACAGATAAACGCAGGTAGCGGTACGCGCGCAGATATCAACGGTGAAGGGTATACGCAACAACGGCACCGGCAACGGCTGCAGTTCCGGCAGCGCAGGCGGCAGGTTAAAGCTGTAAATATCATCGCCGCCGCGGCCGCCGGGCCTGTTGGAAGAGATAAACCCTTCCCGGCTGGTTTGCGGCACATAACAGAAGTCATCTGTGCTGGAATTAAAGGGAGGCAGCAGGTTTACCGGCGTGGTCCACGCCGCCCTGTTGCCGCTGGCGGCAAATACGTCGTACCCGCCCAAACCGGCTTTGCCTTTGCTGGCATAATACAACCTATCGCCGGCCCCTGTTACGGGAAACGCCTCATCGTCGGCAGTATTCAGTTCCGGGCCGCCGTTCTGTGGTTTTCCCCAGCTGTTGTCTGCTTGTTTTTCACAATACCAGATGTCGGTCCCTCCGCTGCCGCCGGGCATATCCGAAGCGACATACAGGATATTGCCCCCTTCATTCAGGGCGGCATGTCCTATCGAGTAGTCGTTGCTGTTATAGGGAAATGGCACCGGCGCCTGCCACTGATCGTTCTGCCTTACAAACACCAGCAGCTTCAGATGCCGCGTGCCATACACCGGTCTTTCCTTTTTATCGTAAGGTATGCGGCGCGCAGGATCAGTAACGGTTACATAAGCGGTATCGCCGCCGGGGGTAAAACAAACCGGCCCTACGTGGTAAGGATAGTTATTGATCACCGATGAAAAATCTTTCACATAACCGATGCCCGACTGCCCGGCTTCCGCTTCATACAACTTGCCGTACCCCGCATTATTGCGGCCATAGCGGCGGCGGGTCCCTTTGATGTACCATACATTTCTGCGCACGCTGTCAGACACCAAAACGACATGATTGCCGTGCCAGGTGGCACCCCAGTCATTTTTACCGGTGTTGACGCCGGTTTCGTTTTTCAGGTTCACCGCCCCCGGAAGCCCTTGCCACCTCGCCGCAGAATCACAACCGGCGATGCGGGAGGCAACCCGCTGCTGGTCCGGGTACTGACTGTATTGTTGTCTGGCTTCATCGTAGCGGCCAAGGCTCTTCAGCATATCGCCGTAATGCAGGCGGTCTTCCGGCGTAGCGGTATTGTCCTGCAACAGCTGGGCGTACCAGTAGGCGGCTTTCTCATACTGGTTATACAACCGGTAGGAAGTGGCCAGCCGCTCCTTTATTTCAGCTGCATGTTTGCGGCCTTCCCGGGTACGTAACAACCTCTCGTATAGTCCTGCCGCCTGTGCATACTCCTCCCTGCGGAAACGGATATCCGCTGTTTTGCTGATAGATGGCTGTTCCTGGGCAACGGCCGCCAGGGTGGAGCAAAACAGTATGCCGGTGGTAAAATAATGGATCATTGTTTTTCTCATGCCTGCAATATTTTAAAAGTACCTTGGGCTACGGGTGCGGGATTCATATTTTTTACTGTTAAACAGGAAGCCTACAGAGATTTCATGTGATCCCTGCTGATAGCTGGCCATTTTGCTGACCGTAATATCGTAGGCATAACCAATGCGTAATTGCGGCGTGGCATAAAACTCTACCAGTACGCTGGCAGCGTCCAGCTGCTCCAGGTCTTTGGATAACGCCGGTTTGTTCCACAGTTTCACGCCTGTACGATAAGATCCGCCTACCCATAACCGGTCGGCGATCAACAGGAACGCATTCAGGTCTACATTGGTCGGTCCTTTAAAATCCTCTTTCACCATCAGGGAGGGTTTCAGCTTGAGATTTTCGGACAGGTTGAGCATATAACCGGCAGTCAGGTAAAGGTGCTGTGTTTTTTTCAGCGTATTGTAATTGTATCCGCCCCAGTAGTAGTTGATGTTTGCGGAATAGAGCGAGAACAGGTCCATTACAGATACGCCGGCGTAAAACTTAGGCGTGTAGTAATATACGCCGAAACGCGCATCCGGCACTATTTTGGAAGTTTTCCCCAGCGGAATGGCCTGGTCCAGGTCGTCCACATATTTTAAGGCGGTGCCATCTATGCTGTACTGGGTGATACCACCGCCGATGCCGATACACAGGCGCCGGGTGTCTTCCGGGTCCAGCGGAATACGGTAGGAGTAAAACCCGTAGGCCGAAAGGTTTTCCTGCGGCCCCAGTTTGTCCAGCATCACCTGCGCGCCTACCCCTACCCTTTCATCCCTGGCATTGGTAAGACCATCTATAGAGATGCCTGCCGTGGTGGGCGCCCCGGGGAAGTCCACCCACTGATGGCGGTATATCGCATTCAGATACCAATCCTGTTTGTATCCTGCATAGGCAGGGTTTACGCTCAGGCCATTGAACACATACTGGCTGAACTGCACATTTTGCTGGGCAGTGGCTGTCAGTAGCCCGATGCAGCCGCATACAAGTAATAAAAATCGCTTTGTCATATGTGTGGACCGGTTTTTTAGGTTGATTACCGCATCAATTCTATCCATCCTTTGTAGGACCTTTCTCCGCCCTCTGCCGTTCTCAGCTTCAGTACGTAGTAGTAAGTGCCTTCGCTTAATCCGTGGCCATCCCATTCGTTTTGATAGTTTTTGGATTGATATACCTGGTTACCCCAGCGGTTATAGATAAAGAGCGATGAGTTGGGATAACGGGAGATACCGATGATCATAAAGCGATCGTTCCTGCCGTCGCCGTTCGGCGTAATCACGTTCGGGATGAAAATATCATCGCCGGATACTGTTACGGGTGACGTCACAGCGGTGTTGTTAGACAGGTCCGGATCTTTAACGGCGCTGGTAACGGTCGCTGCATTCACCACTATACCGTTACTGTTGATGCGGGCGGTCAGCTCCATGGTGGCCGTTTGTCCGGATGCCAGTACAGGCACTTCCCATACCACGATCCTGGACACCGCGTCATAACGGGTGATGCCCGCGCTCACATTGATACCGCCTAAAAGATCGAGGTTACCGGTAAGCGTATCCCTCACCACGATAGTATGTGCTGAATCCGGTCCTGCATTGGTCAGTGTTATCCGGAATACGGCCTTACCGCCTGTTTGCAACGGCTCGTTGTTCATCAGCACTTTTTTCAGCTGGAGGTCAGCCAGTTTCAGGATCAGCCGTTGTTCCACTTTTGTAACAATTGTTCCGCTCGTATTGTTGGCTGGATTGGTATCAATTGCGCCATTGGGGGCGGTAATAGTGGCAGTATTGCTCAGGAAGCCTGGTACCGGCGCTACGCCACTGATACCCAGCCTTGCTTCGCTGCCCGCCGGGAACGTGCCGATAGTGGCCGTCACCGTGCGATTGCTCACATTTACCCGGACATTGCCTGCGCCACCGCTGACGGTGAGCACTACGCCTTCGATGTCGTTAATGCCTGCCGGCAGCACATCTGTCACCACTGCTCCATCTCCGGCCGCCAGACCGTTATTTCTGGCGGTGAGCACATAGTGGATGGTATCGCCGGTACTGGCGGTTGGCGGGCCGGACTTGGTAATGGCCAGGTCCAGGTTCCGTTGTACCGTAGTAGTGGCGGTAGCGTTGAAGGTATCGCCTTCCGCGGTGGCAGTGACCTTATTGGTGAGCACACCGGCGAAGGCCGGGCTTATCTGTCCTTTTACCAGGATATGCACCATATTATCGCTGCCGGCGGGGATTATGGCGGTGAGGTTGACCATATTACCGGTGCCACTGCCCCCGCTAAGCACCTGTGCGGCGCCGCTCACGGAAGCGGTCCAGCGTACGCCTGTAATGGCGGCAGGTATAATATCCTGTACGGTTACCTTACTGAGATCGCTCACGCCCGGGTCGGACACGATGATGTCATACTGGATACTGTCGCCCGCGGCGGCCGTGGCCGGCGCTATTTTCACCAGCCCTACGGTATGGGTCCTGATAATGCTGGTAAAAACAGTATCACTGGGCACCTGGCGGCCGTCGGCGCTGGTCAGCAGCGCGCTGTTGAAGATGCCTCTTGAAGCCGCATTGCTGGCCACCCGTCCGTTGATAATGATCCGGATGCTGTTGCCTGCTCCGGCGTTAATGTTGCCAGTCACGTCCACATTATTACCGCTGCCGGTGGCATTGGCGGTAACCGTCGCTGCACCGGTACCTGCTGCCTGCCAGGTGACGTTGGTGACACCGGCAGGGACCATATCCGTAATACGGATGCCTTTCGCGTTGGACGGGCCCAGGTTGGTGGCCGTCACCACATAGGTGATGGTACTGCCTGCAGTGGCATTTGGCGGACCTGTTTTAGCAATGGCCAGCTGCGACTCGTTGCTGACGGTTGTTGCAACGGATGACGGATATACGCGGCCGGAATTATCTGTCGCCCGGGCGGTATTTTCTATCGTACCGGTAAAGTCAGGCGCAATCACCCCGTTGATGATCACCTGTATGCTGTTGCCCGCTCCGGCAGGTACATCGGCTTTAAAGGAGAGCTGTTGCGTAGTTCCGGACACCGGCGTACCTGCAGCCAGAGAGGCGGCTCCCTGGGTGATGATCTTCCAGGACACGGCTCCTATCTGCGACGGGATGATGTCTGTAACGGTTGCATTCCGCAGGTCGGAAGGACCGGTATTGCTGAGGTCCAGCGTGTATACGATATCATTACCGGCGGCGGCTTCTTCCGGACCGGACTTGGTGAACACCACGCCCGGCTGCTGTTCCAGCTGCGTTTGTACGCTGTCTTGCGCCATTACGCCGGTGCTGTTGGATACCGTCGCCGTATTCTTCACGATGCCGCTGGCATTGGAAGCGATGGTACCGGTAACGGTCACCAATACACTATGTCCACTGCCTGCCGGTATGTCTGCGTTGATACTGATGTTATTGCCGGTACCGCTGCCGCTGCCATGTACTATGGCGCCGGTGGCGGCGGCGGTCCATGTTACGTTCGTTACTGCCGCCGGCACTACGTCTGCAATCGTCACGTTCGCAGCGTTGGATGGCCCGTTATTGGTGACCTGCAGCGTATAGGTAATGCTGCTGCCGGCGGCCAGCGTATCCGGACCGGATTTGCTGAGCTGCAGCGCTGTCTGCGAAGTAACTGTTGTCACCACTGGTGGCGTAGGCACGGTAGTACCGCCGAAAGTATAGCTGGCGGTATTGGTAACAGTGCCTGTCAGCGCCGGGTCGGTGTCTCCTTCTATCGTGATAACGACGCGGTTATCGGCGCCTGCCGGCACATTCGCTGTCAGGGCCACGTTGCCGGTTTGATTGACGATGTTACCGCCCTGTATCACCGCTGTACCAAAGGCCGTAGCAGACCATACAGGGTTCAGCAGCTGCGGTGGCAGAACATCACTCACCTGGATATTGGCGGCGTCGCCCGGACCACCGTTCTGCAATACCAGGTTGTAACTGATATGCCCGCCGGCAGCTACAGTAGCCGGGCCTGACTTGCTGAGCTGTACAGACGCCTTGTTGTATACGATCGTAATCACCCTCTCAGAAGACGTCGTGATGTTATTCAGTGTAGCCGTGGCCGTATTGCCGATGGTGTCAGTAACAGTAAAGGAAGGCTGTAATACACCGCTCACGACGATATGTATGGAGTGGCTGCTTCCCGGGGGAACATTGGCAGTCAATGCTACATTACCGGCCTGGTCCTGCAGGTTGCCGCCATTGATGGCAGCTGCGCCGGTGGCAGTGGCCGACCAGGTAACCTGCTGCAGCTGCGGCGGCAGTACGTCAGCGATCTGCATATTGGCGGCGTTGGACGGACCGTCATTGTACACGTCGATGGTGTACGCGATCCTGGAGCCTGCAGCAGCGGAATCAGGACCGGCTTTCACCACCCTCAGTTTGCTGAGCTGTGTGATAAGTGTTTGTGCCGTGTCAGTTACCGGTGCGCCATTGGCAGGCGTTATGGCGGCCACGTTCGTGATGGTACCGCTTGTCACTGCGGCATTTACCTGCCCGTTGACCATCACCATGATGGTACCGCCGGCAGGGATATCTGCTTTGAAGCTGACATTGCCACTGCCATTGGTGATGTTGCCGCCGCCGATCGTTGCGCCGTTGCCGGCGGTAGCTGACCAGGTGGCGTTCTGCACCTGCTGCGGCAGCACGTCGCTGATGGTAGCGCCTACGGCGGTAGACGGGCCGTTATTGGCCACTGAAATACTGTAGGAAATATTGCTGCCTGCCGCGATTGTAGCCGGACCGGATTTAGTGATCACCAGTCCCGGCGTATTGTTGATACGGGTATCTATGGTATTGCTCAGGGTTGTTCCGGCGACGGCCCTGTTGCTGAGGGTACCGTTGAAGGCCGGATCGGTGATGCCGTTGATGGTCACCGTTACCGTGCCGCCGGCAGGGATATCTGCGGTCAGGTTTACATTACCGGTACCGGAAGCGGCGCCGCTGATCGTGGCATTCGTTGCCACACCCTGCCAGTTCACGTTGGCAATGCCGGCCGGTATCGTATCGCGGATAACCACGCCGGTAGCATTGGACGGGCCGTTGTTACGGACCAACAGCGTATATGCGATACCGTTACCTGCCACTATGCTGGCGGGGCCGGATTTCACGATAGTAATACCAGTAGCGGCGGTCACCACAGTGTTTACGGTGGCGGTGGCCGGCAGCGGGTCGGTCACACCTGCCGGAGGCTTAGCGCTCGCGGTGTTCACCAGCGTTCCGGTGAAGGCAGGATCTACAATACCTTTTACATGAATGGTCACTTCTCCGCTGTTAGCCGGTATGTCTGCATTCAGGGAAATGTTATTACCGCTGCCACTGCTGCTGGTAACGGTGGCGCCGTTTACAGCCGTCGCCGTCCAGGTTACGTTCATCACACCGGCAGGCACCACATCCTGGATGGCAGCGCCCATGGCATCAGCCGGACCGTTATTGGTAACGGTAAGCAGGTAGTCGATCGCTTCTCCGGCCAGCATAGCTGTCGGACCGGACTTGCTGATGCGCAGGTCTACGGACTTATTCACAGAGGTCACCACGGAACTGGTTTTGGTCCCTCCTGCTTCTACCACAACGGTATTGGTGATGGTAGCCGCAGCAGTGGATTTCACGGTACCGTTCACGGTGATGGTGATGGTACCGGAGCTGCTGCCACCCAGCATACCGGAGAGGCTGATGTTATTGCCGGTGCCGCTGGCCGGCGTTACGCCGGCGTTGCCGGTAGCGGTGGCGGTCCAGCTGTTGACCGTAATATCTGCCGGCACAGCATCTGTGATGGTGATGCCGGTAGCGTCAGAAAGACCATTGTTGGTGAGTACGATGCTGTAGGCGATCGGGTCTTTTACATTCACGGACGCGGGGCCCGACTTGGATACCTGTACGCCTACATCTGTGGTGATGACGGTAGAGATACTGCTGCTGTTATTGGCCGGGATAGTTTCTGTCACATCTGCCGGCGGCGTTACAGTAGCAGTATTGCTGATAGTGCCGGTAGCGGAAGGATCTACGGTTCCGGTGATGGTCACCAGGATGCTGTTGCCGTTGCCCGCAGCGATATCACCGGTGAGGGTGAGGGTGTTGCCGGTAATCACCGGCACAGCAGCGGCAGCATTACCGGTAGCGGTGGCGGTAGCGCCACTGATAATAATGCCGGATGGGATGACATCTGTAATCACGGCATCGTCTACGTCAGACTCGCCGCGGTTGGTGATCTGCAGCTGATAGGTGATGTCCTGGCCCGCGTTGATATTAGCCGGACCGGATTTCACGATCACCAGGTCTGCCTGACGGCTTACCGCGGTGATGGCCGTAGCGCTTACCGGCTGCGGATTATCTACTCCTGCCGGAGGCGTTGCTGTCACAGTATTGCTGATATTGGTACCGTTGGCGGTAGACGGATCTATTCTTCCTTTCACCGTAATGACAATGCTGCTGGTATCAGCGGCCATGTCTGCTGTCAGGTCCACATTACCGTTACCACTGCCGGCAGACACTACGGTATTAGGACCGGTAGAAACAGCTGTCCATGTGGCCTGCAATATACCGGACGGGATCACATCGCGGATAGCCACTCCTTTCAGGTTGGACGGCCCGGCGTTATGCACCGTCAGTACATAGGTGATATCGGAGCCTGCGGCGGCGCTGCCCGGCGCGCTCTTCACCACGCGGAGATTACCACTGCGGCCTACGGTGGTGTTAACGGTAGACGATACCGGCGTTTGACCAGTGATAGCGGCAGTAGCTGTATTGGACAGGCTGGTACCTGTAAAGTCGGCATTCAGTATGCCCGTTACCGTTATATCTATGCCGTTGCCTGCGCCCACAGGAATATTACCGGTCAGTGTCACATTACCGGTGCCGCCGGCAGTGCCAACGCTGGCAGTACCGGTGGCCGCGGCGGTCCACGCCGGTTGCAGGATGGCCGGATCTATCACGTCATTGACAGCGATATTCACCGCATCGGATGGCCCGTTATTCGCAAGGTGGATAGTGTATTTTATCGAATCGCCGGCAAATGCTTTACCAGGACCATTCTTCACGATATCCAGTTTAGCGTCATTGTAAATGTTGGTTATCACCGTATCACGGGCAGGTGTTGGTTGATCTGCGGATGATACATGCGCTATGTTTACCAGCGCCGGGCCGGTATAGCTGGCATCTACAGTGCCCTGCACCACTACCAGCGCACTGCTGACAGGTATGCCGGATGGCATATCGGCCGTCACTGCGATCTGGTTGCCCGTACCGCTCTGGCCTGCGGTGATCACAGTATTGCCCAAACCAATGACATCCCATGTCACATTATGGATAGCAGCAGGCACGGTATCGCGGAACTGCACACCGGTAGCGTTGGACGGCCCGTAGTTCCTGAATCCTATCAGGTAGGCGATATTTGCACCCGCTGCAATCCGGTCCGGACCGGCTTTTATAACGGCCAGCGACACCTGTTTCATTACATGGGTGGTGGTGGTATTGGAACTTACCGGCGGTTGACCGGCGGCAGTAGCCTGCGCCATGTTGGGGATATCGCCGGTGAAGGCCGGATCTACAGTTCCACGAATAGTGATGATAATGGCATTACCTGCACCCGCCGGCAATGTACCTGTAACGGGTATGTTATTGCTGCCTGTGCCGCTGGTAGTTTGTAAAGTAGCGGTCCCTTTGGCTTCGGCAGACCAGCTTACGTTCTGCACAAACGCCGGTACGGCATCAGTCACGGTTACACTGGCAGCGTCTGACGGACCGGGGTTGGTGACGGTCAGCGTAAAGGTGATAGCGCTGCCAGCGGCCACTGTATCCGGCGCTGTTTTTACAATCTGCAGCGATGGTTTATTCTGCACCGTCGTCACTACCGTATCACTGTGCACGGTGTCTTTCGCCTGCATCGCCACATATCCGCTGTTGCGCAGCACACCTGTATAATCCGGCGCTACCGTGCCGCTAACGTCAACGAATATATGATTACCGGTACCTGCCGGCAGGTTGCCGGTCACCAGGATGTTATTGCCAGTACCGGTATTACCGCTCAGTATAGCGCCGCTAGCCGCCACAGAGGCAGTCCAGCTTACGTTGGTAAGCTGCTGTGGCACCACGTCCCGGATCGTCAGGTTACGGGCATCGGAGAGGCCATAGTTGGTGGCCACCAGCCGGTAGCTGATCCGCTCACCTGCATTGATCTGCGCCGGGCCTGTTTTGCTGAGAGACAACTGCGGATTGTTGAGTACCTGCGTCGACACTTCCGTCGCTACGGAAGGTTGACCGGTAACGTCTGCAGTGGCCACATTGCTCAGTGTGCCTGCTGCTGCCGGGTTCACCGTGCCTTGTATGGTCACCATCACTTTGCCGGCGCCGGCAGGAATGTTAGCGGTTACCTGCATCTGGTTGCCATTGCCGGCAGCACCGCTGCTGATCACTGCGCCGCCGGAGGCGGTGGCCTGCCATTGAATATGCTGCACCGTTGTATCCACTATATCGGCGATGCTGACGTTCTGTGCATCGGAAGGACCGGCATTGGTCACCGTAATCACATAGGTGATCTGGCCTCCGGCCGATATGCTGGCGGGTGCAGACTTGCTGATCTGCAATTGTGGCTTATTGAGCACCACCGTATTCACGGTATCAGACATCACCGGTGGCTGTCCGCCTGCCGTACCGGTCGCATAGTTGGTAAGCATGCCGGTAAAGGACGGGGAAACGGTGCCTGTGATCGTAATTGAAATCGTATGATCGTTACCGGTAGGAATGTCTCCGGTCACCCGGATGTTATTACCGGTACCGTTGGCGCCGGCGGTGACAGCCGCACGGCCGGCGGCGGTGGCGGTCCAGCTCACATTGGTAAGGCCTGCCGGCACCGCATCAGTGATCACAGCGCCTTTGGCATCAGATAAACCATGGTTGCCTACGGTTACGGTATAGGTCAGCGACTGTCCTGCAGCCACTGTATCAGGAGCACTCTTGCTCAACTCAAGCGCCGGCACATTGCTGACCGTTGTTACCACCACCGGTGAAACGGCGGTATGCCCGCCGCCGGCGTCAACAGCGGCCTGGTTGCTGAACTGTCCGCTGAAGGCGGGATCTACCTTACCTCCTATTAATATCAAAACATAGTTGCTGTCTCCTGCCGGCAGATCAGCTACCATATGCGCTATGTTGCCGGTCACATCCTGTGATTCCACTTTGGCTTTTCCATAAGCCCTGGCGCTGATAGAAGGGTTTTGTACCGCTGCCGCGACGGTATCTGCAAAGGCTACATTATAAGCGTCGGACGGGCCGGTATTGGAGAGCCTTAATACATATAACAGTACACCTCCTGCCGTAGTATTGGCAGGCCCCTGTTTAGTGATCACCAGCCCCGGCTGTTGGCCGATGGTGGTCACCACCTCGTTGGAGTTGACCGGCTGTTTGCCAGGTACGGCTACCGTGGCGGTGTTGACTATACTACCGGTGGCGCTGCTCATCACAGTACCGGTAATGGTAATGGTCACCTCGTTATTGGCGCCCGCCGGAATGTTCGCATTTACACTTATACTGTTGCCGGTACCGGTGGCGCCGCTGTTCACTACCGCCGCGCCGGAAGCGGTTGCTGTCCAGCTGACATTATGGATGGAATTGGCCCCCACAAGATCCGTAATGGTAGCGTTCACCGCATCAGACGGGCCGGTATTGCCTACCGTGATCGTATATACGATAGCAGTGCCTGCATTAACGGTAGCGGGCCCGGATTTCTGTACCTGCAGCCCCGGTTCTGTCAGCACCACTGTTTTACTGGTGGCGGTGGCGGTATCAATGCCCGCCAATGTTGCGGAGGCGGTATTGGTCAGTGTATCGGTAGCCCCGGGGACCACTACCCCGGTAACCTGCACCTCCACCACATTAGCCGCACCCGCTGGAACGTTGACGGTTGTACGCACGTTATTGCCTGTACCGGACACCGGTGCGCCGGCGGCCATGGAAGCGGTACCCAGCGTAGTCACATTCCAGGTAACATTCTGAATATTGGCAGGGACCACATCCTGTAATACGATGCCGTTGGCATCAGAAGGACCGGCATTCGTCAGCCTGATGAGATAACTGATACTATTGCCCGCCACCACAGTCCCGGAAGCCGGTCCTGCTTTGGAAAGGGTCAGTCCTGTTTTGTTGTTGATAACGGTATTTACCGTATTGGAAGACACCGGGGTTTTTCCAGCCGGTGTAATGGTGGCGGTATTGTTAAAATTGCCGGTGGCGGCCGGATTGATCAGTCCTTTGATAGTAACAAGGATACTATTGCCGCTTCCCGCAGGGATGCTGCCGGTGAAGCTCACATTACCGGTTCCGGAAGTACGGGCGGCTGTAGCGCTGCCCTGTACTGCCACTGACCAGGCTGCATTGCGGATGACCGCCGGCAAAATATCTGCTATTGTAGCATTGATAAGGTCTGACGGACCGCTGTTCGTGATCTGCAGCTGATAGGTGATGCTATCCCCGGCTACGGCCTGCGCCGGACCGGATTTAGACAGCTTAATATTGTATTGCAGGTCCGGATCATCTGTATCCGTAGCAGTGTTGCCTGCAGGATTGATGTTTGTATAACCGGCAGGAACTGTTACGTTGGCAGTATTCACCAGCGCGCCTGTGAAGCCGGACGGAATATTTAACGTTAACGTATAAACGATTTTTGACCCTGCCGGGATGTTCAGCGGCTGATCAATAGCGCCGTTGCCGGACGTAGCCGGTTGTGCGCCATCGGGAGACACAGCTGTCCATGAAGCGACGGTGATGCCCGCCGGCAGCAGATCGCGGAAGGTGGCCCCGGTCAGATCGGAAGGCCCTTTATTTACGATAGTAATTTTATACTGCGTGGTAGTACCCGGTACATACAATGGTGTATTATCGGTTTTGTCTACCGTTACTTCCACGCTTCTGCTCACCGGCGTTACCACAGAGGCGCTGTCAACGCCCGGGTCTACGGCGCCGGCAGGCGGTGTCAGGTATACTACGTTACGGAGACTGCTGCCGCTGAATTGTGATTCCACACTTCCATTAATAGTCAGGATAACTGACTTTCCTGCAGGCATGGTCAGTCCGGTCCATTGCTGGCTGCCCGGGTCGTAAGTCCCTTCAGAAGGAGTAAAAGTACCAGCGAGGAATCCCGCAGGGATGGAATCCGCTACGGTAATGATTTCATTAGGCTGAATGGTAGACGGACCGTTATTGGTGATCGTGATCCTGTAGGTCAGCGGCTGACCGGCGACCGCACTGGCCGGTGTAGCTGTTTTGGTCACCACGAGATCAGTCACTGCTGCGGTTACCTGTATGGTCACAGTGGCCGTAGCGCAGGCGCCCTGGTTATCACACACCTGGTACACATAGGAATCCGTACCGGTAAACCCGGGATTGGGCGTATAGGTAAATGTGCCATCAGCACGCTGTACTATCTGCCCGTGTGCAGGCGGTGTAACCGGTGTAGCCGTTACCGTTAGCGGCTGGCTTTCAGGATCACTGTCGTTGGTCAGCACATTACCGTTTACCGCCACATCGCGTGGGGTGGTATATTGATCGTTTACCGCTACAGGCGGGTTATTGGGCACCGTACCGGTTACGGTGGAAGTGTTGTTGCTTTGGTCAGGGTCCGGCGTATCAGCAGGAAATGCCAGCACGCCCATATTTTCGATCACATCCCCGCCCTTGGCGGTAGCGGCCACCGTACCTCTGACGGTGACTACTATTTTGTTACCTGCGGCGAAGGGTATGTTTACGTTTATTTTGAGCAAAGAGCCGCTGCCGGAAGTAGCGCTTACCGTTACGCCCGCACCGCTGGTAACAGCAGTCCACGCCGGGTTGCTCATTAATGCCGGCAGTACGTCCTGTATGCTGGCGCCGGAGACATCGGAAGGCCCAAGGTTCTCTACCGTCAACGTATATACGAGCGGGCTACCGGTTTGGTAGGTATTACCTGCATCAGACTTGGTGATCTTCAGATCGGCCTGTCGTCTGAAGGTCAGTACCACGGTATCCACAGAAGGCGGACAATTGCCGTTAGTGATCGTCCATGTAAGGGTGGCGCTGGTATTGGGTTGCAGCGTTACGTTCGTGTTAGGATCGTTACTGCCTGCCACAGCAGCGGCGCCACTTACTACCGCCCAGCTGCCAGCACCGTTGACAGGTGCATTGGCGCTCATAGTGAAAAGGCCGTTGTTATACCTGGTTTGATCGGGACCCGCATTGGCCGTTGTTGGCGGTGCATATACAGTGACCTGCACCGTATCAGCAGTAGAAGCGCAGGCGCCGTTGTTGACAGTCCATACCAGCTGGTAAACGCCCGGCGTCAGGTTTTGCAAGGCCGTATTGTTCTGATTGGGGCTGACGATGGTCGCATTGTTAGGCCCGGCGATCTGTGTCCAGGTACCGGTGCCTGGTGCGGCGGCGTTACCCGCCATCGTAGCAGCGGTCACGTTACACAACTGTTGGTCAGGACCAGCATCGGCTGCGGGCCCCGGCGTATTGATGGTTACCGTCATGGTGTCTGCCTGCGACGGACAGGAACCGTTGCGGGTGGTCCACACGAATGCATAACTGCCTGGCACCAATCCGCTGACACCGGTGTTGTTTTTAGTGGAGTCTGCCAAAACAGCCGTATTGGGGCCGCTCAACTGGCGCCAGCCGCCGGCACCGATTACCGGCGCGGTAGCAGCCATTGTAGTGGCAGTTGCGCTGCAGAGGTTTTGGTCCGGCCCTGCGATAGCCAGGCTGGGCGGCGCATCCACCGTCAGCTGCATCGTATCAGCGGAAGTGGCGCAGCTGCCGTTGTTGATAGCCCATTCAAAAGTATATGCGCCTGTTATGAGATTGCTGACATTTGTGCCGGCCATGCCCGGGTTTGCAATAGCAGCAGTATTGGGGCCTGTCAGCTGCCGCCAGGTACCTGTGCCGGTAACGGGATTGTTACCGTTCAGCGTAGCGGAGGTAACGTTACATACCGCCTGGTCAATGCCCGCGCTGGACGGCGTCGGTTTGTTACGCACAAAAGTGGTGTCGCGCAGGATGTTGTTACACCCGCCGCCGGAGGGCGCCGCATCGCATTCATGATTCGGGTTGGTAGGCACTGCCAGGGTAGGGTCCGAAGCGTCTATATCCAGGTCAGTGGCGGAGCGTAGCAGGCTGGCTTCGAAGATGGCCAGGTCAGCAGGCGCCTGGGTAGTAACGGTGACGGAGAAAATATAGGTTGCTGCCGCACCGCTGGTAAGGGTCACAGAATCCGTATAACCGATATTGCTGACGGAGCTGCCCGTGCCGAAAGAACCACTGCCTGCAGTAATAGTGCGGCTCACCAGCGAAATATTGTTGATGGCTGTAGGTACGCTGAAGCTGAATTTCCCGTTCACAGCCGAGTCGGGACCGTTATTGCGGATATTGATCTGGATGTTGTAAGGAGTGTTCAGACATCCCTGTTTGTTGGGTGGTGATACGGAAGATACCACCTGGAGGTCCATATTGCGGCGGGTATCAATTTTATCGGTAGCCGTATTGTTAGCTGTATTGACTTCATAGGCATTGGCTACCGTGGCAGTGTTGGTAATGCTGTCAGGCGCGCCCACTGACACTTTCACAGGGATGGTAATAGGCGGGTACGAGGCGCCGGCCGCGAGTACATCCTGTCGTGTAGCCGTCACCGTAGCACCGGACACACTAATGCTCCAGCCGGTACCGGTTGGCGTTCCATTGATCGTAAGTCCTGCGGGGACCACATCAGTCACCGTTACCTGGCTGATGTCCGGTTTGGCATCTACGCCGCCGTTGGTAACGTTTAACACATAATTACCCGTTAGTCCTTTCCGCAGGTTGCCGTTATGG
Source organism: Chitinophaga oryzae (assembly GCF_012516375.2). Taxonomy (NCBI): domain Bacteria; kingdom Pseudomonadati; phylum Bacteroidota; class Chitinophagia; order Chitinophagales; family Chitinophagaceae; genus Chitinophaga; species Chitinophaga oryzae. The sequence continues at coordinate 7,946,003 of NZ_CP051204.2, forward strand.
GTTTTGGTGATCGCCAGGTCAGGCGCAATAATATTGGTAGACACACCGGAGGTATCGTTCGACGCATCGGGGTCTGTAATACCTGTAGCCGACGGCGTCACCCAAACCTTATTGGTCAGCACTTTTCCCGGTGGCATCGAAGCCACTGTTCCCGTGACGGTAAAGGTACTGGTGCTGCTGGACTGCATGTTCAGCGTGGCATTGGAGAAGCTGGTGCTCGTATAGCCGCTGGCGGTATTACCGGCAAAGCCGTCGTTGGAGAAGGTGACGTTGGAAATATTGAATCCGTTGGCCGGTGAAAATACATCCTGCAGCGGCAGGCCGGTGAGCGCGGAAGTAGTTTCGTTGTAGACTGTCACCTTGTAGGTAAGCGCGTCTCCTACTTTGGCGATCGGCTTATCTACCAGTTTCTGTATGCGGATGTTACCCGGCGTGGTGATGATGAGGTTTCTGACTTCATGCCGGTTGTAGGCGCCGCCGGTAGAGGCAGCGAAACCCAGCTTCATACGTGCCGGTGGCGGGGACGTCAGGGTAATGGGGCCGAACAGTGTCTGCAGCGTGCCCCCTTGTACGTTAGTGGACTTTACAGTAAGGGTATATTGACCGGTACCGGTAGGCAGGATGGTCACCTGTACCCGGCGGTAAAACTGTGCAGCTGTAGGGCGGGTGCTGGTGACTACATCATAATCGAGTGAAGTGCCGACGGAGCTGCCACCGAGGTAACTGTAGGTCGGCGCCGGGCCGCGGGCAGAGATATAATCGCGGTAAAGCGTGCCGCAGCTGCCGGATACGCCGCCGGATTTGCCTTCACTACAGTTGGCATAGTTGCCATATTCATCGATGCCCACGCCTACGTAGCCGCCAGCCAGGCCAGTATTGCCGGTGGAGGTGGACTGGGCGTAGCCCAGGCTGCCGCCCCTGGAGCCGAGCTTAAAAGTGGCTGCCGTGATGTTGTCATCAAACAGGAAGACGGAAAAACCGTCACCGCCGCCCAGGCTGGGATTGGTGCGCCTCCATGCTACATATTCAAAGTCCATCAGTACCCCGAGGGTTGACGGGAAACCGGCGTTCACAAAGGCGTAGCCCACCTGGTTGCCCACGTCTTCCGTGAGTCGCAGCCATCCCTGCCCCGCAGGGTCATCTGCGCCGGAAGTGAGTTTGGCCGCGCCGCCGAGCGTTACGTTGCCGGCCGAACTGCCTTTAAAATTTTCCGTGATGGTGAACTGCGCACGGGCAGAAAGGGACAATAACAGGCAGGCGTAAACGAAATGCCATGCGTCCGGGCGGACACGGATCATTATTTTTACCATGCACAGGAACAAACGTAGACATACATCCATAGACAACGCATTTAGACGGAGTATCTCTGGCCGGGACACAAACAGTCATGACTTCTCACATGCAACCAGTAACACTTACAGTAATGGAAAATCGGAATGAAAACAATTCGTCTAAAAGGCGGTGAAGGTTATGAACGGGGTAAAAACATCGATTCGATCTTGGTCAGTTTAATTGCTCTGCCACCAAATATAAATCGGCCGGATCAATTAATAAAAAAAATCTACGTTAAAAAATTTCGTAACAGACTGAATATTAATAATATGTATATTTTTTATATTCTTATCTTTTTATATAACCGCGATGGACGGATATAAAGCAAGAAGCCTCTGCCATTATTGGCAGAGGCTTCTTTATAAAAAAGGATTCAGGTCTGTATTAGATGAACCGGGGTTTCAGTTCATTGGCGAGGGTGATCATTTTTTTGATACCATCTTCCGGCAGGTTACCTTTTTTGAACTCGCCCAATACGTCAGGCAGGCGTACCTGCATTTCGTTCAGGAAAGCTTCTTCAAAAGCGCGTACCTGTTTAACCGGAACGTCACGCAGCAGGCCATTGGTACCGAGGTAGATCATCGCTACCTGTTTTTCTACCGGCAGCGGGCTGAACTGTGCTTGTTTCAGGATTTCCACGTTACGGGCGCCTTTGTCGATAACTGCTTTGGTAGCAGCGTCCAGGTCACCACCGAATTTGGAGAAGGCCTCCATTTCGCGGTATTGGGCCTGGTCGAGTTTCAGGGTACCGGATACTTTTTTCATGGATTTGATCTGCGCGTTACCACCCACACGGCTAACGGAGATACCTACGTTGATCGCAGGACGTACACCGGCGTTGAACAGGTTACCTTCCAGGAAGATCTGACCGTCGGTGATGGAGATTACGTTCGTCGGGATATAGGCAGATACGTCAGAAGCCTGTGTCTCGATGATCGGCAATGCAGTGAGGGAACCACCACCTTTTACCAGGTGTTTGATAGACTCAGGCAGGTCGTTCATCTGTTTGGCGATATCATCGTTGTTGATGATTTTCGCAGCGCGTTCGAGCAGGCGGCTGTGCAGGTAGAATACGTCACCAGGATAAGCTTCACGGCCGGGAGGACGTTTCAGCAGCAGGGACACCTCACGGTAAGCAACGGCCTGTTTGGACAGGTCATCGTATACGATCAGGGCAGGACGGCCGCTGTCGCGGAAGAACTCACCGATGGCAGCACCGGCGAACGGAGCGTAGAACTGCAGCGGAGCAGGCTCAGATGCAGAAGCGGCAACGATCACAGTGTAAGCCATAGCGCCGGCTTCCTGTAAAGTTTTCATTACGCCCGCAACGGTAGATGCTTTCTGACCTACAGCCACGTATATACAAAATACAGGTTTACCTGCTTCGTAGAATTCTTTCTGGTTGATGATGGTGTCAATACAGATGGCAGTTTTACCGGTCTGACGGTCACCGATCACCAGCTCACGCTGGCCACGGCCGATAGGAATCATCGCGTCGATCGCTTTGATACCTGTCTGCAGCGGTTCTTTTACCGGCTCGCGGTACAGTACGCCCGGAGCTTTACGTTCCAGCGGCATTTCGTACAGTTCACCAGTGATAGGGCCTTTACCATCGATAGGTTCGCCCAGCGTATTTACCACACGGCCTACCAGACCTTCGCCCACGTTGATGGAAGCGATCTTACCGGTACGACGTACTTTATCTCCTTCTTTGATATCCTGAGACTCACCCATCAATACCACACCTACGTTATCTTCTTCCAGGTTCAATGCGATGGCTTTTACACCATTACCGAATTCAACCAGTTCACCATAACGCACATTTCCCAGACCATAGATGCGGGCGATACCGTCACCCACCGACAACACTGTACCCACCTCTTCGAGATCGGCAGAAGCATTGAAGTTGCTTAACTGCTGGCGTAATATCGCCGAAATTTCATCAGGTTTAATATCAACCATAATTATGCTTTTAAAAAAAGTCGTTAAAAAAGTTAGTATAACGACAACAGCTTTGCGTGTACGCAGCGGCTGCTGTTTTCATTTAGCGTATCGCGGATACGTAAATATTCTGACTGAATTGTTTTTTAATATCATGCAGGTCACGCGCTACGGAAGCGTCGAACAGTTTGTCGTTGGCCTCGAGTACGAAACCGCCGATCAGGTCTGCATTCACGGCAGTTTCCAACTGTACCTGCTGTGGTATCTCGCTGGCTACTTTCTGACGGATCGTGTCCAGGGTAGCGCTGTCCAGCTCTACTGCCGTGGTGATCTTCACCGTGCTGATATTTTTGATAATGTTATACTGGCGGGTGTATTCCACTGCAATTTCCGGCAGGAAAGCTTCACGCGCCTTGTTGATCAGCAGGTTGACAAAAGCCAGCGTGGTAGCGCCTACACGGCCATCGAGGATGGCGGCCATGATTTTCTGCTTTTTATCGGCCTTGATGATCGGGCTTCTCAGCAAATTCACCACATCGCGGTTGGACTTCACCAGTTGCTGCAGGAACAGCATGTCGTTCTGCACCGCTTCCAGCTGGCCCTTTTCCTGGACCAGGTCAATCAATGATTTCGCATACCTTGATGCTAAACGGGGATTCTGCATATATGCTTATAGCTTTTAGCCGTCAGCCTCCGGGATCCCGGAGGCTGACAGTTAATCTCTTAATTCAGTTTAATTTCTCCGGCCAGTTGTTTCACATAAGATTCCTGTGCTGATTTGTCAGACAGTTCTCTTCTCAGCACTTTCTCAGCTACCTCGATCACGAGGGTGCCTACCTGGTTTTTCACATCCGTTAACGCAGCCATTTTCTGGTTTTCGATAGCGGTGTAAGCTTCGGAGATGATTTTTTTGGCTTCAGCCTGTGCCTGCGCTTTCGCTTCGCTGATGATCGCGTCTTTCGCGTCTTTCGCCTCTTTCAGAATTTTGCTTCTTTCAGCTTTCGCTTCAGCCAGTACGTGCTCGTGCTCAGCTTTCATTTGTGCCATCTCTTCTTTTACTCTTTCAGCAGAAGCGATGGAATCTGCGATAGAACCTTCCCTTTCTTTCAAAACAGCGAGGATCGGAGTCCAGGCAAATTTTTTCAGCACCAGGAATACGATAACGAAGATGACAAATGAAATCAGAAACAAACCTAACGCGGGGAGCAACAGATCCATATAAATATAATTTTTTGATTTTCGATTTTTAGATTTTTTGATTTGAGATCAACGAGTTTTTGAGTTCGATTTAAAATCATTACCCCAAAAAATCAAAAAATCCCAAAATCAGAATTACTGCATCCATTGCCCTGTGCGCCGGATGCAGTAAAAAGTTTGGCTTACAGAACTACCGCCAGCAGACCAGCGATTACACCGAAGAGGGCAACACCCTCAACCAGCGCAGCAGCCAGGATCATGTTTGCACGGATGTCGTTAGCAGCTTCCGGTTGACGAGCGATAGACTCCAGAGCGCTTTTACCAATGTTGCCTACACCGATACCTGCAGCGATAGCAGCGATACCAGCACCAACAGCACCACCAGCTTTAGCTAAACCAGATGCAGCAGCAGCCTGCAATAAAACAGTCAAAAGTGCCATAATGAATATGTATTTGATTTAAAAAATTACGAATTACGAATTACGAATTACGAATCAGGAACTACCAATCACTTCAATTCGTAATTCGTAATTCGTAATTATTTAGTGGTGATCGTCATGTCCGCCTTCCATCGCCTGACCGATAAACACAGCTGTCAGGTTGGCAAAGATAAACGCCTGGATAAATGCTACCAGCAGCTCCAGCATCATCATCACAATGTTGAACACAATCGTGATCGGCAGGAAGCCGTAACCAGCTGTTTTGTTCAGGGAACCAAATATAAACACCAGGGAAATGATACTCAGAATGATAATGTGGCCCGCCAGGATGTTGGCAAACAACCTGATCATCAGGGAAACCGGTTTGGTGAACACCCCGATCAGCTCTACCGGAGCCAGGATGAATTTTACGCCAAAAGGCACAGGAGGATTGAAAATGTGACCCCAGAAATGTTTGTTGGTAGCAAACATCGTAGCGATGAAGCTGATCAGCGCCAGCGCCGCAGTTACCGCAATATTACCGGTTACGTTGGCAGAACCCGGTAACAGGCCCAGCAGGTTGTTGATCAGGATAAAGAAGAATATTGTCAGGATCAGCGGAGTGTATTTCTCAGCTTTTTTACCGGGAATGTTCGGTTTTACCACTTCGTCGCGCATGAAGATGATCACCGGTTCTACCAGGCTCTGGAAGCCTTTGGGGGCCTTTTTGGAGCCACGTACCCGGTAAGCTTTCGCTACGTTCAGCATCAGCACGATCAGCAGGATAGCGGCAATCAGCATGGAAGTAACGTTCTTCGTCATAGAGAAGTCGTAGATCTTCTCGCCGGTAGGCATATCGTTGCCATCCACTGCGATGATCCGGCCTTCGATGAACTGGGCAGGGTCCAGGCCTTTTTCATGCAGATAATGCGCATTCACAATACGGTAACCCTCATACGCCTCATGACCATGGTGGAAATGAGAAGCAGAAAATACAGAAAGTCCACGTGCAGGGTTGTAAATAATAACCGGCAGCGGTATGGTATAATGTGACTCGCCGATGCTGAAAAAGTGCCAGTCATAGGCATCTTTAACGTGACCGAGAATTACTTCCTTCGCATCAAATTTTTTAGGTTCTGTAGCTTCTGCTTCATGAGCATGCTCTTCTGTTGCATGTTCCGCACCCTCTACAGGCGCTGCATAAGCAAAATTACCAAAACCGTGAAGGCCTAGAGCCATCACAAGTGCTACCACTCCGTGTTTGAACTTACTGAAAGAAATCACCGTTTTCTGAAATTTTGCGCAAAGATAAACGATTTTGTCTCAAAAATTCAGCGACTATGGAAAAAATGATGGAGATAATATAAATATATTGATAACCAACATCTTAAATCGTCCTGAAAGCGAACTGCCTGTTAAGAAAAGAACACAAAAAATGGCAGATCTTTTAGCGATCTGCCATATATATTTTTTTATTATTTAATAGTCGCGGCCGAACTGCCACAAAGCCGCAGTAACCCCGGCCTGCCCCCGGCATTTATACCTTATTGGCATTAAACTGCATACTGTGGAGCTTGTAATAGAACCCTTCCAGCTTCAGCAGTTCCTCATGGGTGCCCATCTCTTTAATCTCCCCTTTGTCCAGCACGATAATTTTATCGGCCTTGCTGATGGTAGATAACCGATGAGCGATAATCACTGCGGTCCTGTCTGCTATCAGCTTATCAATAGCCTGCTGGATCATCATTTCGGATTCCGTGTCCACGGAAGAGGTAGCTTCGTCGAGGATCAGGATGGCCGGATTGTACAACAACGCCCGCACAAAGGAAATCAGCTGTCGCTGTCCCAAAGACAACGTGCTGCCCCGCTCCATCACCTGGTAGTCATATCCGCCGGGCAACTGCATAATGAAATCATGTATCCCGATCAGCCGGGACGCTTCCTCAACCTGCTCCCGGGTAATCGCCTTGTTATGCAGGGTGATATTATCGTAGATAGAACCGGAAAACAGGAAAACATCCTGCAACACCACCCCTATCCTGCTGCGTAAGGCCTCCAGCGAATAAGCCGGCAGCTCAATGCCGTCGATTTTAATACTGCCCTTCTGGATTTCATACAGCCGGTTCAGGATACTGATAATGGTCGTCTTGCCGGAACCGGTATGCCCCACAATCGCCACAGTATCCCCCGGATCAGCATGGAAGGTAATGTCCTTCAGCACATAACGGTCATCTACATACGCAAAATGCACATGGTCGAAAGTGATAGCGCCTTTCATCTGCTCCCCTTTCTCATGGCCCCTGTCAGGGATATAATCCTGGTTGTCCAGTATCCTGAACACACGCTCGCTGGCCACCATCCCCATCTGGAGGGTGTTGAACTTATCGGCCAGCATACGCAGCGGACGGAACAGCATATTGAGGTACATAATAAACGCAATCATCACCCCCTGTGTCACTTCATAGTTCAATACCTTGTTGGACCCCCACCATACCATCAGGCCCAGGGAAATCGCCAGAATAATTTCTACCACCGGGAAAAACACCGAATACGCAAATATGGCGTCGATATTTGCCTTGCGATGCTCCTTGTTAATATGTTTGAACCGTGCAAACTCCCGTTTTTCCGCGGTAAACGCCTGCACCACCACCATGCCGGTCAGGTGCTCCTGCACAAAGGCATTGAGCGCTGATACCGCATTCCGCACCCGGTAGAAGGATTTGTTCACGCTTTCCTTAAAAACATAAGTCGCAAAAATCAATATCGGGAAAGGCGACAGGCTGACCAGCGTCAGGCGCCAGTCCTCAATAAACATCACCACCAGTATCGCCAGAATGGTCAGCAGGTCAGAAACGATGGAGATAATCCCCTCCGAAAACACGTCATTGATGGCCTCAATGTCGTTCACCGTACGGGTGGTCAGCGTCCCGATCGGCGTTTTATCGAAAAACGCCAGGTTCAGGTGCACGATCTTCTTGTACACCGTTACCCGCAGGTCTTTCACCACAGACTGCCCCAGCCAGTTGGTGAGGTACGAAAAGTAAAACCGGACAACGGTTTCCACCGCCAGCAAAGCGATCTGTACAATCGTTACGGTCACCAGCATTTTCATGAGCTGGCTGGCAATATATTTATCAACGGTAACCTGAATCAGATAGGGCCTCAGCGGAGAGATGACAGCGAAAATCACGGTCATCACCACAGACAGGTACAATGCCCGCTTGTAAGGTGCCGCAAACGTGAAGATGCGTCGTAGTAAACTGAAATCAAATACTTTCTTTACGGCCAGATTTTCCAAGGGAATGATTTTAGACTAAACTATAACAAACCTAGTACATTTCACGCAAAGGCGCAAAGCAGCAAAGAGCGCAAAGGATAATATAAGCAGGCAGAGAAAGCAAAGGGGCGAAGATCACATTTGATCTTCGCCCCTTTGCTTTCTTATTTAGTCTTAAAAATCTTTGCGCTCTTTGCTGCTTTGCGCCTTTGCGTGACTATTTTTTCTCATCTTTCATGATCTGGCGGTAAGCCTTGATGAAGATAGCGCCGAGGTTTTTGTGCGGCGGTACGTAGTCGCTGAACAGCTCCCGGTTACGGGCGTCCGGCGCAAATCTTTTGCCCAGCTGCGCCCACATTACTACCCAGTCCACATTTTTACCGGCACGTACCACATCTTCCAGGCTGTGGATGATAGGCTCGTTCACAAAACGGGTACCTACCTGTTTGGAGGAAATGATATGTGCCTCCGGAGATTTTTCCAGTACGGTAGCGAGGTTGTGATAACCGCCGCAGGAGCCCAGTACCACGATCTTGGCAGAGCTTTGCAGGTTGTCCAGCGTGGTGTTGATATGGTAACTGTGACCACGGTGGATGAAGATCGTCGGGTGAATATCGTTTTCATCGAGGTATTCAGACAACCGCTGTATGGCTTCCTTATCGCCCGGTTCATCTATCGGCAGGTTGGCGTAGATGGTAGTGGGCTTGCCTTTCAGGGATGTGATGGTCACCCAGTATTTGTTCTTCACCGCTTTCCAGTCGGAAGACGGGAAGTTGCCCATAAAGCTGGCGTAAGAATCCTGTCCGTCCTTGTCGCCGTAGAAAAACACCTGCTGGTACACACGGCCGCTATCGCTTTGCAGCGTATTAAAACCTACGAAGTTGATGGGCGGCAATGACAGTTCAGCAGCGATATCCGTGGCTTTGGAAGAATCGTTTTCCCCTTTGGCGGATTCGTTTTCAAACAGGCTGGTAAGCAGCTGATAGATCACCGTGCCTCTTCTGTCGTTGTGTTTTTTTACATAAGCCAGGTTTTTCTTCACTTCTGCGCGGAGGAAGTTGAGCAGCTTCTCATCGCGGATACTGCCGAAAGAGTTGGCTACGTCCACCGCGTCTTCCAGGTCTTCGGTTTTCTCCAGATTCTGCACATATTTCTGCATCAGGTAGTTGGAGTTTTCCGGCGCCATGGATTTCAGGAAATGGTCCAGTGTGTTGAAGCCGGCGGCCATGGCGATGAATTTCTTGAAGCGATCGAAGTTGATCATCATCAGGAGACTATCGCCGCGGGGCGGTTTCATACGGATCATCATCTGGTCGTACAAACCGGCGTTGTTATGATTGGTATAACTGGAAGTATACAGTTCTTCCTGCCCGTTGATGATCAGGTAATACAACTCTTCCGGCGTAAAGTCTTTCACGATGCGGAAGCGTACGGCGGCCGATTCTTCGTGCAGGTCGTTCACTTCGCGGATATACAGCAGTGATTTGGCCAGCATGTTTTCCATCATGGCCTTCATACCGAAAGGATTACGGCCTTCGCTCTTCATTTTCTGCAGCGCCACCATGGATTTCACCATCTGTTTGTAGTACTGGTAGTCGTTGTCCACTACCGTTTCCAGTTTCTCTACGGTGATAGACCCGTCCATCAGCTGGTCAATGAAAGGCAGGATCTTGGTGCTTTGCGGGGACTGCCCGATACGGACGATCAGCTGCACCACCGGGTCCTGGTTCTTTTTGATCAGGTTGGCCATCGGCGTGTAGGAAGTGGCGTAAGTCAGTACCTGGTTAGGGTATTTGCGGGCCACTGCCGCCACGATGGAGTCTGTTCCCGGATAGTCCAGGTAGCCCTGTAATTTGGGCATCACGGTTTCCAGGTTGTTGAAAGCGTATTTGGAGAACACTTCTCCTCTTGCCTCTTTGTAGCCCGGGTTATCGTGAAAGATTTCGATAATACGTTCGGAGGCGTCGAAAGAGAGGTTTTTGATGTAGGGCTCGATGCTTTTCCCTTTGATATCTGCCCGCATCATATTGCGGTAGGCACTGATCATAGAGGGCGCTTCTTCCGGCTCTATTTTACGACGGGACCTTTTCTGGTTATAATCCTTTACGACGGTATAAAGCCCTGTCAGGTATTTTACTTTGAGACGGTGGTCCAGTGCGGAGTCCCGTTCTATTTCGATCTGCATATCGTCTACTTCTTTCAGCAGGGCGTTGGTTACCTGGAGATTGATGGTCTGATCATCAGACACTTTCACCAGATCGTCCGCCTTGCCGTCAAATTTCGCGGCTGCAGCCTGTTCTTTATCAATGTTGTCATGGAATCCCTGCCTGCTGATAGGTATCTGTAAATGACCGTTTTGCGCGTGCACAAGGCTGCTTTGAGAAGCCGCCAGCAATAACAGAAGTAAAATTTTTCTCATTGTAAATGTACTTTTCACTCGACCAGATAGCAAATTTACAACCAAATTATGAGAGCTGTATGTACCGGCAGCTTATCACATCAGGATCAGAAGAATACGAATACTAAAATAAGAACATGTTAATCCGCAACGGAATTCTGTGTAACTTGCTGTTTGTCAATGTGAAAAAGAGTGGTATTGAATTAACAATTTCATAATGTTAATTTTCCATTAATCACGGAACCGGCTTTATAATTTTGTGCCGTCTTTTTAAAAGCAAATTTTTATGGTAGACCAAGCGGTTGCAGGAAAAATACTGGTAGTAGATGACGAGTTGGACATACTGGAAATTATCAGCTACAATCTCAAGACGGCCGGTTACGAAACGGTAACAGCCAAGGACGGCAGCGAGGCTATTCAGAAAGCGAAGATATTCCGGCCGGACCTCATTATGCTGGACATCATGATGCCCAACAAGAACGGCATCGACACCTGTCGCGAACTAAGAAAAATCCCTGACTTCAAAGATACCATGGTGCTGTTCCTCACAGCCCTGAACGATGAAAAATCTGAAATTGACGGTTTGAACATGGGCGCAGACGATTACATCGCCAAGCCGATCAAACCCAAATTACTGGTAAGCCGTATCAATGCATTGTTCCGCCGTCTGCACAAAGCAGAAGAAACAACGGTACAGCTGGGAGACCTCATCATTGACCGGGAGAAATTCACGGTTACCTATAAAGGCCAGGAAATCATTCTTGCTAAAAAGGAATTTGAACTGCTGCAGTTGCTCGCCTCCAAACCGGGCCGTGTATTCCTGCGCAATGAAATTCTGAACCAGGTATGGGGCACGGAAGTAATCGTGGGCGACCGTACCATCGATGTGCATATCCGTAAGATCCGGCAGAAAATCGGTATCGACCTGATCACCACCGTGAAAGGAGTAGGATATAAATTTGAAATGTAAGACGGAGACCTCTTTCCCTTTTTATTACTGACGGAAACCACCTTTCTGCACCGGAACTATTGTTAACCGTTGATGCTTTCTGCTGGCGGCGAATGGCTTTTTTATGGCAAGAACGAAATTTAAAGTAATTTCCCATTATTATACCAATTACTCACTCTGGAGTATGTTTAAAGCTAAAAACCTGTCCCCGCAAAAACTGGCGGGATTCACCGCCCTTATTCTGTCCGCTGTTATAGCGCTGGGCATGCTGTTGGTGGATGGTAACTGGCAGATAATGCTGGGAGCCTTCGTTCTCACCTTCCTGGTGTCTTACTATCTCTATCTGTATACCCTGCAGAACTTTATCTACCGGAAAATAAAACTCATTTACAAGTTTATCTACCAGACAAAAGCTTCTAAAAGAGAAGAATTTTTCCAGAAAAATATCCTGCCATTGAAAACCATCGAGGAGGTAAGCGAAGACGTGGAAAAGTGGGCCAGCCAGAAAAAAGAAGAACTGGAGAACCTGCGCCGCAACGAAGCTTTCCGAAAAGAATTCCTGCTCAACCTCTCCCATGAGCTGAAGACGCCCATCTTCGCGGTACAGGGCTACATCCACACCCTGCTGGACGGCGCACTGGAAGACCCTGCGGTCAACAAGATGTTCCTGAAAAACGCGACCAAAAATATCGACCGGCTATGCCGTCTGATCGATGACCTCGACGAGATCTCCAAACTGGAAAGCGGGGAAATGACCATCAACGCAGAAATTTTTGTCATCCAGGACCTGGTGAAAGATGTGTTCGACACGCTCTCCCTGAAAGCCAATACCAAAGGCATCAAATTCAGTATCAAAAAGGGTTGCGAAGCTCCCATCCCCGTGGTGGCCGACAAAGAAAAAATCCGCCAGGTGCTGATCAACCTGGTAGACAACTCCATCAAATACGGTAAACCCGACGGCCATACAGTGGCCAGCATCTACAACATGGATGGCAAACGGGTACTGGTGGAAATATCAGACGACGGCATCGGTATGGCGGAAGAACATCTCCCGCGCGTGTTTGAACGTTTCTACCGCACCGACCGCGCCCGCAGCCGCGATATCGGCGGCACCGGCCTCGGCCTCGCCATCGTGAAACACATCGTGGAAGCGCACGACCAGTCCATCACCGTCCGCAGCAAACCGGAAATAGGCAGCACGTTCGGCTTTACGATGGAAGCCGGTAAAGAATCCATGCTATAAGAGGAAATCAGAACCGGTACTGCATCCGGCAGGTAAGCACATTGTCCCTGATATCGGTGGTATAGCCGGAAAGGCTGGTGCTTTCGTTCTCTACCCAGTCATAATACACCATGAATTTCAGGTGTTCGTTGGCGTAATACAGGTATCCCAGCCCCAGCGTATTGTAACGTACGTCCGCGCCGGTCAGGTTAGCGCCGGGAGCGCCAATTTCTTTCCCGCTCACTTCATTATTTGGGTCATACCAGTCATATTTTACAACCGCCTGGTGTTTTTCACTGCCCAGGTGCTGAATAAAATACAGGTAGGCGCCGTCAAACCGCCGGATATACAACGGCAGCTTATTGCCCTGCGCATCTACCGGGATCACGCCAGGCGTTTCGGTTGTGGCGGCGGTGGCGGTCTGTGAGCCACGGATATATTCCGCCCTGAACTGCGTATAACCTCTCTTAGGCCCGTTGGGTATTCTCAGCTGCACATCGGCGCCGTAGTAGTGGCGGGGCGCTATCTTACCCACGTTCAGCGCGTTGGAGTCCAGCGCAAATACCTTCTGTCCGTTGACAGTGCCCATCCGGTAAACCGAGGGGGTAAACTGCTGCATACCGCCGTATAAAACAGAAACGCCACCTGACAGTACCCAATTGTTGCCTTTGAAACGGTAAGGCTTCCAGGCCACACGGGCAATCAGGTCTTTATGGCTGTCAAAATCGCTGCTGGCGGTAAGGCCCTGGCCATTGAACAGGCCTACATCTATTTTCAGGTAGCGCAGGGGATGGCCTTTGCGGCGGGGATCAAAAGAAACCATGGCGCCCAGGTCGCGCTCCGTGCGCATCAGTATCTGCGACATACGTCCGCGCTCCGGTGTTTCACGGTCGGCCGAAGACAGGTTCACCTCGTAACCGAAAGGCCGTGCAAACATACCGCCTGCCAGTGAAAACAGGTTGAACTTCGTATCAAATACCCTTCCGTAGAAATCACGTATCGCCACGCCCCGCTCCGTCCCGTCAAACTGAAAGGCGAACTGCACCACCGGCATATCGTCGTGGTTATAGCGTTCGTAATCCACGCGGATACGGCCACGGCGCAGGCTGAAACGGTTATTGACGGCAGCCGGGAAATCGCCGGCAGCGTAACTGTCGATCCCTTTGTCCTGCGCCAGCTGGAACTGTGGCTGGATATATCCGCTGAAACGCAGGGCATCGTACTTGTGGTACATGGAAATCATCCCTTTTCCCAGCTCTGTGGTGGTATCGATCATATCCATGAGAAACTGTGCCTTTACACTTATAAAGGACGCCAACAGTACTGCCATCAGCAGGAGAGGTCTGAACAGTTGCATCTGCGCAAAAAATTTGCGCAAAAGTAGGATTTTCAGGGAGATATTCACAGCGAATCCTCTTTGACGCACCTTCCCCGACCGGCATCAGTCCGGTTAATCCCTCGTTAATCCGATGTCCTTCCGGTCGTAAAACGACGCCAAAGGGCTAAATTGAAGGAGGATTATGTAACTTATGAAAACGACCACCAGGGAGCACTGGGCATGGAAAGTTCAATTGGCCATTGCCTATGCCCACAACAATTCCCTCATCGAAGTCAAACTGCAGACGGTGGCAGATATGCTGGCCGTGTCCAAAGACATTTTTTCGCATAAATTTTCCTCGCTGATGGGGGAGCCATATGCCAGGTACGTGAAACGTACGCGGCTGGAGGCCGGCGTAGGATATCTCCGTCACAGCAATTTTTCCATTGCTGATATTGGTGAATTGTGCCGCTATACCAGCGAATCGTTCGCCAAAGCCATCAGAGGCTGGTTTAACACCAGCCCCTCCGAACTTCGCAACCGGGATTATATGCCGGCCGAACTGTACACCCTGGAGCAAACACGGATCGCTACCGCTTCCCGGCAGGACTTCCCGGAGTATTTCAATATGGACAATACCGTGGACACCCGGCTGCCGGATTGTACGCTGTATTACAACATTCTCCCCAGTGGCAACGATCCGGTGAAAGGCATGGTGGCTTCCATGGCACGCTATTCCCGGCAGCTCCGCGACCTCACTACAGAACTGGCGATGGACGGCCCCCGCATCATCACCGGTACGCTCGACGTAGTACCCGTTACCACCTACGACCGTATGATGATGTACGTAGGCCTGCTGCTGCCCAACACGCCTGCCAACGACATGGCCCATTATCAGATCATCCGCCGCTACCAGGAAGCCTACCGTCTGGCAGACAGGCAAATAGCGGAAGGACATTATAAAAAACTGAAAGTCCCGCTCAGTTTTGCTGAAGCGGGACTTCCCATGTATAAATTCATTAACGCCAATTGCCGCATGGGCAATTTTTATATGCGCACCAACCACTTTTTTATTTCCCTGCCCGAACCAAGCGTGTCTGAGATTTATATCCCCTGGCAGAAGACCATTTAGGGATTTTTCGATTTACGGTTTTTTGATTTCTTCGCTCATTCACGAAATCAAAAAATCGTAAATCGGAAAATATTAAAATTGAAAATAGATCGGGATCATCGGCTGGGTGCTCTTCACCTGCACCAGCAGCCAGATAAAGATCACCATGATGGCGATGCTTCCGGCTAATGGCATACGGCCCAGTACACCAGCCATTTTCAATTCCGCTTTTGCCGGCAGGAAGTGCAGCACAAAGCCCAGTATCATCACCCAGAACACAGCGGTATAGCCATTATACAGCTCCATAAGGATGCCCGGCTGGAAGTCATACACGATCTGGTGGATGAGTGACCATGCATCATGGAAAGTGGCGGCTTTAAAGAATATCCAGCAGAAACATACGAAGTGGAAAGTAAGCAGGACACCGCCCACCTTCATCAGACCGGCGCCAAAGCCGCTCATCTCCGTTTTTCGTTTTTTCTGGCTGTCAATCCGCACTTTGTCTATCGCCAGGGCCGCGCCATGCAGGCCGCCCCAAAAGATAAAGTTCCAGCTGGCGCCATGCCAGAAGCCACCGATCAGCATCGTAAGCGCCAGGTTGATATACTGGCGGACCTTGCCTTTACGGTTACCGCCCAAAGGGATGTACAGATAGTCGCGCAGCCAGCTGGACAGGGAAATGTGCCAGCGGCGCCAGAATTCTGTAATAGAGGAGCTCTGGTAAGGAGAGTCGAAGTTCGCCGGGATTTTAAAACCGGTCCACCTGGCAATACCGATGGCCATATCCGAATAACCCGAGAAGTCGCAATAGATCACTAACGCGTAGCCATACACGCCCAACAGGCATTCCAGCCCGGTGTGCTTGCTGGGATCGTCAAAAATATACTGTACGAAGTTCTGGTAGATAAAGTCGGATATCACGATCTTTTTAAACAGGCCGCCCACGATCAGGGCCATGCCTTTGCCGATGTCTTCCCCGTTCAACCGGTAGGGCTGATGGATCTGCGGGATGAAATCCGCCGCCCGCACGATGGGGCCCATCATCAGTTTCGGGAAGAAAGACAGGAAGAACAGGTAATCCATGAAGCGGTTCACCGGCTTGATTTCTCCGCGGTATACGTCAATCGTGTAACTGAGGTTCTCGAAGGTATAGAACGAAATACCGATCGGCAGCAGCAGGTGCAACGGGGTGATGTGGCCGTTGGTCACATCGTTGATGATGCCGATAAAGAAATCCGTGTACTTGAAATAGAAGAGCAGCCCGATGTTCAGGATAATACTAAAAATCAACAGTGATTTTTTGACCTGGTGACTGGTGGTGTTATATATCCAGCGCGACAGGTTAAAGTCGACGATGGCCGAGAGCACCACAAGACCTACATAAAAACCGCAGGCTTTGTAAAAAAAGTAAAGGGAGAAGATGGTGTATACCCACACCCTGCCCTGCTGACTGCGGCTGACGGCGAGGTAGCACAACAGGAAGACAGCAAAAAAATAGAAGAAGAAGGCACTGTTAAACAGTACCGGGTCTGATGGATTGTACAGCAGCTGGGCCAGCAGCTTATTAACGTCGATCATCCGAATTGACTTGGTTTTTCTTTTTTACCTGTAAATATTGATTGTAGGACTGCTGCAGTGCTTCATACAACAGCTGTCCCTGTAACTGGTATCCTTTTGTATTAAAGTGAATGTGGTCCGGGGCCCAGCCGCCTGCAAAGCGGCTGTTTTCCGCTTTGTTTACTGCGTTGAAATTCCAGCAGGCGATACCGTGTTGTCTGGCATATCCTGTAATCTGTTGCGTTGCCATGGCAATGTAAGGATTGGGATAATACGAAGTGGTATAGTAGGTCCTGTATTTTTTCTTGCTTATTTTTTTCCTGACAGCTTTTTTCACGGCCCGCATACAGTCTGGCGGCGTAGTCAGCAGGATGCTGGCCTGGGGCGCCTGTTCCCGTACCAGTTGCACTGTTTTATCGATTTCATCGCGGAAGGCCAGCGGATCAAAGCGGCCATAGGCTTCGTTGGTACCCAGGGAGATGATGACCAGCCGGGGTTTAAACACGGCCATCTGCGCCAGCAGGATGCTGTTAAGGTCGTTGTATTGCTGATACATGGCGCCATTGATACCGATACTGTGATACAGTACGCCATTACGGCCATTTTGCAGCACAGCGCCATAGAAACGGAAGGGCAGGTTACCGGTATTTTCCCAGCGTACCTGGAAGGTTTGGGATGTCTGCAGGAAATCCAGGGTGGCCATTTTGATGGTGGGCGTCCCGGGAAACGGCATGCCTGTTACGTTGATGTCTGCAGCGTCGGGACTGAAGATGGTATTGTTGTCGGTGGCTGCGTCGTAGAACAGTTGCACTTTCCGGAAGTTATTGTCCATGCCGCCGTCCTGTTTACCTGCAAAAGAGAGGGCCGGCGCCTGCACCTGTGTCTGGATGGCGATGGCGCCGGGGCCGAGTACGGGTGGCTTGTAGCGGTCGATGACCCTTTCCATGGTCCAGCGGGCAGTGCTGTTCCAGCGGTAGTCTTCGGGGCCGTTGGTACCGGCCACGTTGTACGGGAAAACATATCCCCTGCCGGCGTAGCCAAACTGCTCCTGCAGCATGGAGGCGGTAGCGAGCGGGAAAAAGCCTGCCTGTACGTGGGAGTCTCCGAGATGAAGTATGGAAACCACATTACTGTCTGCGTGATACAGGGATTCAAATGCGCGGTACAGGGCGGTGTCCTGCTGGATCACGTTAGCCTGCGGCTGCGCATAGGCGGTAAATGTGGCAAGCAACAGTATTACTACTGCTGCCATACTTTTTCTACGGTTGTTGTTCTCCCTGCCTGAAATCATTCATAATAGCTTTATACAGCAGCGCCCCCACTTTGGCCGCTCCCTGTCGGTTAAGGTGTGTATAGTCTTTATTCGCCAGCACGGTATCTCCTTCCACCCATTTCACCATAGAACCGGAGCCGCCCATGTTGGCGTAGAGGTTCCAGTACGCCGTACCGTAGGTGGTAGCCAGATCGTGCTGTACTTTCAGCAGCGCTTCCACGCCCGGTGCGGTGATGTAGCGGTCTCCCTTTCTGTAGGACTTATCGGCTGTACCTACAATCAGGAAAGATGTTCCGGGCAGGTCCCTGCGGAGCGAGTCCATTACTTTTTTCATGGGTCTTTCGTACCAGCTGTAATCTGTCAGTTCGGGGCGGAACAGCACGTTGGCGCCGTAGTGGAGCACTACGAGGTCGTACGGGCGTTCTTCCTGCATGCGGCGGACCATGTCGGCAGACAGGCGTCCGAGCTCCACGCCGCTGATTCCGCGGAACGAGAAGTTGTCCACATATATGCCGTTGTCTGTCTCAAAGCAAACGCCATAGAAGGGGGCCGCAGGTCCACCGCCATATTTAATGGTGATAGTGCCTGCACTGGTATCCTGGCGGAAATCCAGCTTGTTCACCGGCGCGTTGCCGGAGAGGGTGTAAGGCCTGTCGTTGATGTTGATGGTCGTTGCTTCAGCGGGGCCGTACAGCAGGGATATCTCGTCGAATTTGTCGAGACGCGGTTTTTTGACCGGCGTATATTTTATCCAGCTGCCGCCGCCCGGGTAGAAGGTATGACCGGACAGGCCCAGCATAATATTGGAGGGGGGTGAATTTTTATAGTGGTAATCTTTCCAGTCACGCGAGAAGGTATGCGTGATGGTGGTGCGGAAGCTGGCCACCACGGAGGTGATGGGCACGAAGCCGACCCCGGCGCCGCCGAAGAAGGTTTGCAGGCTGTCGCGCAGATCGGAGGTGATGAGATCTCCTTCGATCATGGAGTCGCCGAAGTAGGCGATGCGTACTTTTTTACGTTTACCTGCTTTCAGTTCCCTGAGAGCTTCCATGAAGCGGTCCATGCCGGCGTTGCTATCGCCGGTGGTGGTGGCCGTGTAGTTAAGAATGCCTTTGTAGGACATGAAGTCGTACACTGCGTCGGGGTTTACCACAGTCCCTTCCGGTGTTTTGCCGGCGGCCGCTGCTGTAGAGTCAGCATGAGAACGCTTACCGCCGCCTTTCGCAGCAGTAAGCGTTGCACTATCTTTTTCCGGACCGGACGATCGTAGTTCCGACAACATGTCCAGGCGGCGGAATTGAAAATCTTTGAAAGAAAAACTAAAGTTGAGCTGGGAGATTATCACCAGGCACATCAATGAACCTACGATAATGTAAAAAGGGTAGGCAGACTTGTTTTCGCCAGACATATTTTCGAGTCGATTAGCACACTCACTGGTCGTCGGTAGTTGGCGGCATGCCTACGCTTAACCAGGAAGAGCTCCGTGCCAGGCTATCGCTATCCATTCCTTCGTCCAGTTTATATAATTTGTAACGGTTAATAATGGCAGTCACTCTTCTGATCCATTCGTGGCCAGCAGAGGAATAGCCGCTGTGATTCATATGTTTGAGCCATACCGCGAATTCGGGGTTACCTTTCAGTTGGCTGAACCATTTTTTTCTGGCGAGTACTTCCACGAAATGTTCGTAGGAAGCGACGGCAGAAGCGTATTGCTTATACCGGGATTTTTTGCCGGGGGCGGTTTGTGCAAGATTGTTTTTGCCGACAATACCAAAGTGGTTGTTGAGCAATTTGGCATTCCTGCTGGTACCTGTGCCGGATTCCAGCATGGCTACCCCGAGGATAACACTGGCCGGAATGCCGGTTTCCTGCATGAGTTCTACAGATACCGGTTTAAATTTCTTCAGATAATTACCCGTGGACTGTTGAGCATACCCAACATTGCTGAGCATCAGCAATAAAAGCACCGCACATACCCATACTGACCGTTTGATGTAGGTTGTTACCTTTCTCATAGGAGTATTCTTTGTAACAGGTGAAAGATTGTTGTTTGTTTTCAGCATCATTACTTACCTCACATATCAACGATGATCACACTTCACACCGCAATATTACTTTAAAAAATTAATTAATACGTTCTTTCTTCTCTAACCTTATCTTCGTCGTTAATTTCTTGTTAAAAAAAATGTTCCTTTATATTAGCATCAATCCCCTTTGATGCGGCAAAATGCCATATCAAAGGGGATTTTTTCGCTTCAAAAGCTCCGTATTGTGCAAAGATTGTGCCGGTAATCCTATTTTACCAGGCTGATCTTTAATTCATCAAGCTGGGCTTGACTGATCTCGGCCGGAGCGTCCATCATGACATCGCGTCCGTGATTGTTTTTCGGGAAAGCGATAAAGTCGCGGATACTCTCACTACCGCCTAAAAGCGAGCACAAGCGATCAAATCCGAAGGCGATACCGCCGTGCGGCGGTGCGCCATATTCAAAAGCTCCCAGCAGGAAGCCAAATTTGCGTTCTGCTTCTTCAGGTGACATTCCCAGCGCTGCGAACATTTTCTGCTGCAGATCGCGCTGGAAAATACGAATAGAGCCTCCTCCTATTTCAGTGCCGTTCAATACGATATCGTATGCGTTAGCCTTAATGTTAGCGTACTGTGACATATCGTCCATAAGAGCGATCTGTTCCGGTTTCGGTGCGGTGAACGGATGGTGACGGGCCACCCAGCGATTTTCTTCTTCGGCGTATTCAAACAGCGGGAAGTCTATCACCCACAACGGTTTATATTCGTTTTTATTGCGGAAACCAAGGCGTTCGCCCATTTCCAGGCGCAGCTCGCTCATGGCCTTGCGGGTACGCTCTTCCCTGCCGGCCAGCACCAGGATGAGATCTCCGGGTTTCGCCTGACATTTTTGCGCCCACAGCTGCAATTGCTGTTCGTCAAAAAACTTATCAACCGAGCTCTTCAGTGTCCCATCTGTGTTGTATTTAACATAGATGAGGCCGCTCATACCGATTTGTGGTCTTTTCACCCATTCTGTCAGTTCATCGAGCTGTTTACGGGTATATTCGGAGCAGCCTGTAGCGGCGATAGCCACCACGAGTTCTGCGTCGTCGAATACTTTAAAGCCTTTCTGTTTTACGGTATCGTTGAGATTGACCAGCTTCATATCGAAGCGGATATCCGGTTTATCATTGCCATAATATTCCATGGCATCATCCCATGTCATACGCGGGAAATCGCCTTCGAACTCAATGCCTTTGATTTCTTTGAAGATATATTTCATCATACCTTCAAAAACATTCAGTACATCTTCCTGTTCTACAAAGCTCATTTCACAGTCGATCTGGGTAAACTCCGGCTGGCGGTCGGCCCGGAGGTCTTCATCGCGGAAACATTTTACGATCTGGTAGTACCGATCATAACCACTCACCATCAACAATTGTTTAAAAGTCTGCGGTGACTGCGGCAAACCGTAGAACTGGTTAGGGTTCATACGGCTGGGCACCACGAAGTCGCGGGCGCCTTCCGGCGTGGAGTTGATCAGGAACGGTGTTTCGATATCGATGAAATTCCTCGTATGCAGGTAGTTACGCGCAGCGCGGCCTACTGCATACCGCAGTTCCAGGTTTTGTTTTACCGCGTTACGGCGGAGATCGAGATAGCGGTATTTCATGCGCAGTTCATCGCCCCCGTCGGTATCGTCGGTGATGGTGAAAGGCGGTGTTTTAGCCGCATTCAGGATTTTATAGTCGCTCACCGTGATTTCGATGTCGCCGGTGGGGATATTTTTATTTTTACTGGTACGCTCTGTCACCACCCCGGTCACCTGCACCACGAACTCACGGCCCAGCGGCTGTGCATCCAGTTTGTCATTGAGGCTCTCGTTGAACAACAGCTGAGTGATACCATAGCGGTCCCGCAGATCAAAAAAGTTGATGCTGCCAAATTTTCTGACTGTCTGTATCCATCCGGCCAGCGTCACCTCCTGGCCTATCTGCTCCATTCTTAACTCCCCGCAAGTGTGCGTCCTGTACATGCGTAAAAAATTGAATTTTAATGTTTTATGGTTGAATCCCCGGATGTGCTGCCAGCTGTTCCGAGACCACTGTTCAGTTGTTCAGCCATACCTGTAAGGGGGGCAAAGATACGGCATGATGCGGGCATTTCACCCCCCGGAGATGTTAAAATATCTATTTATGTCTACTTCCGGCATCAGCAGGGCGTTCCCAGCCAATACTTCCGTAAAATGAGCCGCCATAAAGGGTGCCAGCGAACAGCCTTTGGTGCCCAATCCGTTAAAGATCCCCACGGCGGGCCTCTCCGGGTGCAGCCCCATCATGGGCCGGCGGTCATTACCGGAAGGACGCACCGCCGCCAGCTGGTACTCCACACTGTAAGGCACTTTCAACAGCTGCTGCAGCCCCTTCTCCAGCACCTCCCGTTGTTTGCCTGTGGGCAGGTCGTCGTCATAGTCCCACACAAAAGAAGACCCGGCCCAGAACAATTCCGGCCCGTAGGGCACCAGCGTAATGCTTTTTTTGATGATATCTTCGGTATGCAGCCCCGGGACCCTCACCCACAGCACTTCTCCCTTATTAGGCAAAAATGTCAGTTTATCGAACCAGGGGTTTTGCGTCGTAGCCACCCCATCGCAGAAAATAATTTTCTGTGCGGTAACGTCGCCGTAACGAACGCCCGTGGCTGTCATCTCCAGCTCGCCCAGGTTCAGATGCGCCTCCCGCAACGCCCCCATATTGGCCAGGAACTGCCGCCAGGCGGGCAGCAACACCCGCAGGTTGACAGTAGCCCCTTTTATAATGGCTGCGCCGAAAGGCTGGTCCAGGACCTCCTCATATTCCATCCGCTCCGGCTGCAAGGTATACGGACCGCCGGCGGCTTTCTTCATAAAAGCTTCCTGCATTTGCTGCGAAGGGAACACATTCCACAACCGGCGCTCCGTGAGCACCTGTATCTGCAGCAGTTCGGACAACCTGCGGTAAGCATCCCGGGCAAACGGGTAGATGGTATCGTACATCCACGCCGGTTCAAACCTGCGCCCGGAAACCGGGTTAATAACGCCCGCCGCCACCCGCGACGCACTGTTGGATTTTGCATCGTCTACCACCAGCACCTTTTTACCCGCCTGCCACAACGACCAGCTCAGCATGGTACCGGCAATCCCCTGTCCTACTATGATGTAATCTACGCTTGTCATACTATCTGTTCATCTGAAGTCCTAAAAATACCCATAAAAGTGGAAAGCCCCGCCGGTATAATACCAGCGGGGCTTTCTGAAAGCGGAAATCAGTTTATCCTGTCCGGGTTGTTATTTCTCCACTACCTTCACATTGATTCCTTCGCTGTGGGCGCTGAACTCCGGTGCATACATACACTGTGCGGTGCTGATGCCATTGGAGAACTTACCCTGATGCGTTACAAACAATGCATACTCAAATACATAAGTACCTTTCGGCAGATAACTGAAGAAGAAATCCGTAGACGCGTCTTTGGTGCTTTCGTAGTAGCTGAGGCCATTCTGCCATTTAGCGCTGCTCAGTACGTTCTGCGGCTCAAAGCAGGCGGCCCGCATGTCTTTCAGGTGAATATACTCCATAGTCCTGTCTACCCTGAGCACAATCCTCACTTTTACCTTGTCGCCCACTTTCAGCTCATTGCCTTCGGCGATTTTAGTCAGCACCGGGCCTTTATCTGAACTTACTTCTTTATACAGTTCTTTTTCCAGTACCAGTGGTGTTTTAGCGGCGGTAATTTTGTCCAGCTCTTCAAAATACTGCCAGTATACGGCGCCCCAGGAAGGCTGTCCTTTGCTGTCTTTCACCGTCACCTTGATATTACCCATATCGGCTTTTACATCTTTTGCATCGATGTGCTGTTTAAAGTAGCCGGTACCTGCTTCAGCAGTTTGTTGTTTGCTGCTGATGGTTTCCTGGCCCAGCTGTATATCTACTTCCGGGCTGGCGGTGAGCCAGTTGCTGCCCTGCAGTAACATCGCGTAGCAGGCGTCGGCAGTGGATTTGGTGGTGCTCCAGTTATTGGTCTGTTTGTTTTTCAGCAGCCATGTTTTCATATCGGCAACAGCCGCTTCGTCTTTACCAGCCACCTGGAAAGCTTCTATCAGCAGCGCCTGTGTTTCTATCGGCGCCTGGTGCCAGCCATAACCGGCTACTACATCTTTCCAGTACATGCCCATTTCCGGATGGTTGATGGCATTTTCCTTCAGTGACTTCAGGATAGCGGCAGGCGTGGCTTTATCACCTTTTTTGAACTGGCTCAGGGCAACCATACCTTGTGCATAACGGCCCATTTTAGTCCAGAACTGCTGCTGCTGCCCGGCGTAATAATTAAAGGAAGCTTCCATGCCTTTCGGTACCGGCTGGTCAAAGAAGCTGCGGGCATACAGGTATTGCACCTGTATTTCACTGATCTGTTGTTTTTTCAGATCTGCCTTGTTTTTGATCAGCTGATGGTAATCTTTGTCCAGCTGCCTGTCCAGGTACTGCATAGCTTTGTTCGCAATGCTGGCGGCCACAGGATCATTTACGCTGGTCAGCTGTTGCAGGTGACCAATACCGGCCAGAATGTACTGGGTGATATAACGATCGGCCCACATGCCGTTGAACCAGGCAAAAGAGCCGTCTGGCTGCTGTTTCGCTGCCAGCTGGTCGAGCGCGGATTTTCTTTCGCGCTGCATCCGTTGCAGGTCAAACAGCAGGGCGATATTTTTCTTCTGCTGTGCTTCGTTTTTCGCTTCCAGCACCCAGGGCGTCTGTTGCAACAGCAGGGATTTCAGTTCTTCATTTTTCTGCAGGTTGCTCAGCAGTGCTGCGGTGTCCGTGGTTTTCCATTTCTCAAAAACCTGCCGGATACCGGGAACGTTCTTTGTGATATGCGTAGCCAATGCGTTGGCATAGTAGCGGTTAAACACCTGCTCGGAGCAATCGTACGGATACTCCATCAGGTATGGTAGCGCCTGTACGGCATACCAGGCCGGGTTGCTGGTATATTCCACCGTAACACCCTGCTGGCGCAGTGTAGATGAAGCGCCTGACTGCAGCAGTTTCTCAAAGGTGAAAGTATGTTTACCGTCGCCACGTACCGGCAGCGGCATAGACTCTGTTACCAGCATGGAGTTGGTCAATACCGGCAGTGCATTTTCTTCGCCGTCGCTGTAATTGCCGGATTGTGCTTTCACGCGGTACAGCAGCGCACTGGTGAAGTTGCGCGGCACCTGTAACTGGAAGGTCACTACAGTGCTCTGACCGGCGTTAGCGGTAAAATGCTGTACCGGGAAAATATTCTGGAACCAGCCATCCACCGGCTGCATCGTAGCAGCATCCAGCAGTTCAAGATGGGCCTGGCCGATCAGTTGAGAATCGGTCAGATTGCTCACTTTGGCGGTGAAATCAATTTTGTCGCCGGCCCTTACGAAGCGGGGCGCGTTGGGCACCACCATCAGTTGTTTCTGTGTAACGATGCTGGCGCTGACGCTGCCAAAAGCAGCGTCCTGCGTATGTGCCAGTCCCTGGAAGTTCCACTTGGTGAGGGCTTCCGGCATGGTGAATTCGAAGGACAGTTTTCCGTCTTTGTCAGTACGCAGCTCCGGCAGGAAGAAAGCGGTTTCCTGGAAGTTCTTGCGCACAGGAACATTACCGGTATTGTTTTCCGGTGTTTTGGGTGTTTCTTCCGGGGCAGCGGAGTCTGCTGCCTGTTCTGTTACGTAGTTCATGGAGCGCGCTGCGGATTCTTTCATCACCTCTTTCCGCTGTACAGCGGCCGGCGCGGGCGCCATGGCCATCGCAGCACCGGCAACTCCCCGTATTCTCACATTATGCGCACTACCTGCCAGTTTCTCATACGTACCATTGCCCATTCCCCAACCGAAGAAGTTCAGCACGTCATAGCTTTTCTCCTTAGCAGCGGCGCCCTGTCTGTCTGTTTCGAAATAATACTGGGAAGTCACCATATTGAAGTTATCATAGCCGTGGTACACGAGGCGGCCACGGGACAGGATATCAGGATAGATATCAGGTTTGCTCCAATGATGTGGCACAAAAGCATCCAGCGACGCATCGTACATGGAAGCCAGCATTTCGGCAGCGGCTTTCTCCCCTTTGTAACCGGTAATTTCCACGCTCCACTTTTCTTTTTCTCCCGGCAGCAGCTTATCGCGGTGGGTACCGATTTTGATGTCCAGGTCTTTATTATCCCAGGGTACCTGGATGGTCTGCTGGGCGATAAATACCCGGTTATCTTTCACGAAGACGTAATCAAGCCCAATACCGCCACGGTCTTCTTCGGTGACGTTATAGTCATACTGTTTTACGCCATCCAGGTTGATGTTGGTCATCTGTGAAGACTGACCTATCCGGGTAAGGAATTGTAAAATGTTCAGGTCTTTGGCAGAGGAGCCTAATATAACGGCGCCTTTCTTACCCGGCTCTGTCTTGGCTTCCGGCTGATAGCTCCACAGGTAAGCAGGAGCGGCGAGCGTTTTAGCGCGTACGTCTACCAGTTCAAAGACAGCTTTCTGTACCACAGGCTGCCCGTTTTTATCGGTAGCGCTTACCACCAGTTCGTAGTAGCCGGGGGTAAGTTTTTTGCTGTCTACCGTCACTTCGCCGGTAGCGGTGCTGGTGAACTGTTGTTCCCATACCGCCGGTTTACGGGGCCATTTGTCTTTTTCGTCTTCATCATGGTAGATGTCCAGCGGGAAGTCTTTGATATAGGCTGCTTCCGTGATTACGAACTGGTCTGCCTGTTCCCAGTAGCGGAGACGCAGCAGTCGCTTGTTGGGTTCCAGCGGCTGTACCGTTGCTTTAACGGAGGCTTGTTCAAATGCGCCGTTCAGGTTGCGGGTAAAGACGCGTACATCTTTCAGTGCGCCGGCTTCTACGCGCTCGGGCACCTGTATGTTGATTTCCATCGACTGGTAGCCCGCGGCTATTGACTGGCTGGCACTGCGGGTTTCTCCGTTCAGGTCCGTTACGTCTGCCGATACTACATAAGTGAAGATGGGTTTCTGATCGGGAGATACGGTCTTGTCCGGCAATGCGGGGAAGCTTACTTTAAAGTGGCCGTTCTCGTCGGTAGTTGTTTCACCGTGGGCAATTTCACGGGAAGCCCCCGCTGGCAAATACCCTCTGAATAACCAGGGGTACGGGAAACGGGTCCTTCTTTCCACGCGGTATTTCACGGTAGCGCCGTTGATGTTGTTACCGGCGTAGGCCAGGGCCTTGCCTTCGGTGGTAACGGTTTCCCCTAAACGATAAGTACCTTTGATGGTATCAAACTCGACATAGAACTTAGGGCGTTTGTATTCTTCCACGCGGAAGGATTGTGCGCCATAACTTTTCGTATCCCGCAGGACATAGTTGCCATTGAGGCGGCCTTCCGGCAGTATGAATTTTCCTGAGAAAGCGCCGTATTCGTTGGACGTAACCACAATAGAATCTACTTTCTCGCTGTTGGCATCATATAAAACAAAGATGCTTTTCATGCCTTTGATCACGTTGCTGGTTTTCTTACCGGCTTCCTGCTCCAAAGCGATCCCTTTGAAATAAAGGGTCTGTCCGGGGCGGTAGATACTTCTGTCGGTGAACAGGAAAATGCGCGGTTTGGGTTTAAGCTCACCGTCCTGATACCTGTAGATGTATTTGTGATCATCGAGGAAGAGGATGTCTCCCTGGCGTTCCCACTTGAGCCGCACCGAGCGGTTGCCGGTACCTTTCATGTTCAGTTCAGCAGAACCGTTAGCGGCGGTGACGGTAGACTGCAGTTGTACCCATTTCTCTTTTCCGTCGGCCCATTCCTGGCTGAAGGCGGTCAGTTTGGTGCCTGGCAGGGGTTTACCGGTGCTGCGGTCCAGGGCAATGAACGTTGCGTTGTTTTCCAGGTAGCTGATATTGGATACCCAGGCAAACTGCAGCGCCATCGGGTTTTCTTTCAGCTCGAAACCGGGTTTGATGCTGGCGAGGATAATGTATTGTCCCAGCGGGAGGGCATCGATTTTTATTTCTGCCGCGTGGTGGTTGTAGTCTTTCGGGTCGGGCAGGGATTGTTCCCAGGCTTTCACCGGTTTTTTGTCCAGCAGCAGTCTCCAGTACCTGTTCTGACGGTCGCTGTAGTCGTTCTGCGCCAGCCGGAGGGCGGCGGCAAAAGCTTCATCCACCTGTAGTATGCGCAGGTATATTTTGTCGGCGTTTTTGTATTTCACCAGGGTTCGGAAAGGCAGGGAGGGCACGTTTACCTTTTCTGTTGTCAGTTCGAGGGATTGTGCTTTGATTTCGGCCAGCAGGTTGGAGCAGTCGGCTGCGCCTTGTGTTCCCGGGCCTTTCTGTGTGGCTTGTTCACATATTTCTTTGGCTTTTGCCAGGTTGGCCGTGCTGTCTGCTTTACCGTACAGGGCGTTGCCGATATAGGTATTGGCCAGCAGGGCCAGCACACCGGTCACTTCTTTTTCACTGTTGTAGACCACCGTCATTTCCTCCAGTGCTTTGCGGTACAGGGAGGCTTTATCTTCCGCTACAGAGATCTGCTGCATGTATTGGACCCTTTCGAGGTCAATATCCAGCAGGGCTGTTTTATCATTTTCGTGCAGGCGTGTCAGTTGTTGCAGTACGAGGATGGCCTGGTATTGCAGCGAAGCTTTGTCTGTGGCGGCAAACGAGTGCCGGGCAAAAGTGGCAGCCGGCGCGAAGGCGGTTGGGTCGTCGGGTTCGAACTGGTTTACCGGTTTGGCGAGGGTGTTTTCGCCCGATTTAAAATAGTCCAGTGCACGGTGGGCCAGCAGGTCGAACAGTACGGGGCGGAGCTGGCGGGTGCCGGCGCCTTTGACCAGGATAGGGTCAAAATCCCCGATGGGTGTTTTTTCCAGGGTGGCTTTGTCGGCGAGCGACGCCTGGTAGGCGGCGGTAATCTGGCTGTGGAGGTATTCCTGGCTCCAGGAGGTAATGTCCGGGCCGGGTTTCTCGTCAGCAATGGCAGTGCGGTTATAGAGCCGGTACCGGTTGTTGCGGAGATAGTTCAGCAATACTTCGGCTTTGATGCTTTGCAGGATGGCCTGCTGGGCGCCTTTGGCCGCAGCGATTTTCTGATCGAGCTTTTCCAGGTTTTGCTGGATGCTGCTGTCGCTCAGCTGATCGGTATATTTCATCTGATAGATGAGCGCTTTGATCTGCTGGGCCGGCAGGTTGTCTTTCACCGCCCGGGCATAGATCAGGTCTACTTCACCCAGCGCGGATTTAGGCAGATTCTTGTCGTCGAGGGCGGTCACTTTCTTCCAGGAATTGTCATAATAGGTCTGAGCCATCACGCTGTTGGTTAAGAATAAAACAATGAATAATGAGAGGCATAAACGCATATATATCGCTATTTACGGGTAAGTTAGTCTTTTTGTACAGGATGCAGGAATTACAAAGGTTTCCATAAGGGGGTCAAAAAAAAGGTGAAAAGTGCTGGGAGACCCGCTTCACTTTTCACCTTTCAAATATATGTGGGTAAACTGATTAAGCCAGTGCAGCCTTTTTGCTCAGCACTTCAGCCATCGTTTTACCGATGTTGGCAGGGCTTTCCACTACGGTAACGCCGCATTCTGCCATGATTTTCATTTTAGCGGCAGCAGTATCTTCCGCACCACCGATGATAGCACCGGCGTGGCCCATACGGCGGCCCGGAGGCGCTGTCTGGCCGGCGATGAAGCCTACTACCGGTTTGGTGCCGTATTCCTTGATCCAGCGGGCAGCGTCAGCTTCCATGCTACCACCGATTTCACCGATCATGATGATACCTTCTGTTTCAGGGTCGTTCATGAGCAGCTCCACCGCATCTTTGGTGGGGGTGCCGATGATCGGGTCGCCACCGATACCGATAGCGGTAGAAACACCCAGACCGGCTTTAACTACCTGATCAGCAGCTTCGTAGGTCAGGGTACCGGATTTGGATACGATACCGATTTTACCTTTTTTGAAGATGAAGCCGGGCATGATACCTACTTTAGCTTCTTCAGCGGTGATAACACCGGGGCAGTTAGGCCCGATGAGGCGGGTATTGGAACCTTGCAGGAAGTTTTTAGCCTTGATCATGTCCTGAACAGGGATACCTTCCGTAATACATACTACCAGGGCAATACCAGCTTCGGCAGCTTCCATGATCGCGTCGGCGGCAAATGCCGGCGGTACAAAAATGATGGATACATTGGCGCCGGTAGCTTTTACCGCGTCGGCCACGGTGTTGAACACCGGGCGCTCCAGGTGGGAAGTACCGCCTTTACCGGGGGTAACACCGCCTACAACCTGGGTACCGTATTCGATCATCTGTGTAGCATGGAAAGTACCTTCAGTACCGGTAAATCCCTGCACGATCACTTTGCTATCCTTATTAACTAAAACACTCATCGCGCTTGTTTTATTGGTTTATTATTTTATATGTTTCTTCTATAGGTGCGGCAAAAATAAGCCGATTTCCATAATTCTGCAATTTATGGCCTTTAAGATAAAGCTACCAATTCACAGGGAAATTACTTTTTGCTGTCGCGCTTCAGCTGTTCTTCCAGCTGATCTTTCCATTTGCTGTCCTTGAACATATCCAGCTGGCGCATTTCCTTGGCATCCCGGAGGAACTCAGAGGCAAAGATGAAGTCATTGAGTTTCTGGTCTTTACTGAAGACAATCTCTTTATTGCTGCCTTCCCACTGTTTCTGTCCCTGGTACATATATACAATATGGTCGCCGCTTTCCATTACGGTGTTCATATCGTGGGTATTGATGACAGTGGTAATATTGTATTCCCGGGTCAGCTCTTTGATCAGCTGGTCTATCAGCAGGGAAGTCTGAGGGTCCAGGCCGGAGTTGGGTTCGTCGCAGAACAGGTATTTGGGATTCAGTACGATGGCACGGGCGATCCCTACCCTCTTTTTCATGCCACCGCTGATTTCGGCAGGGAATTTTTTGGCGGCATCTTTCAGCTGCACTCTCTCCAGACATTCGTCCACCCGCTTTTTCCGCTCTTTAAAAGAGTCTTTGCTGAACATTTCCAGCGGGAACATCACATTTTGTTCTACCGTCATACTGTCGAACAGGGCTGAACCCTGGAACAGCATACCGATCTGCTGGCGGACTTCCTTTTTGGCCCGGTGGTCCATGGCCGTAAAGTCCTGGTTATCATACAAAATGGTACCGGAGTCTACCTCCATCAGTCCCACAATGCACTTCATCATAACAGTTTTACCGCTGCCGCTGGCGCCGATGATGAGGTTTACCTTACCGGACTCCATAACGGCCGAAACGCCTTTCAGTATCTCCTTATCTCCAAAGCCTTTGGTAATATCTTTCAGTTCAATCATGGTTACAGTAATATAGCCGTTAATGCGTAGTCCATAAATAATATCAGTACGCAGCTCACCACTACCGAGGTGGTGCTGGCTTTACCGATCTCGAGCGCACCGCCCTGTACGTTATAGCCGTAATAGGCCGACACGCTGGCGATGATAAACCCGAACGTATAGGACTTGGCCATGGCAAAAAATACGTTATACGCCTTAAACTCCTGCCGCAGCCCCATCATGAACTGCTCGCTGGAGAGTACACCGGACAGCACGCCCGCTTCCTTACCGCCCCAGATACCGAGGAAACCGGCAATAGCTACCAGCAACGGAATCATGAGGACGGCCGCCAGGATCTTAGGCAGTATCAGGTACCCCCTGGTATTGATACCCATGATCTCCAGGGCGTCTATCTGTTCGGAGATACGCATGTTGCCCAGCTCAGAGGCTATCTTGGAGCCTATCACCCCGGCCAGCACGATACTGGTAAGGGTAGGCGCAAATTCCAGGATGATGGTGTCCCGCACCACCTGCGCGATGGTACTCTTGGGAATAATGGGGCTTACCAGCTGGTAAGCGGTTTGCAGGGTGGTAACCCCTCCCATGAACAGGGAAATAATAAATACTATCCCAAACGACCCTACGCCAATATCTACGCACTGCTGCATAAATTGCTTCCAGTACATCTTCATGTTTTCCGGACGGGAAAACATGCCCTTCAGCATCAGCAGAAAATTTCCAAAGTGATAAAAGAATCTGAATTCCATAGCTGGTCAAAGATATGAAGGATTTTGCCAATCCGACCCGAATTTAAGATTTTATGGTGTGGTTAACGTAAACTGCTTACCAGCAAGCGTTTCAAACTACGCTCGATAATTTCGCCCATGGTCCTGCAACGTGAAAAAACCGCATCGTGATAATATTCTGCCAGCTCATCTCCCAGCTGCTGCACCTTCTCCGGGAAAGACACTCTGTCGGTCATGATCACATCCCGCAGGTCTTTAATACGGTGCCGCTGTACCTTGAGGCGGCGCGCTATCAGCGCCCGCTCTTCCTGCTGGTACTGCTTCACTACTTCAGCATTGAGGTGTTTCATGGCCAGCTCCACAAATACGCGGTTCTCCTTGAAGAACTGCGGCATATAAAGGGTACGGCGGCCTTCATAAAACTGCTGGTCAAAGTCAATAGCCCGGATGCGGAACTGCACATCATCAAAATCGGGGTGATATCGATGATGAAGTTATAGGAGCGCATATCGCCCAGCAACCGCACAAAACAACGTTCGTTGAACTTAACGAATTCTTTGGCGATACGTTTGGGGTTAAAATCCATTCTGTCGAGATAATGCAGGATAAACTGATCACCGGGCACGCCGGCAATATGTTCTTCCACCAGGGTATTGCCGTCGATCAGGAAGTTCATCCAGTAGGGCGACAGGATGTGTTCCAGTTCGAGCCCGTAGATACGGGAAGCGTCGGCTACCTTGATGTAGAAATAGTCATATACCTCGTTGTAATTATTGACAATTTTAATACGGAACGGATGGGAATTCCCAAAAGTGCAGTAGTCGATCCGTTCTATGTGCAGGTGCTCTTCCGCAGTCTGATCACCACCAGCCTTCAGGATGGAGTAAATCCGTTTCAAACCGGCATGAATGGCGCTCATGGTGCTCTGCGGATAAAACACGGTTTCCCAGAGCGTATCCTTACCATCCTTGTCGTATACGGAAATGGAGTGCTCATAATAGCGCAGTTCCTGGTAAGTCAGGGGCAGCTTCACCTCCCGCTCATACAATTTAAGGTAGTTACGGAAAGCCTCGTTGATCGGGAAGAAGATCTTCTTTTTGGAGATTGTCTGCATCACGCTAAGAATATAAGATAATATTAAGAACGCCAGGAAGCGGAGATTTACCGGAAGACCAGCCTCTAACCGGCGCTTATAAAGTTAATCACTTTTTATAAAAAGCTAAGGAGCAAAGACCATCAGCTATTATATGCTGTATGCTGGTCTTCGCTCCTTAGCGTTCTTAATATTATCTTTACGTTCCTTTGCGTGACTATTTTTTCTTTTTCTTGTCCGCTTTGGCTTTTTCCTCTTTGCACTCCGCCACTTTGCGGCATTTCTCCTGCGCGTCTACCACAGCGATGTTCACCATGTTTACGATCTGCCTTACCGTGCTGCCCAGTTGCAGGATGTGCACCGGTTTTTTCATTCCCAGCAGTACCGGGCCGATGGCGTCGAAGCCGGCTACTTCCTGCAGCAGGTTATACGCTACGTTACCGGCGGTGAGGTTCGGGAAGATGAGGGTATTTACTTCCTCGTTCATCAGTTCGGTGAACGGATAGTTGTCTTTCAGGATCTCCTTGTTGAAAGCCATTGCGGCCTGGATTTCACCATCTACCACCAGCTGGGGATCGCGTTGTTTCACGATTTCGCGTGCTTTGGCTACCAGCTGGGCTTCCGGCGTTTGACTGGAGCCGAAGTTGGAGTAAGACAGCATGGCGATACGGGGCGCAATGTTGAAGTGTTTCACTTCTTTCGCCACCATCAGGGTGATGTCTGCCAGTTCTTCCGCAGTAGGATTGAAGTTGACCGTGGTATCCGCGAGGAACAGCGGTCCGCGTTTGGTATTGATGATATACATACCAGCCACGCGTTTCACGCCTTCTTCCATGCCTATCACCTGCAAGGCCGGACGGATGGTGTCAGGGTACTTGCGGGTAAGGCCGGAAATCAGGGCGTCAGCTTCTCCGGTTTCCACCATCATGCAGCCGAAGTAATTGCGTTCGCGCATGATTTTACGGGCTTCGTAAAGGTTAAAGCCTTTACGTTTGCGTTTTTCGAAGAAGAGATCGCCAAACTGGTGACGTTTTGCCTGCATTTCATCGCTTTTGGGGTCGATGATCACCACGTCGTCAATTTCGATGGAGTTTTCGAGCATGATCTGGCGGATGCGGGATTCGTTACCCAGCAGGATCGGGAAGGCGATGCCTTCGTCGTTCACTACCTGTGCGGCTTTCAGGATTTTTACGTTGTCGGCTTCCGCGAACACGACCTTGCGCGGGTCGCGGCGGGCTTTGGTGCCGATCACCCTGAACAGCTGGTTATCCAGGCCCAGACGGTTGTTGAGCTCCTGCTTGTACCCTTCCCAGTCAGTGATAGGGTTGTGCGCCACACCGCTTTCCATAGCGGCTTTTGCTACTGCAGGGGCTACGGTGCTTAACAGGCGGGGGTCCAGCGGTTTGGGAATAATATATTTAGGTCCGAAAACGATGTTTCTTTCGTTGTAGGCCAGGTTCACGATATCCGGCACGGGGGTTTTGGCCAGTTCGGCAAGCGCCCGTACCGCGGCCAGTTTCATGGCTTCGTTGATTTGGGTGGCCCTTACGTCCAGCGCCCCACGGAAGATATAGGGGAATCCGAGTACGTTGTTCACCTGGTTAGGATAGTCGGAACGGCCGGTAGCCATGATGATATCCGGTCTGGAGGCGATGGCTGTATCGTAGGCTATTTCCGGATCGGGGTTGGCCATGGCGAACACGATCGGGTTTTTAGCCATGCTCTTCACCATTTCCGGTGTTACCACGTTACCTACGGAGAGGCCGAGGAATACGTCGGCGCCTTTCATGGCTTCTGTCAGCGTGCTTATTTTGGAGGTGGTGGCAAACTGCATGTGCCTTTCGGTAAGGTCTGTGCGGGTCTTGTTCAGCACGCCGTCCTTATCGAACAGGATGAAGTTTTCCGGTTTGGCGCCCAGTGCCACATACAGCCTTACACAAGCCATGGCAGCGGCTCCCGCGCCATTCACCACTATTTTTACTTTGTCGACTTTTTTCTTTACCAGGTCCAGCGCATTGAGCAGCGCAGCTGCGGAGATGATAGCAGTACCGTGCTGGTCATCGTGCATCACCGGGATTTTCAGCTCTTTACGCAGCCTGTCTTCGATCTCAAAGCACTCAGGGCTTTTGATATCTTCGAGGTTGATACCGCCGAAAGTAGGTTCCAACGCTTTTACTGCCGCCACAAAACTATCCGGGTCTTTGGTATTCAGTTCAATATCAAATACATCGATATCGGCAAATATCTTGAACAGCACCGCTTTTCCTTCCATCACGGGCTTACCGGCTTCAGGACCGATGTCTCCCAGTCCCAGTACGGCGGTACCATTGCTGATCACTCCTACCAGGTTCCCTTTGGCGGTATATTTATAAACGTTTTCTACATCTCTGTGAATCTCCTTGCAAGGTTCGGCAACGCCCGGAGAATAGGCCAGGGAGAGGTCCCATTGTGTTTTTGTATCTTTCGTAGGTATTACTTCGATCTTGCCCGGCCTTCCCTTTGCATGATAGTCCAACGCATCCTGCTTATTCAGTTTTCTTGCCATATAAGTATAAAAGATTGTTATTGGGCGTGCAATATACGAAGTATTACACTATACGGACTATCAAAATCCGCAGTCTGCTATCAGATATTGCGCTTTTCAACCACTAAATTTGCTTACTTTTACGCCGTTAAACATTCGCAAATATCATGATACAACGTATTCAGAGTCTTTACCTGCTGTTGGCTGCCGGAGCCGGAGCCGCTACACTGTCTTTTGATCTGTGGAAAGCTAAACTGAGCAATGGAACAGTTACTGCTGTGAACGCCTCCAGCAACTACCTGTTATTCGTGCTGTACGTGATCATCATCCTGCTGGCTGTGGTTTGCATTTTCCTGTTTAAAAAGCGCAAGCTGCAGTTCCGCCTGACGATCTTCAACATCCTGTTTGTATTTGCCGCACTGGGCTATCAGTATTATGTGGTACAGCAAACGGCCAACAAGCTGGCTGCCGGCGGTATCACCATTACTTCAGCATCTTACCAGGTAGCCTCTTTTCTGCCGGTGTTACTGATTGTCCTTCTATTTATGGCTGCCAGGGGCATCTATAAAGACGAGAAGCTGATCAAATCGCTGGACAGGCTCAGATAGACCATCAAAACATTGCACTATAAAGAGAGAGGGCTGATCATCACTGACCAGCCCTCTTTTCTGTTGGGTATTTTTCAAAGAAATTTTCCGGTATAACTTTCTTTTACTTTCTTCAATCCTTCCGGCACGCCTGTGTACAGCAGACTTCCGCCGCCGGCGCCGCCTTCCGGCCCCAGGTCGATCACCCAGTCGGCGCTGCGGATCACGTCCAGGTTGTGTTCTATCACCAGTACCGTATGCCCCTGATCGATCAGCGCATTGAAAGAGTTCAGCAGTTTTTTGATATCATGGAAATGCAGGCCCGTAGTCGGTTCGTCGAAGATAAACAGGATTTTGCCCTGCGCTTTGCCTTTACCGAGGAAGGAAGCCAGCTTCACACGTTGTGCTTCACCACCGCTCAGGGTATCGCTGCTCTGTCCCAGTTTTACGTAGCCTAATCCCACATCGCTCAGCGGGCGGATTTTATTGCAGACATCTTTTTCGTCTTTAAAGAACTCCAAAGCTTCATCTACGCCCAGCTCCAGCACTTCGTAAATACTTTTGCCCTTATAGGTCACTTCCAGGACTTCGTCTTTAAACCTTTTACCGCCGCAGCTTTCACACAGCAGGTGTACGTCTGCGAGGAACTGCATTTCCACAATCACTTCACCTTCTCCTTTGCAGGCGTCGCAACGGCCGCCGTCCACGTTGAAAGAAAAATGTTTGGGCTGGAAACCGCGCATTTTGCTGAGCGGCTGCCGGGCAAAGAGGTCGCGGATTTCGTCATATGCCTTGATGTAGGTCACCGGGTTGGAGCGGGATGATTTACCGATCGGGTTCTGGTCTACCATTTCTATCTGGGTGATGTCATCCACTGCGCCTTTCAGTGCTTTGTGGTACCCTACCCTTTCTGCGAATTCGCCTTTCAGCTTCATCAGCGCCGGGTAGAGTATCTGTTTTACCAGCGTGGTTTTACCGGAGCCGCTCACGCCTGTCACCACGGTCAGCACTTCCAGCGGAAAATCGACGGAGATGTCTTTCAGGTTATGTTGACGGCAGCCTTCGAGGGTAATGGCTTTTTTCCATTTACGCAGTTTTTGCGGAGGGTCTATCCGGTAATTGCCGCTCAGGTATTTGCCGGTCAGGCTTTTACCGTCGGTCAGTATTTCCGGGTAAGTGCCGGCGAAGATCACTTCGCCGCCGAGGTGACTGGCCAGCGGGCCCATGTCGATGATATAATCGGCTTCCTCCATCATTTGCTCGTCGTGCTCCACGATCACCACGGTATTGCCAAGGTCGCGCAGTTCTTTCAGCACGTTGATCAGGCGGTGGGTATCGCGGGCATGCAGACCGATGCTTGGTTCATCGAGGATGTACATGGAGTTGGTGAGGTTACTGCCCAGCGTGCGGGTAAGCTGTATACGCTGGCTTTCGCCACCACTGAGGGTATTGGCCACCCTGTTGAGCGTCAGGTATCCTAACCCTACGTCCAGCAATGTTTTCAGCCGGTGGTTGATTTCAAACAGGATACGTTTGGCCACCTGCTGATCATATTCGTTGAGTTGCAGGTTATCGAACCAGTTTTTCAGGTCTGATACCGGCATGTCTACCAGGCGGGCGATGTTGCTGTCGCCTACGCGGATGTAGAGCGCTTCTTTCCGCAAACGGCCGCCGCCGCACTCGTGGCATACGGTACGTCCGCGGTAGCGTGCCTGCAGCACGCGGTATTGTACTTTGTAGAGGTTCTGCTCTACCATTTTGAAGAATTCGTTCAGGCCGTAGAAGTGTTCGTTGCCCGTCCACAGCAGCTGCACCTGCTCATCTGTGAGGTCTGCGATGGGTTTGTGTACCGGGAATCCGAATTTACGGGCCACTTTGATGAGCGCTTCTTTGTATTCGCCCATTTTCTCACCTCTCCAGGGAGCGATGGCGCCTTCAAAAACGCTGAGGCGTTTATCGGGGATGACGAGGTCGGCGTCGATACCGAGCACCTGTCCAAAACCTTCGCAGGTGGGGCAGGCGCCGTAGGGGTTGTTGAAAGAGAAGAGATTGGGCACCGGTTCTTCAAACTGGATACCATCCAGCTCGAAGCGGTTGGCGAAGTGGGTCACGTTTTTGCCGTCCACTTCCACGTAACAGTCGCCCTCGCTTTCGTAAAAGGCTGTCTGCACACTGTCGGCTATACGATGTTTGTCATCTTCCTCAAAATCTTTAACCACCAGCCTGTCTATCAGCACCCAGGCGTCTGCGGGCACGGCCGGCTTCTTTTGTTCCAGCAGCTCTTCGATGCGCAGCAGGCCATTGCCGCCGGCTGACGGCGCGTACAAACGGGAGAAGCCTTTCTGCATCAGGATATTCAGCTCCTCTTTCACGTCTCTTTTCGCGTGGCGGCGGAAAGGTACCATCAGCAATACTTTACTGCCGTGCTCGAGGTTACTGATAAAGTCTGTTACGTCGCTGACTTCATGTTTTTTCACGAGCTGGCCGGAAACGGGGGAATAGGTTTTCCCGACGCGGCCGAACAACAACCGGAGGTAGTCGTAGATCTCCGTCATAGAGCCCACGGTGGAACGAGGCGTGCGGGTGATCACTTTTTGTTCGATTGCGATGGCCGGGCAGATGCCTTTGATATAGTCCACGTCCGGTTTGTTCATCCTCATGAGGAACTGACGGGCGTAGGAACTGAGGCTTTCCGCGTAGCGGCGTTGTCCTTCTGCGTACAGGGTGTCCATGGTGAGGGAAGATTTTCCCGAACCGGACACGCCGGTCACCACCACCATTTTATTGCGGGGGATGGAGACGCTCACATTCTTGAGATTGTGGACCCTGGCGCCTTTTATGAAGATATTGTCCTGCGGGTTAACCGGCTGAGGATCAATGATGGTTTCTTTTTTCTTAGTTTTCATTGCCATGACAGAACAAATTTACGGGAAAAGATGTTAGATGAATAGTAATTGGTCAGGCAATTCATTCACAGAAAATTAACCTGGATATAGTACCCCAAAATGGCTAAAAGCTACTCTCCAAGGGCAAAAAAGCTGGTTTTATTATTTGTTTTATTGAAGTATTCTTTTATATTTGCGTAGAACGTTTTCTATACCTTTGAATCGTAACAAAATCTTTAACGCTTAAAACTGCTCATTATCGCCTAAACTTTACTCAATTAAACAACCAACAGGCTGTAAAATCTGTATTTATTTACTAACCCGTTCTAGTTGTAGAAGTTTATGCAAATAATGTACAAATTGTGCGACGAGCAGTTGATCACCCTTTTCAAGAAAGGCCATACTTCAGCATTGGAGGAATTGGTTCACCGTCATAAAGACAAGGTGTACACTTCCATTTTGTTGCTTGTAAAGGATTCTTTCCTGGCGGAAGATATTTTCCAGGATACTTTCATCAAAATCATCGACACGATCAGGGCTGAACGCTATACGGAGAAGGGGAAGTTTTTGCCCTGGGCGATGCGTATTGCACACAACCTGTGTGTGGACCACTTTAGAAAGATCAAGCGCACCCCGATGATAAAAACCGGCGATGACAAAGATATCTTCGACGTACTGGGCTTCAGCGACAGCTGTGTGGAAGACAAGATCATTACCCGTCAGAGCCACGACCGCGTCCGCATCATGCTGGACATGCTCCCGGAGGAGCAGCGGGAAGTAATTATCCTACGACATTATGCGGAACTGAGTTTCAAAGAAATTGCCGATCTCACGCAAGTGAGCATCAATACTGCCTTGGGTCGTATGAGGTATGGCCTGATCAATCTCCGGAAGATGATGACGGAGAAGCAAATTTGTCTATGAACGACCCTTTTTTTTGCTTGCCAGCAGCGGGCGGCCGGATGTAATGTCCGACCGCTCGTTATTTTTAGGCAAGTCTCTTCCTGCCTGTAAAGCTTTTTCTCAGCACTTCTCAAAGATCATGGCGGCTCCCTGTCCTACGCCTACGCACATGGTGGCGAGGCCGTAACGCGCTTCCGGGCGGCGTTTCATTTCATGCAGGAGCGTGGTGGCAATGCGGGCGCCGCTGCATCCCAGCGGATGGCCGATGGCTATAGCGCCGCCGTTCACATTCACGATATCGGGGTTGACGCCCAGGTCACGCATACAGGCCAGTACCTGTACGGCAAAGGCTTCGTTAAATTCGGCCAGCTGCAGCTGGCCTATGGTCAGGCCGGCGCGTTGCAGCGCCTTTTGGGTGGCAGGCACCGGTCCTATGCCCATAATGGAAGGGTCTACTCCAGCCACGGCCATAGCGCGCACCATGGCCAGCGGTTTCAGGTTGAACCGTTGCAGTGCTTTTTCGGAGACGATCATGACAGCGGCGGCGCCGTCGTTGATGCCGGATGAGTTGCCTGCGGTGACCGAACCATCTTTGGCGAATGCCGGGCGGAGGCCCGCCAGTTTTTCGAGGGTAGTTTCCCGGGGATGTTCATCTCGTGACACCAGTACCTGTTCCTTACCGGCAGCAGCGGTGATGGGAACTATTTCGTCGCCCCAGCGGCCGGCTTTCAGGGCTTCGGCGTACTGTTGCTGGCTGCGCAGGGCAAAGCGGTCCTGCTCCTCCCTCCCTATCTGCCATTGCCGGGCTACGTTTTCCGCTGTTTCGCCCATGGAATAGGGATGGTGCAGGGCTGCCAGCTGCGGATTGGTAAAGCGCCAGCCGATGGTGGTATCGAAAACTTCGGCTTTCCGGCTGAAGGGACCGTCGGCCTTACTCATGACAAAGGGGGCGCGGGTCATGCTTTCCACACCGCCAGCCAGGTATATCTCACCGTCCCCGCACATAATGGCGCGGGAGGCGTCCATGATGGCCTGCAGGCCGGAGGAACAAAGGCGGTTGACGGTGCAACCGCCCACCGTTACCGGTAAACCGGCCAGCAGTGCGGCCATACGGGCTACGTCGCGATTATCTTCGCCGGCCTGGTTGGCAGCGCCTGCAATCACATCTTCAATGGCTGCCGGGTCTATGGAAGGGTTCCTGTCTGTCAAAGCTTTCAGTACGCGGGCCAGCATATCGTCCGGGCGGACGGTGCTTAATACGCCGCCGTAGCGGCCTATAGGCGTGCGCACTGCATCTACAATATAAGCGACTTGCATGTTGATTTTGTTGGTTTTGGTGTTTACCTGCAATATAAAACTCTTTTCTGCCGCCGCCGCTTTTTCCGTGCTGATCATGGCTGAATGGCTCTCCCACCGGCTTCCGTAACAGAAAATTTTTTACCAATAACCAACTAAAATATTTAAACAGTTGACTATCAATAAATTAATTACTTTTTTATTCCTTTCAGCTTGATTATCAAGCTAAAAGATGATAAACGCGGGTCCTACTGCTATTTTACCTATCTTTGCAGATGCTTTCCGACTGCCGTAAGGCAGCCATTTGCTCATATAACGGTCAATAATGAAGTCTGACAAGAAAAATATCCGGCACTTAAGTCTGCCAGCCTTACAAGAATATTTTGGGTCTATTGATGAAAAGGCCTTTCGTGCGAAACAGGTGTATGAATGGTTATGGCTGCGCCATGCCACCAGCTTTGAAGCGATGACGAACCTGTCTAAAGACCTCCGTCACAAGCTGGAAGAAAACTTTGTGCTCCCAGCCGTAAAAGTGGATGCCACCCAGCATAGCAACGATGGTACCATCAAAAGCCGCTTCCGCTTGCACGATAATCATCTTGTGGAAGGCGTGCTGATCCCGACCGATACCCGTCAAACCGCCTGCGTATCTTCCCAGGTAGGCTGCAGCCTCAGCTGTAAATTCTGCGCCACCGGTTATATGGACCGCAAGCGTAACCTTGACTTTGACGAGATATATGACGAAGTGGCGCTGATCAATCAGCAGGCCCTGGAGCATAATGGAAAGAAACTGACCAATATCGTATTTATGGGCATGGGCGAGCCCCTGCTCAACTATAAAAATGTACTGCAGTCCATTGAACGGATCACCGCTCCTGACGGCCTGGGCATGTCTCCCAAACGGGTGACCGTGTCTACCGCGGGCGTAGCCAAAATGATCCGCCAGCTGGGAGACGACAAGGTGCGCTTTAACCTCGCCCTGTCCTTACACGCCGCCAACGACAAGAAACGCAGCGAAATCATGCCCATCAACGATTCCAACAACCTGAAGGAACTGATTGCGGCGCTGAATTATTTCTACAAAGAAACCGGTAACGAGATATCCTTCGAATACATTCTTTTCAGGGACTTCAACGATTCCAAACAGGATGCTGACGAGCTGATAAAAATCTACCGTCAGGTGCCTGCCGACCTGGTGAACATCATCGAATACAACCCGATTGACAACGCCCGATTCCAGAAGCCCGACGCTGAAACTGCCGAAGACTTTATGGACTATCTCGCAAAAAACCGTGTGAATGCCAGATTGCGCCGGAGCCGTGGTAAAGATATCGACGCCGCCTGCGGACAACTGGCCAATAAAGGATAATCAGCACAATAAAAACATCTATGGGCCATGCTTGCATGGCCATCAATTAATAATAATTTATGAAGAAGAAACAACCTGCTAAGAAGGGCCCGGCTCCTTTTAAAGGAAGAAAAACGGACAACACAGACAAGCCGGCAGCAGGCAACCGCAACCGCTCCTCCTTTGACGGCGAAAGGCCCGGAAGAGCATCTGCAAAAGATAATGCAGGAGATGCTCCCGCTCAGCGTAAACGTACTTACAGCAAGGATGGCAACACCACCTTCCGCAAACGTACGTTTGACAACGGAGAGCAGCCTTCCCGCAAAAGCAGCTTTGGTGATAAGGATTTCTCCAGAGATAATAAAACCACTCCCCGCAAACGCAGCTTCGGTGATAAAGACTTCTCCAGGGACGACAAAGCAGCCTCCGGAAAACGCAGCTTCGGCGACGGTAAACAGCCCGTACGCAAAGGCTTCTCCGGTGACAACCGCGATGACGAGAAACCCGCTTTCCGCAAACGCACCTACGGTGACAAAAAACCTTTCGGTAAAAAAAACGACAGCTATACCCGCAAAGATGAAAGCTCCTTCCATGGAGACTTCAACGAAGCAAAAAGCGGCGCCAAAAAGGAAACACCCAGCGGCTTTAACCGTAAAAAATTCTTTGACCGCACCAACGACCGCTTTACCGACAAACAGGAAAGGCGGATGGCCGCCAAAAGCGGAGGCAGCACCGGCAGTCAACAGGCCGCCGGCCATAAAAAAGAAGCCAAAGAAAGTTCTTTCGCTCCGGGCGAAATGCCGCTGAACAAATACATCGCCCACTGTGGCCTGTGCTCCCGCCGCAAAGCGGTAGACTTCATCAAAGAAGGCAAAGTGACCGTCAATGGCACCGTGATACTGGAGCCCGCTACCAAGGTGACCAGCGCCGACACCGTGACGCTGGCGGATAAAAAAATAAATCTGACCAAAAACCTGCTGTACATCCTGCTCAACAAGCCGAAAGGTTTTATCACCACCACCGATGATCCCGAAGGCCGCAAAACCGTAATGGACCTGATCCAGGATGCCACCGGCGAAGAAAGGGTGTACCCTGTGGGCCGCCTGGACCGCAATACCTCCGGGTTGCTGCTGCTCACCAATGACGGCGAACTGGCGCAGACGCTCGCCCATCCCAAGCACAACATCAAAAAGATATACCAGGTAGAGCTCGATAAGCCGCTTACCAAAACGGACTTCGATCAGATCGTTGCCGGTCTTACCCTTGAAGACGGCGTAGCCTACGTAGATGCGTTAGGGTATGTGGACCCCAAGGACAAAAAACAGATCGGTATCGAGATCCACAGCGGCAAGAACCGTATCGTCCGTCGTATTTTTGAGCACCTCTCCTACAATGTGGAAAAGCTGGACCGCGTGATGTATGCCGGCCTCACCAAAAAGACGCTCAATCGTGGCCAATGGCGTTATCTCAACGAAAAAGAAGTGATCCTGCTGAAACATTTTAAAAAATAACCGGTGCGATTAGAAGAGCATATTTTACTGGAAACACCTGATTTTGTTGTTGTGAACAAGCCATCCGGCATGCTGACGCTGCCCGACCGGCACGACAATGAACTAACGTCCCTGATAGCCGTCATGAAAAAGGCTTACGGGGAAATATTCACCGTACACCGGCTGGACCGCGATACCAGTGGCATTATCCTGTTCGCCCGCAACGAAGCGGCCCACAAATACTTCTCCCAGCTGTTTGAAAGCCGCGATGTGGAGAAATACTACCTTGGCCTGGTACATGGCGTTCCCACGCCGGAAAAAGGTTCTGTCAACGAAGGTATTATGGAACATCCGGTACAGAAGGGGAAGATGGTGACCAACCGCAAGGGCAAGGCTTCTTTGACAGACTATGAAGTA
This sequence comes from Chitinophaga oryzae, assembly GCF_012516375.2. Taxonomy (NCBI): domain Bacteria; kingdom Pseudomonadati; phylum Bacteroidota; class Chitinophagia; order Chitinophagales; family Chitinophagaceae; genus Chitinophaga; species Chitinophaga oryzae. Next base: position 7,990,632 of record NZ_CP051204.2, read on the forward strand.
CTGGAGTCTTTTGGACTTTACAGCCTCATGAAATGGAGGATCCATACCGGCCGTACCCACCAGATCAGGGTGCACATGAAACATCTCGGTCACCCGATTGCGGTAGATGAACTGTACGGCAGCCCTCAGCCTGTTTTGTTATCGTCCATCAAGAAAAAATTCAAGCTGGGCAAACATACAGAAGAAGAACGCCCCCTGCTCTCCCGCCTGGCGCTGCATGCTGCCATGCTGGTGTTTAAAGACCCTTCCGGCAAGGCCTATACCGTAGAAGCCCCGCTGCCGAAAGATATCAATGCGGTAGTTACGCAATTACGGAAAAACCGGTAACCGAAGCATTTTGAAATTTTAAAATTTTGATATTGGGGTATTTGGGAGCCTGTAGTAGCAGGCGCTATTACCGATGAATAAGACACAAGTCGTTTTGGTTTAATACTGGCCCGTTGGCATTATGCCGGCGGGCTTTTTTGATGCATTCACCATATTTGCTTCCGCGGTCCGTCATCTGCCATTATCGCCACCAGCGGGTCGCACCGCTGCTTAGAGCGGCACCAACAGGTTAAAATATTAAATAACCCGGCTATCAGGCAAAAAAAAACGGGGAAAAATCCCCGCTTCGTAAAAATCAAAAACCAACCATTAAAAACTCTTATAGTGAAAGCCGGCACCTGGTTGTGTAAGTGGATCGGCTCCTTTTGTTTCGTTTTTTATTTGTTTGGCTGTGGTGTTGTTCTCAGATAAGGCTTGATAATTTTATGGCCTTTCGGAAAACGTTCCGGTATTTCTGCCGTAGGCACTGCTGCCGTCACAATAACATCTTCCCCGTCTTTCCAGTCTGCCGGCGTAGCTACGCTGTATTTAGCCGTCAGCTGCAAGGAGTCGATAACGCGTAAAACTTCGTTGAAGTTCCTGCCGGTAGATGCCGGGTAGGTGATCGTCAGTTTTACTTTTTTATCGGGACCAATGATAAACAGTGATCTTACGGTAAATGTTTCAGAAGCATTCGGGTGAATCATACCGTAGAGGTTGGCTACCGTTTTGTCTTCATCTGCAATAATAGGAAAAGTTACGTCACAATGTTGCGTTTCGTTAATATCTCCTATCCAACTCATATGTTTATCCAGCGGATCTACGCTGAGTGCCAGCACTTTAACGTTCCTTTTGGCAAATTCGCCGTTCAGGAGGGCTGTTTTGCCAAGTTCTGTTGTACAAACAGGGGTAAAATCAGCAGGATGGGAGAACAGGACGCCCCAGCTGTCGCCGAGATATTCGTAAAAATCTATTTCTCCTATTGTGGTCTTAGCTTTGAAATTGGGAGCAGTATCGCCCAGTCTTAAACTCATAGTTTCACAATTTACTTGACCAAAAATAGCATTTTCCTACAAGAATTATAGACTTTAAAATAACTTTTTCACTTTTTCATCGCTTTTTTTTGCGAACTGGATAAAGTGGGTCCGTTTACCTGGATTTTTTAATACGCTACTGATTTTCGTCGTTGTCGGCCAGGCACCTTTCCCACTAAAAAACGGGAAAACAAATCTCCCATGAATACCGCAGCGGCATCTTCCTACGCCACAAGTCAACTAGAAACAGGAAAGTAAATCTCCGACCGGGTACCCTCCTGGTTTAAAACCAGGAAGGCGAAAACAGGGAACCGGCAGGTAGTTTGGGTAGACAGGCTGCACCTATAGGGAAATGTGCAGCCTGTCTCTTCAGGGTCACAATGGATTATTTCAGGGATAAACAACCATGAACCGTTTGGCACCGATTCGCCACGGGGGCTGCCACCAGCGAGGGTAATGGACCTCGGGGCAGGCAGGCTGCCACGGTTATCGAACTTTACGGGCTCAATGGATGACGGGGCCACAACAGATGATCCGGGTTACCGCGGCCGCTACCGGCAGGCTTTTCCTGACAGTAACTGCCTGTTCCGACGGACGGGCTTACGCAGGCAAGTCAACGTAAAAACCCGGCGGCCGCGGACAATGGATGAATCAGGGTTAAACACAACTACAATGGCCAGGGCATAAATAGGGTTTTGAGGTTAACAAACGGGGGCAAACAAACTGGATTCAATCAACGGGATTTGTAAAAAATGGAACTAACAAACAAGGATATTTCACGGGTTAAAGGGACAATGGACAAGGGTTTCACAAACATCCGGATGAAAAAACGGGGTTTTCAATCAAGATGGCTCAGAAAGATGTAGCTGCCAGGCATAATAAGCCGTACTGTAACTAAGATCATCGGTCAGGCCGGCTTTCACGCGGGCAGCTTCCTCTTCCAGGTCTATTTCAATAAATCCAAGGTATAGGTCATATTTGTTGCGCAGTGTCTGCAGGCACTCCTCCATTTTCTCCGCAAGCGCTGCGCGCATCGGCGGTACCGGAGGCGTCACCGGCATAGCCACCACTTTTTGAATAAAATAGCAGGCATCATCCGCACAGATCTCCCATTCATGGTGTTCCGGCCTGCTCATGTAAAAGAGCATGTTATCAAAAACCACTGCACTTCCCAGCTCTACCTCTATGTCAATCAGTTCCGGGATGTGGTGCATCGTTTCCAACTTCCTCACAATGGTCATTTGTACGGCATCATTTTTTTCATGGCTGTACCTTAACATTGTATTCATTACTTCATAAGTAGTTACAAGATCACAAGGATACCACACGCCATCCTGCTGCACATGACCCCATAATGTCAGATAGTTGGAATCGTCCATAATGATCTGGCCCACTGAAATGGCCTGCATTTGCATAGTTGCTGTTGATGTATGTGCTTTACTCATAACTATCAGCTTTTGATAACAATACAAAGCTACCGGCTCCTCACGCAAGGGATTTGCGTAGTGACAACAACGTGTGAAATTTTTTTTATCATCTCCCCCTGAAGCCCGGAAATGCGTATTTTTAAGCCAAAATTTTACGCTTGTGCCAAAGAACAAGGACGCAGTTTCGCGCTATCGCTGGATAGACGAGCGTTTGCGCAACAAAAGGCTGCCCAAACCCACCCTGGAAAACCTGATAGAATATGTATCGGACAAAATGGATGCGGTGATCTCTACCCGCACTATTCAGAAAGATATTCAGGACATGCGCCAGGACCCGGAGCTCAACTATATGGCGCCTATCGTATATGACCGTAGCAGCCGCACGTACCGTTATGCGGATGATTCCTTCTCCATCAGCAATATCCCTATTGAGGAAGCTGACCTGCAGGGGCTGGAAATCGCTATCGGCATACTCGAGCAGTTCCGCAGCCTGCCCGTTGTGCAACAGTTTGAAGACGCTATCCTCAAAATAGCCGCGAGCCTCAAAATGAACCGGGAAGCCCTGCAACACAAAGGGCTCATCAAATTCACCCGCACCACCCAATACAAGGGCGCCCAGTTTATCCCCGATATAGTAGACGCCATCAAAAACCTGGAAGTGATCCGCATCGCCTACCAGAGCTTTGACCGTAACGAACCGAAGGAACACTGGGTGGAACCTTACCACCTGCGGGAATACCAGCACCGCTTTTACCTTATCGGCAAAAGCCAGCAGACCAGGGGCGGGGCAGTCATCACCTTCGCACTGGACAGGGTGGTGAACCTGTGGCCCACCATGAAACATTTTGATGAAAAGAATTTTGACGACGCCAGCTACTTCCAGCATGCGATCGGTATCACCGTGCATGATGGCGAACCGGAAAAAGTGGTGCTGTCCTTCTCCCCCAGACAGGGAAAATATATCAAGTCGCAGCCGATCCATTCCTCCCAGCAGGTGCTGGCAGACAATAGTAAGGAATGCCGTATAGCCCTGCAGGTAGTAATCAATCCTGAACTGACCATGCTGCTGCTGAGTTATGGCGCCCAGGTAAAAGTACTGGAGCCACAGCACCTGGCGGATAAACTGGCTTCAGAAGCCAAAGAAATGATAAAACTGTATAAATAACGCAGCGCCGGGGCATCCGCCCCGGCCTCCTGCTCTCCTTATTTAGCGGCAGGCTTCTCAAAAAGGGAATCTGCCATTGGCTGGTTTACCTCTACCCTGTTCACGCGGATCTTCACATTATTGTCAGCCGTCGTTTGCTCCACCTGTGCGGGATAAGCATAGCCATCCACCGTTTTCCGGTAATCAGACAAGCGCGTTATCAGCTCTGCTTTGTGCCCTTTGATATCGATCTCGTTCGTCGCCTTCACCAGGTAAAAAGTGTTGGCGTCCAGGTATGCAAAACCATTTAGTCCTTCGGCAGTGGTCACTTTCAGCTTATATACCTCTCCGCCGTCCAGCGTCTCTTTACCTGCCAGCTCCACCTTTTTACCTTTGCCTGCGATATCAAACAGCTCCCCGGTAACATCCAGCTGCGGCTGCATCAGCTTGCGAACGGCGGGATCTATCTCCTCCACGTTCTGGTTGGTGGTCACCGGCATATATTGCCAGCCGGCATCCTTGCGCACTACCTGTATATTTTTGGTATTTTGGATGTCAAACTCCATCCGCATCGCCTGGTCCTGTTTCACCCACTTTCTGACAGGGACTTTCAGGCCCTGCTGGGCGTTCAGCGTCATCTCCCCTTCCGTATATTGTGTTTTGATGGCTTTCAGCTTATCGGTCCCACCCAAAGCAGCAGTGTATTTGTCCAGTATCTCGTTCACTGTCTGGGCCTGCAGGCTGATGCTGCCTATCACCATCCCTGCTGCCAGTGAAAACATCTTTGCATATCTCATAAACACGGTCTTTTTTTTGAATGGACAAGGGCACCAAAAAACGTACCTCCTTTTGCAGCTTCCGCAACGCAAACGCTGAAAATGCCGGCTATTCCTTAGCTTTACGGCATGAACAGTTATCAGATCTCAGGCAATATTGTAGACATCCTGCAACAGGAAATTTACCCGGCCACGCTGCATATTGCGGACGGCCGCATCCGGCAGATCGTCCGTAACACCAACGACTATCCGCATTTTATCCTCCCGGGCTTTACAGACGCCCACGTACATATAGAAAGCTCCATGCTGATCCCTTCGGAATTCGCCCGCCTCGCAGTCGTGCATGGCACCGTATCTACGGTTAGCGATCCTCACGAAATAGCCAACGTAATGGGTGTGAAAGGCGTGCAGTTCATGCTGGACAATGGCAGGAAAGTACCCTTTAAATTTAACTTCGGCGCGCCGTCCTGCGTGCCCGCCACCGTCTTCGAAACAGCCGGGGCCACCGTAGACGTGGCCGATATCGATCAGCTGCTGCAACGCGACGATATCAAATACCTGGCTGAAATGATGAACTTCCCCGGCGTACTGCACCAGGACCCCGACGTGATGGCCAAAATAGCAGCCGCCAAAAAGTATAACAAACCGGTAGACGGCCACGCACCGGGGCTTCGCGGCGAAGCGGCGCAAGCCTATATCGCCGCAGGCATCAGCACTGACCACGAATGTTTTACCCTGGAAGAAGGCAAGGAAAAAATTGACTACGGCATGCATGTGCTGATCCGCGAAGGCAGCGCCGCCAAAAACTTCGAAGCCCTGATCCCCCTGCTGCACGATCACCCGGAAAAAATCATGTTCTGCAGTGATGACAAGCATCCGGACAACCTCGTGGAAGGACATATCAACCAGCTGGTAAAACGGGCGCTTGGCCACGGCATCGATCTGTTTAAGGTATTGCGTGCCGCCTGCATCAACCCGGTGCTGCACTACCGGCTGGACACAGGCCTGCTGCGGGAAAACGATCCGGCAGATTTTATCATTGCCGGCGATCTCAAAGCCTTTCCTATCCTCGCAACATATATCAATGGTATTAAAGTAGCCGAAAACGGTAAAACGCTGATCCAGCCGGTAGATACTCCTGCAGTGAACAACTTCGTGTGCCGACCGTCAGCGCCGGCTGATTTCAGGGTGGCTGCCGCCGGCCCTGCCGCGACTGTCAAAGTAATGGAAGCTATGGACGGACAGCTGATCACCAACGCCCTGCAGGCCACGCTGCCGGTACAGGACGGGCATATCGCCTGCGATACGCAACAGGATGTCATTAAGCTGGTGGTTGTGAACCGTTACCGGCAGGCCCCGCCGGCGATTGCCTTTATCCGCGGCTTTGGCCTGCAGCGCGGCGCTATTGCCTCTTCTGTGGCACACGACAGCCATAATATTATCGCCGCCGGTGTCGACGACGCCAGCATCTGCGCTGCTATCAACGGTGTGATCGCTCATCAGGGCGGTATCAGCCTGGCAGAGCAACAGGACGCGCAGGTACTGCCACTGCCCGTCGCCGGGCTCATGAGCAACCTCGACGGCTATACGATCGCTGAACAGTACAGCCGCTTCGACCAGGCGGCCAAACTATTGGGTGCTACGCTCGCCTCACCCTACATGACCTTATCTTTCATGGCACTGTTGGTGATCCCGCATCTGAAGCTCAGTGACCTGGGCCTGTTTGACGGCGACAAATTTGCCTTTACACCGGTAGAAGCATAACGCCAGTTCTATATCTCCCGAAAAAACGGCGGCAGATCCAAAGGTCTGCCGCCGTTAATATTATATGGTCCGTCGTTTTATTGGCTGATCCAGAGTGCGCCATTGATAGAATCCTGCTTTGCTCCTGTTACAGAAGAAAGCACATTCACCTCCTGCCTCCATCTTAAAGCGCCTATCAGTGCCATGACCAGCGCTTCCTTAAACGCTACGGTCAGTTCGTCGGGCACTTCCACATCAATGCCGAGCGGGGTCAGTTGCTGGCGGATCGTCTCCACCAGGAAAGTATTGAAAGCACCGCCACCGGTCACCAGCAGTTTAGCAGGACCTTCCGGCATGGTAGCTTTCAGCTGGCCCGCCGCCTGCGCGATCTGTGCGGCGATGTGTTCTGTGTAAGTCCGCAGTTTGCCCTGAACGGATATACGCAGTCCGTTGACCATGGGAAGCACGGTATCTGTACCAAAATCATTGGCCAGTGATTTAGGCCATGGTTGCCGGTAGTAAGGCAATGCGTTCAGTTGCGCCAGCAAACCGGTATCGGTCACGCCGCCGGCCGCCAGTGCGCCGCCTTCATCATAGGGTTTATTAAGCTGCAGGGCCAGCTCGTTGAGCACCCGGTTGGCCGGGCAGATGTCGAATGCCGCGAAACCATCCGGCAGTTGCGCGGAGATATTGGCAATACCGCCCAGGTTAAGCCAGAACTGATAACCGCCCAACAGGTATTTCTCCCCGATAGGCACTATAGGCGCTCCCTGTCCGCCCAGCGCTACGTCTACTGCGCGCAGGTCGGTGATCACCGGCAGCCTGGTTACCGCCGCCATGGCTGCGCCGTCTCCCAGCTGGGCCGTCATTTGCTGACCGGGCAGGTGGAAAGTCGTATGTCCGTGGGATGCTATAAAATGTACTTTATGGTCCAGTTCATTTCTCTCGATGAAAGACAGGATACGCTGGCCGGCATAATGCCCGTAGGCTGTGTGCAGCAGCAGGTATTCCTTTGCAGGCAAAGTGGTGGCCGCGGCCAGTTTCTCCACCCATTCCGGTTCGTAAGGCAGGCTTTCCGAAGCCTTGATGACATAAGTCCATTGTCCCCTGATTTCCGTCAGCTCGGCAAAAACGATATCCAGTCCGTCCAACGAGCTGCCGGACATGGTACCTATTACATTGTATACCATTCAACTAAAATTTTGGCAAAGGTAGGGTTTCCCTTCCGGTAATTTTTTTTAACCGGTTTATGGAATCGATGATATCCCCTGCATCATGCCGGCAGAAAACACCCATATTATGCAAAAATACCTCTCCCTGCTGTTGTTGAGTTGTCTGCTGGTGATGCAGGCGACCGCGCAGATGCGCACCATTACAGGTCGTGTCCAGGACAAAAAGACCCATGCCGCTATCAGCGGTGCTATCGTCAGCCTCAAAAAAGGTGGTAAAGCCATCACCCACAGCGATCAGAAAGGCCGGTTTACCCTGAACGTCCCCAACGGCCCGTTAACCCTTGAAGCCATAGCCACGGATTATGAAACCACCACTGTACAAATTACTGCCGGCCTCTCATCCATTGTCATCAACATGCAATCCGTCCTACATCCTGTTAACGCCAAAGATGACAGGTTGCTGGAAGAAGTGATCACTACCGGTTATGTGCATAAGGCCCCGGAGCCGTTGTCAGAACCGTCTTCCACGCCGGTAGCGTCACCGATGACATACGCGCTGCAGGGTAAAGTAGCCGGCGTAGCTGTTAACTACGGCAATACAAAGCGCCGTGCGCCGGCAAACCATTTTAATACGGAAGACTACAGCGCCATCACGGAAAACATCTTTCATACCGCTACCGACCAGCCGTTGAGCACTTTCAGCATTGATGTGGACAGGGCTTCCTACAGCAATGTGCGCCGTTTCCTGAACCAGGGCGTTCAGCCTCCGCAGGACGCAGTACGTATAGAGGAGATGATCAATTATTTCGACTATAACTATAAATCACCCACCGGAAAAGATCCTGTAGCCATTTATACCGATATGGCCGTATGCCCGTGGAATACCAGTCACCAGCTGGTCCGCATTGCCATCAAAGGCAAAGACGTGGATGCCCGTGAGCTGCCGCCTTCCAACCTGGTGTTCCTGCTCGATGTGTCCGGCTCTATGGACGAAGAGAACAAACTGCCCCTGGTAAAACGCGCTTTCGCGGCGCTCGTACAGCAATTGCGCCCGGAAGACCGGGTAGCCGTGGTGGTGTATGCCGGTGCTGCCGGCGTGGTATTGCCTTCTACCAGCGGCAATGAGAAAAAGAAAATCCTGGAGGCCATGGAATCCCTGCAGGCAGGTGGTTCCACTGCCGGGGGCGAGGGCATACAGCTGGCCTACAAGATAGCGGCCGAGCACCGCAGCGCCAACAGCAACAACCGTATCATCCTGGCCACCGACGGAGATTTTAATGTCGGCGCTTCCTCTGACGGGGAGCTGCAACGGCTCATCGAAAAAGAAAGGCAGCAGGGTATCTTCCTGTCGGTGCTGGGCTTCGGCATGGGCAACTACAAAGACAACAAGCTGGAACTGCTGGCCGACAAAGGCAATGGCAACTACGCCTACATCGATAATTTCGAAGAGGCCCGCCGTACCTTTGTGACCGAATTCGGCGGTACGTTGTTCACCGTCGCTAAGGATGTGAAGCTGCAGGTGGAATTCAACCCCGCTTTCGTGCAGTCGTACCGGTTAGTCGGCTATGAAAACCGGTTACTGAATAATGAAGATTTCAACAACGACAAAAAAGACGCCGGTGATATGGGCGTGGGGCATACCGTGACCGCCCTGTATGAAATCATTTCCGCCACTGACAAGGCCGGCAAGGGCGTTAACTGGGTAGATCCGCTGAAATACCAGCAGAACACCGTTGTGGGCCATCTTCCGGAAGTGCTGACCGTAAAGTTGCGCTATAAGCAACCTCAGGAAAACACGAGCAAGCTGATGGAACAGGTGTTGCCCTACAACCGGCAGCAGATCACCGAGGCCCCTGAAGACTTCCGGATGGCCACCGCCGCGGCGGCTTTCGGGCAGCTGTTGCGTAATTCTGCCTTTAAAGGCACTATCACCTACAACGATGTGCTGCAACTGGCATCTTCCGCCAAAGGGCAGGATAAAGAAGGGTACCGGGCGGAGTTTATTCAGCTGGTGAAAAAAGCGCAGCTGGTCAGCAAGGATCAGGAATAGGTTACATATATTTTCGGTAATTTGCCGCTTCAAAGCGAAGCAGATATATGATAATCAATTTAAGTGAAACAAATTCGCTGGTAGGTGAATGGCTAAGCGAGATCCGGAATGTGGAAGTACAGCAGGACCGTATGCGCTTCCGGCGTAATATGGAAAGGCTGGGGGAAGTAGCCGCCTACGAAATCAGCAAAACACTGGATTATGTGGAGAAAGAAGTGACCACGCCTATGGGTATCGCCAATTGCCGGGTGCTGAAAACACAGCCGGTGCTGGCTACTATTCTGCGGGCAGGGCTGGCGCTCCATCAGGGTTTGCTGCATTATTTCGATAAGGCCGACCATGCATTTATTTCCGCTTATCGTAAACACAACCACGACGGCTCTTTCGATATCAGCCTGGAATATGTGAGCAGTCCTTCCATTGAAGGACAGGTGCTGATCCTTTCCGATCCGATGCTGGCTACGGGTTCTTCCCTGGTAAAAACCATCGAGCACCTGGAGGAAATCGGCAAACCCAGTCACATTCACCTGGTAGTGGCCATTGCCTGCACCGTGGGTATCGAATATGTGCTGCGCAATACCAAAGCCAATATTACCATCTGGGCTGGAGATATTGATGATGAACTGACCGCCAAAGGCTATATTGTACCGGGTCTGGGCGATGCCGGAGATCTGGCTTTTGGAAATAAATTACAACAATAATCCCGGCGCGGCGTTTAATAAAAGGAATTTTCTGAATACAGCTTACGGATTTGGCGATTTAAATAATGGAAGTATATCACACGATTTTACACCATTATTTAAATTGTTAAATCCGTAAATTTATTATACGCGACAGGATTTTCATTCCGTATTAATATTTTTACACATGGATTTAATTTGAAATATAACATATTTGGTGTACCTTCACCCTTACTGCATAAACCCTATGCTTTAAGCTTATCATATGAAAAGAGCTTTATTACTATTCTTGACCATATTCTTCTATTTAAATCCACTGCGGGCACAAGACCCGCACTTTTCGCAGTTTTTTGCGTCTCCGCTCACCCTTAACCCGGCTTTTACAGGTTTATTTTCAGGCGATTACCGTATTTCGGGCAACTACCGTTCGCAATGGCGCAGCATCTCTACGCCCTTTGTGACCGGCACCGCTGCCATTGATTTCGGTATCCTGAAAAACGTCATCTCCTACACGGACATCTGGGGAGTGGGCCTGATGGCCATGTACGACAGAAGCGGTGGCGGCGCCCTTACTTCTACCTACCTGTCGGCCAGCACCGCCTATCATAAAGGGCTGGACCCGGAAGGCAACCATACCATCGCCATTGGTTTACAGGGAACGCTGGTACAGAAGAGGATAGACAACACCAAACTGCAGTTCGAAAACCAGATGGACAACAACGGGTATAACCCGCTGATTCCCAGCAACGAAACACTGGTCAACCCGAAAATATCCTACTTCGATCCCAATATCGGCATCCTGTACAACGGGCTGATCGGAGAATCGTCCAACATCTACCTGGGCGCTTCCTATTATCATATTACCCAACCGGTAGAATCTTTCATGGACCAGACCCAGAACCGCCTCAGCTACCGCTGGACCGTTCACGGCGGCGGCTCTGTACCGGTCAACGGGAAAGACCGTTTTCACACCAGTATCCTGTACATGAAGCAAAGCACCGCCTCTGAATTTACCTTCGGCGGCGCCTATGGTTTTACACTCAGCGAAATAGACGAGAACAACCCAACCGTACTGTTCCTCGGCAGCTGGTACCGCATGAAAGACGCTATCATACCTTATGTAGGCATGCAGATCAAAGGCTTCCAGGTAGGTATGACCTACGATACCAACGTATCCAGCCTGCGTCCTGCCTCCAATGCCCGCGGCGGCCTGGAGATCTCCCTGATCTACATCCATACCCGGAACGAGAACAACAAGTATAAAACCTTGTGTCCCCGTTTCTGACACCGTGTCTGTCACCTGATCATATATCAAAACCGTGTTGCTTAGGCTGCACGGTTTTTTTTATCATGAGCCACACAAAATCAGCGATTTCAGTAAATCCTGGCCGGATTTGAAATATTTTTGCCTTAGTTTCGTTCATCATCAAAATTTTCTGTCACCAAAAAAATCTCAGGCGTTGTTGTTTTCATTCAGAGAAGTACTGTCGGCCATTCAATCATATGGAAAAGCCCATCAGTTCATTATGCAACATAAGTTGTGGAAGTGGATCCTGATACCCGGCATCATTTACTGTTTACTGTTTTTCACCGGCTTTTATTTTGTCTGGGGCTATTCAGGTGATTTTGTGGAATACCTGACCAGACTGCTGCATATCACCGAATGGGTACAGGACCTGGAGAGCAGCTGGCTGAGCTTCCTGTTTATCCTGGTGGCCTTCTCTGTCCGCATCGTTTTTGTGTTCTGGTACTTTTCCTATTTCAAATACCTTTTTCTCATTGTAGCCTCCCCCGTTTTCTCCTACCTGTCGGAGAAAACAGAAGCTATTCTCGAGTACCGTGAGTTTCCCTTCAGCTGGGCACAGCTGGGGCAGGACATCTGGCGCGGCATCCGGATGTCTTTCCGCAACATCATATACCAGACGGGCGCCATCCTGATATTACTGGTGGTATCCTTTATCCCCGTGGTAGGATGGATCACACCCATGATCGGCTTTTTTATCGAAGCTTATTTCTATGGCTTTTCCATGATGGACTACAGCTGCGAACGCCACCGCCTTTCTATGGCACAGAGCATACAGTTTATCCGCCAGCACCGCGGAATGGCGCTGGGCAACGGCATGGTGTTTTACATCTTCATGCTGGTACCGGTAGTAGGCTGGATGCTGGCTCCCTCCTACGCCGTGATCGCCGCCACCATCGATTTACAACATAAAAAACTGATATAACCATGAGTGCTACAGGCAAAGTGTACCTGATCCCCACTGTGTTGAGCGCTGACGCCCTGTTCAGCATTCCTGCCTATATAACTACGATCGCACAGCAGTTGCGCGTGTTCTATGTAGAAAATGAGCGGACTGCCCGTCGCTACCTGAAAGCGCTGGACAGAAACATCAATATCGATGAACTGCAGTTGCTGCCGATGCATGAAAACCAGCCACCAGACATAGCCCTGGCGAAGAAACATCTACTGGCAGGTACCGATATCGGCGTATTAAGCGAGGCGGGATGCCCTGCTATCGCAGACCCGGGCCACCTCGTTGTGCAGGCTGCCCACAGCATCGATGCCCGCGTGGTCCCCATGGTAGGCCCCAACTCTATGCTGCTGGCCCTGATGGCTTCCGGCATGAACGGCCAGAACTTCCAGTTTACCGGCTACCTGCCCATCAAAGCCCCGGAGAGAGGCAAAGCGCTGCGCCAGCTGGAAGACGAATCCGAACGAAAAAAACAAACACAGTTGTTCATAGAAACACCTTACCGTAACAATCAACTGCTGAAAGACATACTGGACCACTGTAAAGATCATACCCGGCTGTGCGTGGCCGTTGATATCACCGGACCGGAAGAATACATCAAAACAAAAACTATCAAAGAATGGCGCAAAGCATTGCCGGACCTGCATAAGCGGCCGGCGATATTTTTACTCCACGCCTAAAGCAATTACGGAATTACGAATTACGAATTGAGGGCTTCCTTATGGAAAGGTTATTTAGTAACCGCTCCATAAGGAAGCCCTCAATTCGTAATTCGTAATTCGTAATTTATGGAAGATCTCTGCCGGAAGCGTCTCTGACACTGATAACACTATCCACGATAAACGGGCTGTAGCCGCGCCATGGCAATGCGCCGAGGTATTCTTTGTAGTGCAGCTCCACGGTTTTGCCGCTGGCAGTCATCAGTTGCTGCGCAACACGCTCGTCCGCTACGGAGAACTGGAATTCATTGGACTGAATGGTCCCCGCGGTACGGCCTTTGTAACCGGACTGGATGAGTTTCCCTTCATAGGTTTTGAAGACATAGCCCTTTTCCACGAAGTAGTTGAGTTCACCCGCCTTTACGCCTCTGCCGAAGACGAAGTAAAACTTGTACAGGAAAATGCCGCCCAGTACCAGGACAATGATAGTAATGATAATAAAAATAAACCGGCCCATGTGAATAGTTTAGTAAACGTTATGATCAAAAGTAAAGATCCACGAGATAAATCAGACCGGCCATACCAAAGGCGCCCAGTTCCAGTTCGCGTTTATTCACTGCTTCAAACACATCGTTGGCCGCGTGATGAATATCAAAATAACGCTGGCTGTCAGGAGAAAGTTCAACCATGGGGGTTCCCAGTGCTGCGTGCAGCTGTCCAACGTCGGTGCCGCCGCCTTCTCCTTCCAGGTCATACAGTCCGTAGGGCTCCAGCAGGGGCTTCCAGCTGATCATTTTCGCTTTTTTCTCCGGCTCCATGGTGGAAGTGAAGCCTCTTGGCGTAAAGCCACCGGCGTCGCTTTCCAGTGCCAGTATGTGTTTTTCATTACGTTCCTTTGCCAGCTCCGCGTATTTTTTAGCGCCACGGGTGCCGTTTTCCTCGTTGGCAAACAGCACTACGCGCAGGGTGCGGGCGGGTTTGATGCCCAGTGCCTTGAAAGTGCGCAGCACTTCGATGGACTGCACACAGCCGGCGCCGTCGTCATGCGCGCCTTCGCAGACATCCCAGGAATCGAGATGGCCGCCTACCGTGATGTACTGGTCTGGGGTTTTACTGCCGCGGACCTCGCCGATCACGTTATGACCAACAACATCTTCCAGCATCTCGCAGGTGGTGCGGAGGAATACTTTGGCGGAATTGTCTCTTTTCAGCCGGGCGCTCAGGCGGTCGGCATCCTGCAGGCCAATCGCTACGGCCGGTATTTTCGGATATTTCGGGTCATACGCCATTGCGCCGGTATGCGGGAAATTATTGGCCCCATGGGACATGGAGCGTACAATCACCGCTACAGCGCCGTATCTGGCTGCCTTGCTGGCGCCCTGACCTCTGAACTTCACGGCATCACCATAAGAATAAAAAGTCTTGATGAATTCCGGTTTGAAGTGGTAATTATAAAACACGATCTTGCCCTTTACCTGGTCTTTTTTCGCTTCCAGGTCTTCAAAAGAGGACACTTCCACGACAGGGGCCGTAACACCGGCTTTGCCGGTGCCTACGGAATTGCCGAGGGCGAGGATATTTAATGGCGGCACGAAATCACGCAGCTTTGAGACGATGCGGGCTTCTTCTTTTTCACCCCGTACCCAGTGCGGCACCATACATTCCTGCAGGTAAACCGTATCTGCCCCGGCGGCTTTCAGGGCTTTTACGCCCCACTGTTCGGCCTTTACCATCTGAGGAGAGCCTGCCAGCCTGCCGCCGATGGTCTTTGTCAGTACGCGGAGGTTTTCATAAGCAGTGCTGTTTCTCAGGATTTCGTCGGCCATCTGTCTTAAAACGAGGGAGTCTGACTGCTGAGCCCTGGTTACTGCCGGTAACAGGCAGGTCAACAGCATTGGCAAAAGGCGTTTTCTCATATAAGCGGCTAAATTTTGCAATAAAACTAATTAATTGGCAGGGTTCTTACAAATAACAAATAAATGGTTTAGCGGTTTCCGCTAATTCGAATTTCAGCGTTACCTTCGTTACGCAAAGTAATCTGGTCGCTGGCACACATTATCAGGGCTTTATTACTTGTCGCTTTCCGTTCGTTAAAATAAAGATCATGCGCATAGGAATAGTATGTTATCCGACATACGGAGGTAGTGGCGTGCTGGCCACCGAGCTGGGCAAGGCCCTGGCAGACAAAGGCCATATGGTACACTTCATTACCTACCAACAGCCCGTGAGGCTCAATGCTTTTCACGCCAACATATACTACCATGAGGTACAGGTACCGACCTATCCTCTTTTCGATTTTCCGCCTTATGAGTCTGCCCTCAGCAGCACCATGGTGGACGTTATCCTGAACCAGAAGCTGGACCTGCTCCACGTACACTATGCCATCCCTCACGCTTCTACTGCGTACATGGCTAAACAGATCGTTAGCAAGCAGGGCCGGGTAGTGCCCTTTATCACCACCCTGCACGGTACAGACATCACCCTCGTAGGCAAAGACAAGACTTACGCCCCGGTGGTAACTTTCTCCATCAATGAATCAGACGCTATTACAGCCGTATCTGAAAATCTGCGGGACGAAACCTATAAGTATTTCCAGATAGAGAAAGATATCTCCGTGATCTACAACTTCGTAGATACCCAGCGGTTCAGCCGCCGCGAGATGCCTCATTTCCGCAATGCCATTGCGCCTAACGGCGAGAAAATATTGCTGCACGTATCCAACTTCCGTAAAGTGAAAAGGGTGCCCGATGTGGTAAAGGTATTTGCAAAAGTAAGACAGGAAGTGCCTTCCAAGCTGCTGCTGGTGGGCGACGGTCCTGACAGGCCTACTATCGAATGCCTGTGCCGCGAGCTGGGTATCTGTGAAGATGTGCGGTTTGTGGGTAAGCAGGAACAACTGGAAGACGTGATGTCTATCAGCGATCTTTTCCTCCTTCCTTCCGACTATGAGAGCTTTGGCCTGGCTGCCCTGGAAGCCATGGCAGCGCAGGTCCCGGTCATTTCTTCGAATGCCGGCGGTTTACCGGAGATCAATATTCCCGGTCAAACCGGCTATATGAGCGATGTGGGAGATGTGGACGGTATGGCCGCCCATGCCATTAAGCTACTGCAGGACGACGCCTTGCTGGCTAAACTGCGGAAAGGCGCACTGGCGCAGGCGCAACGTTTCCATATTGACAATATCATTCCGAAATACGAAGCATTGTACGAGCAGGTACTGCAACAGCAGGCGCAGTTACTCTAACGGCTGCGTATCCATCGTTCGGGGTTCTGCTGTACCATGTTGCGATAGATCTGTAATTCTATCTCTCCGTTACCCGCCAGTGCGCTGGCGGCGGCAGCGCCCAGCACATGGCCGCGTTTCACGGACATGCCTTTTCTGACATTTACATCTACCAGCCTGACATAGTTGGTAAAATATCTTCCATGGCGTAGGGTAACCATATACCCTGCGCCCGGAACACTGAATACCATTATCACTTCTCCATCGAAGATCGCTTTCACCGCAGCGCCTTTTGCCGTAGCGATCACGATGCCATTGTGTTCCACTTCTACTTTTCCGACGGTACTGGTACCAAAGCGGCCGGTGATCCTTCCGGCGTCAACGGGCCATGGGAGCCTTCCCCGGTTGGCTTCAAAGTCGCGGGACAACGATAACGCTTCCGGCGTGGCGGCCAGCACGTCTTCTTTCGCCGCCGGTGCAGCCTCTTCTTCTTCGCTGTCGGCCACCGGTTTGGGGGGCGGCGGCGGTTTACGGCCGGCCTTTTTAGCGGCGGCGATAGCACGTTTGCGTGCCGCTTCCTGCTCTGCCCTGCGTTTTGCTGCTTTGGCCGCAGCGGCGCGTTTACGGGCGGCAGCAGCAGCCAGCTCCCTTTTGCGGGCAGCTTCTATTTCCCGGCGAATAGCATCCTGGATGGCACGGTCTACCTGCCTGGCTTCTGCGCGGCTTTTCTGGATATTCTGCTGTAATTCTTTCTCCTGTTGCTGCAGTTGCACGATGGTCTGATCGGTTTCTTTTTTATCCGCGATCAGTGCTCCTCTTTGTTTTTGTTCGGAGTACAGGACGCCGGCTTTCCGGGTACGTTCCTGTTCGAGGTTTTCCAGCTTCTGCGCCAGCAGTACTTTGGTAGATAACAGGCTTTCTGCCTGCCGGCGGCGGTTCTCCCTATACTGCCGCAGGTACTGGTACCGGCGCAGGGCGTCGTTAAAGCTGGTGGCGGAAAAGAGGAAGTTGAGCACATCGTACTCCCGTTTGGTTTTATAGGCATATACTACCAGTTGGGCATAACGGGCGCGCAGCGAGTCCACTTCTTTTTCCAGCGTTTGTACGTTATCGTTAGTACTGCTGATGGCGCCGTCCAGCTGGTTGATTTCTATGTTGATGTTTTTGATCTGTGCGTTACGGCTGTCTATTTTCTGCTGCAGCTCCCGCTGCAGTCCGAGGTTTTGTTTGGTGGACCTGCGGGTATTTTGCAAGGCGCGGGTGGCCTCCTGTATTTCTTTCTGTAGTTCCTTTTTACGGCTTTCCAGCGCCGCACGCGATGTTTTGTTACCGCGCTGTGCATACAGCACGCCCGGTAACAGCCAGCAAGCTATTAAAATTGGGATTAGTTTTTTCAAAAAGGAACGGTTTTAGACATTTAGCTATTTGACCATTTGGTTATTTAGCCATTGAAGGGCAGCCGGGGCATTCATCAATGAAACCAATAACCAAATGCACAAATGATCAAATTATCTGCGTCTGATCCACTGTTCGGGATTCTGTTTGGTAACCCCTTTCCAGATCTGCAGTTCCACTTCACCGGTGTTTTCGATATCGTTCACACTGGCGGTACCGATCACCTGGCCGGTTTTCACCATGTCTCCTTTCTTCACACGGGTAGTCTGCAAACGAACATAGGTTGTAAAGTATTGTCCGTGACGGATAATAATTACATAGCCGGAGCCGGGCATCACTACTACTGATTTCACTTCCCCGTCGAAGATGGATTTCACGGCGCCTCCTTTGGTGGTGGCGATCACGATACCGTCGGAAGGTACGGTGATATGTTCCATCACGGCGTGTTGGTGTATCCCGAAGTGTTCAATGATATTGCCGGCATCCACGGGCCAGGGCAGTTTACCACGGTTGGCCTCAAAGCTTTCGGACAGCGCCAGCGCTTCAGGGGTAGCTTCCAGCACGTTTTCACTACGGGCAGGAGCCGGTTTCGGAGGTTCCGGCGCAGGTTTGGGCGGTTCCGGTGTTGGCGCTGGCCTGGCCGGCGGGTTATTGGCGGCAGGATTGTTATTGGCGTTATTGGCAGCAGCAGCGGCGGCGGCATCGGCCTTCGCTTTCTCTGCGGCAGCCAGTGCGGCTTTGCGGGCTTCTTCTTCTCTTTTACGTTTTTCTTCGGCAGCTTTACGGCGGGCAGCTTCCTCTTCCATGGCCTTACGGCGCGCTTCTTCGATCTCACGGCGGATTACCGCACGGATGGCAGCCTGTACTTTCTGGGCATCTTTATTACGCTGATTGATATCCGCTACCAGCTCTTTCTCACGCCCTTTCAGCTTTGAGAGCACTTCGTCCTTCTCTTTCTTATCCTGTTCCAGGGTAGCGCGCTCGTCCTGCTCTGTCTTCAGCGCGTCGGCGCGTTTCAGGCGCTGGTTCTGGAGGCTCTGGATTTTCTGGTTCAGCTGGTCCTGGGTAGACAGGATATTATCGGCCTGACGGCGGCGGTATTCGCGGTATTGCTTGAGATATTGAAAACGTTTTACGGCATCGTTGAAGCTCTGGGCGGAAAACACAAAGTTCAGCATGTCGTAGGAAGAGCGGTTTTTGTAGGCATATACGACCAGCTGGGCGTACTGCGCTTTCAGGGTGTCGAGGTCTTTCTGCAGGGTTTTTACATCGCGGTTGGCGGTATTGATGTCCCCGTTGATGAAATTGATCTCGTCGTTGATATTATTGATCAGCCGGGTACGCAGGGTGATTTTGTCGCGCAGTGCGCGCAGCTGGCCCAGGCTTTCCTTGGTAGATTTTTTGGTATCCTTCAGCTGTTGATTGGCTTCTTCGATCTCTCTTTGCAGCTCTTTTTTCCTGCGCTCCAGTTCCTCCCGCGTCGGTTGCTGCTGGCTGGTATTCTGAGCCACCAGTATAGCCGGTAACAACCATATGATGCATACTAACGGGATAATCTTCTTCAAATACAACATGACTATTTTAAGTAACTGCAATTAAGTACCAAGGTTCAAGTATATAAACGATAAATATACAACGTTTATTAGTTTAATGAAGATGACATTTGCCGGGAAAATTAATTACATGCGTTTATAGCTCGCCGGCGTGCTGAACGGGAAGGTCAGCGGCACGTCAAAGTCATAGCGGGTAAAGTCCAGCGCAACTTTCGTCACACTTTTTTCTTCCACGAAAATACGGCGCACGGTGGGAAACATCCGGTTGGCCACTTTGGCATAGTCACCATAGGTAAGTTCGCAGGAGCGTTTGTTGGCAGTGGTGCTGTCGGCATCCATTACTTTGCTCTGCTGGAGGCCGTAGTCATCCGAAAATACGTTGAACAGGCTTATAAACCGGGGATTCCGGCAGCTGAAGGAGATAACGGAAGGCGTTTTCACGAGGCCGTAGACAGAGTCTGTCAGGTATACCGGGTTACCAATGAGCAGGTCTTGCAGGGTTTTAAAGTCAAACGGTATGTTCAGCAAATCTTCCGCATCAGCCATGCGTCGCAGGAAGAGCTGTTTCTCGAGCTTGTTGTAAAGCTTGAGGCTGTCGGGTGTGATAACGGCACGCATCACCTCATCGATGATGGGGGCGCTGACAGATATCCAGATGATACTGTCTTTTTTCATCCGGATGGTGGCTGTGAGGTTGTTGTGGCTTTTGCTTTCGTTTTCGAAAGCCAGCTTCATTCTGCCGGAGAAGGTGTTAAAGTCAATGTTATTACTGCGGATACCCTTCAGCATGTTGCTGATGAAGGCGTTCCGTTCTTCTGCGGAGGAGGTGTCCCGGTGGGCGGCCACCCTGCTGGTGTCTGTGGCCGGGAACGTGTTGCGTGACAGTTTTTTCGGGTGACGGCAGGCGGTGAAGGCCAGACCGGCTATTCCTATTAATAACAGTAGTGTTTTTTTCATGCAGCTATAAGCTTTTAGCGGTATCAGCGCTACCAACGGTGGTGTTGTCGGGCATTCCCGGCCGAACGCTATTGAATGTATTTTTTCTCTGCGATCTTACGGACAAGGCCTACAGAGGTAGCGCCTTTGTCTTTGGCTTTCTGCCAGTATTCCACCGCTTTTGTGACATCTTTCAGGTTAAACAGAATATCCCCGTAATGCTCGAGCACATTCGGATTCTGCTGTGCTTCGGGAAACTGCAGGGCTTTCTCTATCCAATGCCTGGCATCTTCGAACTTGTCCTGCCGGAACAGTATCCAGGCGTAGGTGTCCATGTAGGTAGGACTATCCGGTTCCAGTTCCAGGGACCGTTTAGACATTTCCGCGGCATGGTCCAGGTTTTCGCCGCGCAGTGACAGGTAATAACTGTAGTTGTTGAGTACCAGCGGATCGTCGGGCCGCAGCTGGAGCGCTTTTTCATAACTGCTGTCAGACTGCGGATGTTGTCCGGTAGCGTGATAAGCGTCTCCCAATAACGACTGTACGTCGGCCATAAATTTCTTTTCCCCGTTGCCTGTCTCCAGCGCTTTGGTCAGTGCGCCGATGGCAGCGGGATATTGTTGTAACAGGAAGCTGGCCACTCCTTTGAAGTAGTAGCCCATAAATTCCTGGGGGAATTTTTCTGTTACGGTGTTGCTGAGTGCCAGCAGCGCGTTGGGTTCTTCTTTACGGGAATAGATCCACATCAGCTGGTACCATACGGAGAAGCGGCTGGAGTCGAGGCTCAGCGCCCGGGTATAATTTTGCTGGGCGCTGTCCAGCATATCCGCCTGCGAGTACATGTCTCCTCTCAGGGCATATGCTTTGGCGTCTTTCGGATGCGCTTTTACGATCAGGGAAGTCAGCTCCAGGCCTTCTTCCACTTTCGTGGAATCCAGCTGCATCATCTGCAGATAAGGATACACGTAAGCCACTTTCTCATCGATGCTGTAGGAAGGATTGGCAAAGGCGCGGGTCAGGAAAGCCCAGTAGCCGGGCTTATCATTGTTCTTACGGGCGTAGGAAGCGAGGCCCAGCAACGCTCGGGCATTGTCAGGGTCTTTGCGCAGCACCTCCTGGTAGATGGCGGTGGCTTCCGTACCACGGTCATTGGCATCATACACTTCCGCCAGCAGGAAATAATAGCGCAGTTCCTGCGGATTGTTATCAATGAGTTTACGGATTTCGGCGGCTGCCGCATCCACCTGGCTCATTTTGAGTAACAGCCGTTGTTTTTGGTAAATGACTTCCTCCACCACCCCTGTTTTTTTCTCCAGCTGGCTGAATACAGCCAGGGCAGACGCCGGTTTGTTGGCTTTGGTGAGGAACATGGCTTTGTTGTACAGGTAGTCCTCATTTTCGGGGTAACGGACAGACAGTTTATCAAAGACAGCGGCAGCGCTGTCAAATTGTTCATTCACCGCAAAGGCATCCGCGAGGGTGATCTGAAACCAGTGGTTGTCCGGGTCCATAGCCGCCGCCCTGCGGGCGAAGCCGAGGGAGTAGCCGGGATTCTGGACTTCCATAAACAAACGGGCCAGTTCATAATAGACGGTGGGGTTATTCTTGTTTAACCGCAGGTAGTCGGAGTACTGGGTGATCGCCGTACGGAAATCCCCCAGCATTTTGGAGCGCTGGGCAGCAAAGAAAAGGCTGTCAGCCCGCTGCTCCAGCACAGCAGGGTCTTTGATCACGGCCTGATGGCGCAGCGTCTTTTTAGGCCCGCTGCACGCGCCTGTGATTAATATGCCGGCAATACCTATAACGGTTAAGAATACACGCATCTATCAGGATTTACCGGTATGACCGAAGCCTCCTTCACCGCGAACGGTTTCGTTCAGCACTTCCACGGGCTGCATTACGGCCTGTACGTAGGGAGCGATGATCATCTGGGCTATCCGGTCTCCGGGTTGTATCGTTTGTGGTTCGTTGGACAGGTTGATCATAATTACTTTGATCTCTCCCCTGTAATCAGCGTCGATGGTGCCAGGTGAATTGGGTATGGACAGGCCTTGTTTAAAAGCCAGGCCGCTGCGCGGACGGATCTGCGCCTCGTAACCGACAGGCAGTTCCATAAACAGGCCGGTAGGTACCAATACCCTTTCCAATGGCTGGAGCGTTAACGCTGTCTCCAGGTGTGCGCGCAGGTCCATACCCGCCGCTTGGTCCGTTGCATAAGACGGCAGTTCATTATCCGACTTATTGATGATTTTCACAATTATATCAGCCATTGAGCAAAGATACTTTTAAAAATTACGAATTACGAATTACGAATTACGAATCACAAACGGGGCTATTACTCAATAACTACTGCCTGAAAATGACGTCATCATTCGTAATTCGTAATTCGTAATTTATTGAGCGATTTTCTCCAATAATACGACGGCGTGTGCGGTAACGCCTTCCTCACGTCCGACGAAGCCCAGCTTTTCCGTTGTGGTGGCCTTTACAGATACGTCTTCCACTCCTACACGCAGTATTTCCGCAATGACAGCCTGCATCTGAGGTACATAAGACTTGATTTTAGGGGCCTGCAGGCACAGGGTGCTGTCCACATTCACCACACCATAACCTTTTTCGCCGATCAGCTGCGCACAGCGGGCCAGCAGTATCTTACTGTCGATATTCTTATAGGTATTGTCCGTATCCGGGAAATGCACGCCGATATCACCCAGCGACAGAGCGCCCAGCATGGCATCGCAGATAGCGTGCAACAGCACGTCTGCATCACTGTGCCCCAAAGCGCCTTTGTGGTGCGGCACCTTCACACCGCCCAGCCAGAAATCCCGGCCTTCCACCAGCTGATGAAAATCTACTCCCAGACCAATACGTATACTACTCATAGCTTATATTTTAGAATATTTATGCCAATGCGCAAGGTAAGGCTTTAAATATAAAAATCCCCCCGTTAAAAAACGGAGGGACCGGTTAATATTTTGGAATTTTGTTATTTAGAAATTTGATGGTGATGATCACCAGCCCGTTCTGCTTTCTTCATCGCGGCCACCCAGGTCAAACGTAAGGGTAAAGCGCAGCGTATTGGACAGCGGGTTACGTTGTATACCGGAGCCGGAGGGCACGAGGTAAGAAAAATTCAGACCGAAAATATCGTATTTGATGCCTATACCGGCCGTTACATACTTACGGTTGCCTTTGTATTTGTTTTCATTGAAATATCCCGCCCTTACTGCAAACATATTGTTGTACCAGTATTCTGCGCCTACGGAGAACATCACCTCCCGTAACTCCTCCTTCAAGCCGCCCGGTGCATCCCCAAAAGAGCTGAACATGCCCTGCAGTACGCCTTTTTCTTTGTATTCGCCGGTAGAATCCGGGGTAGGCACCAGCAACTTATTGACATCGAGCGCAAAAGTCAGCTGATTGGCTTCATCCAGCGCGAACGTATAGGCAGCGCCGAGGCCCAGGTTAGTAGGCAGGAAGTCCTTGTTCTGTGCGGAACTGGTATAAGAGATTTTAGTACCGATATTGGAAATGGACCCACCGAGGCTTAAACGGTTGGTGAGCCCGTCGTCTTTTTCAAACTCTTTGGTATAGAAGGCCGAAAGATCTGCTGCGAAAGCTTTCGCAGGACGGATCATGGCGCTTCCGTTGGACTGCCCGCCGGCCAGGTTGGAGTAGATATAACGGGCGGTTAATCCCATAGAGAAGTTATCGGACAATTTACGGGCATAACCGGCGTCGAGTGCGAACTCCCGCGGACGGAAATCCCCGAGGTCCTGGTTGGTGACATCCCTGAAATTGATGGTCCCTAATGAAAAATAACGCAGGGATGCTGAGATAGCCTGGTATTCGTCCAGCTTCGTGTATCCGCTGACTGTCGCCAGAAATACGTCGTTCACCAGTTCCTTCAGCCAGGGAGTGTAAGTAACAGCCACGCCTGCCTTTGCGTCAGCAAAAGGCAGCTTGGACAGGTTCCAGTAGATGGAAGAGGCGTCCGGCGCAATCGCCAGTCCCACATCACCCATAGCACCGCTTCTGGCGTCAGGCGTTATACGGAGAAAAGGCACCGCAGTATTGATTGTATTGGTACGGCCATCAATCTGGTCTGTGTTAATCTGTGCTGAGGTCTCAAAACTGCTGAAAGTACCGTATATGAACACAAGGCTCAAAGCTACCTTTCGGATCATGCAATGTTCGTATTTTGATAGGGTGTAAAAATAAACTTATTTATTAATATTAAAACGAAAAGGGGTTGATAAAGGGGATCATGTCAAATCTGCTCTCCCATACATAGGTTATAACAATACCATTTTTCCACCCAAAGCCCTGTTTTGACCATTACTGCCTATAATCAGCCGGTAGATATAAATGCCGGCGGGTAACCTTGCTCCTGAATCACCTCTGCCGTCCCAGGGGATTCCATCAAAACGGCTTGTTCCGGAAATTATTGTGCTACGCATTTTCTTTACCAATTTTCCATCCGTGGTAAATACCTGTAAATCCACCTGTAACTGTTGCCCCTGCTGGTTATGCAAAAAAGAGAACCTTGTTACGTCGTGAAAAGGATTGGGATAATTAACAACCTCCTCTACTGCTATTGATCCCGGTGCTGCAACTTTAAAGGCAATCGTTTTTACAGTGCTGTTGTTATAGGTGTCCCAGGCTTTAATGGTTATACGATGCGCTCCTGTTGGCAATCCGGTCAACTGAAAACGCACCTGTCCCTCCCGGTAATTATCCAAAGATGCTTCAAAATAATCATTTAAAATCAAATATTCTGAACTATCCAGTATCGCCACCAGGTGATGTGCCGGTTGACTGCCCGATATATTGATGCCGCTGCTGTCTGCCAGATCGATCATCAGCAACGGATCAGGGCCGGTCATATCCCCGCTGGTAAACGCTTTGCTGTCAAGCCATACTTTTACGCCGGGCCCTGTCACGTCGGCCGGCGCGCCGGGCAACATCCCTCCCGTAATAAATCCGTCAAAGTAACCACCTCCGTCTGCAGTGGCATTACTGGTGTAATAACTGATCTTCCCTTTGCCTTTACCATCCGGCAGGTCTGCCGGGACGGTGAAAGCAACGGTGAACCCGCCATTTGTAACAGTTTGCGTGCCTTTAAAGAGGACATTCTCCTGTACCTGAAAATCTACTGCGCGGCTGCGCGGATCGTTGCCCCGTGTACGGCGGGTAGCCGGCTGGCCATACACCGTTGTCGTCAGCGTACCGTTATAATCCTGCAACTTATTTCCCTGTGCGTCTTCAATATGCCCTTTAATGATACAATGCTGCAGCCCATTCAGGGTATCCGTTTCTGTTGTTACCCCGCGACCGTTGATGCTGTCTGTCACCACCCGCCACTGCGGGAAAGCCAGTCTCAGGGAAGGATCTCCCAGCAGCTGGAATTTGCGGTTGTTGATCACATCGCCGGAGGTACTGTAGGTTTTGTTCTTACCGTCCTGTATGGCTGCGCCTAACGTGCGCATGGAGCCATCTGCCTGCGGTGTGAAAGCAGCTTCCAGGTAATTGGCGTTCATGATGCGGTTGGAATTGGAGAAAACAGCCCTTGTGGTGGTCATCAGCGCAATGGCGCCACTTTGTTGTTGCAACAGCAATTGCGCTCCCAGGGAATGAATAGCCGGATCATCAAATGGCGCGAAATCGCAGGTGGCTGTAATCAACAACGGTAAGCGCTGTTCATTTTTCCACTCCTGCACGCTGTTCACGTCCATGATGGTTTCTTCAGCCAGGCGGTTGTAACTGCCATGACCGTTATAGTTAAGCACCAGCGTTCCTTTATTGATACTGTTATTCACGGCTTTGGTCACCTCCGGGGACCGTGTTCCGGCAGCAGTGCTTTCCTGGGGATAGGCGTCCACATATATTTTACCGATACCAGGGAGATGATTATTTTTTGCGATGATGTTACTCATCGCTTCGGCATCCTGCAGATGCAGGTTATCATCTTCATCATCGGCCAGTAACGTTACGCTGTTGCGCCACGGCCCGAAGGACCGGGGCTGCTGGTAACGGATGATTTTGTCCACCGCCGTCCGCGCTTCCGGGACAGTTCGCACAGGCAGCCGTCCGATACCGATGTCCAGCAGGTTGGATATGTCCGTTCGTGTGATATCTTCTGCATCGTCGAGGAACCCGAAAAAGTCATCCGATACATGGGAACGAATGGCATCCAGCGAGGCGTCGCTTTGCCAGGAGGGCACCAGGTTGGTATTATTTTTCACCCGCTGGCGGTAATCATAGGAGGCGGCGCCGAACAGCAGCAGGTATTTTGGCCGGGTGCCACGGTCGTAATGCATTTTCACATAATCCCTGATGGCGGTGGGATCCGGCGTGCCGGAGGCAAATTCATTGAATACCTGGGCGGTGGTGACCACGGCCACGCTCAGCCCGTCGTGGGAGCGGCGCCAGGCGGCGAGGCGTTCTGCTTCCGCCAGGAAGGCTTCGTGCGTTACGATCAGCAGCGTTGCTCCCGGCTGGCCGTGCAGGTCCTGGTTGGGCACTGCCCCACCGGCCACCGGGCGCAGGGCCGCTCCGGAGTTAAAGGCAATGTATTCCCGCAGCGGCCCGGCATCTCCCGTAAAAGTGAGGGTATCGGCCTGCAGGCGGGCAGCCATGGCCAGCGGCCGCAGCGGATCTGTAACGTCCCATACCTGCGTTTGTGCCGTAGCATTGGCCAGGAAGTACTGCGTACGGCCGTTCACCGTGACGTTGCGGAAGTCCAGCTGCCCTCCGGCAGGCAACCGCAACGGACAGGCCGCCATCAGCTCCAGGTAGTCCAGCCACCCTTTGGCGTTCAGGTCTCCCGGCTGGAAAGTTACCGCCGCCGTCACCGCATCACCGGCGACGGTAGCGGCGCCGGTGGCATAGGCCGCAATGGCGTAGGATTCGAAGACGCTGCTGCCGGCGGGCAACAGGTAGGCGCTGGCGGCGGCGGCGCCGTTAAGGCTTACGCCGAAGTTGCTGCCGGCCGCGCCACGGGCGGCCACCCTAAACCCTACGGTGACGGGGCCAGCGGGCGGTCCGGGCAGGGAAAAACTGTAAGAACGGCTGGTTCCAGCCACTTTGCTGAATTCCTGTCCCCACCACTGTTTGCCACTACTGAGGAAGTTCAGGCTGTCGCGTTCATAAAAAGTATGGTAATCAAAGGAGTACGTCTTGCCTGCGGCGGGCTGTATGTTATTATCCTGTACAATGCGGGCGCCGTTGCCGCCTACCGTCAGAAAATAGGTAGCTGCGTCGCTGTAAAGATTGTACTGGTGCACGAAGCCGGGCCGCAGCGGGTCCCACTGCCAGCGGTGAGGGCCGGGCGTATAAAAAAGCAGGTAGTCATCGCCGTCCAGCTGGCCGTCTCCCCCGTCCTGCACCCGGAGCGATACTTCCGGCAGGTCGTCGTAGCGGGGCCCGGCGTTCGGCTCGGGCAGCAGCTGACCACCGGTACCGAACAGGCGTATGCCGGCGGAGGCCAGTTGCCGGGTATCCACGCCCAGCTGACGCAGCAGGGGCAGGTCAATTTTATAGACGCCGGGGGCCGTCACTGACAGTTTATACCAGTGGCCCGATGCCAGTACGCTGTGGTCTTTGTAGGTCCGGGGAACAGTCGGTTCAACAGCGCTGCTGTAGTGATACAGAAAAATTAACAGGAGCGCCGGAAAAATATTCGAAGGTTTCATTATCTTGATAGCCCTTTTCCATCCTTCCTGAAAGGCCGGTGTAATGTAGAGAAAATATAGGATAAAAATTTGAAATATATCTCTTAATTTTCGCTGCTGTCCTGTCCTTGGTTGATGCCGGGGATTGATCGGATGAAGGTAAATTACAAATTAATTTTTTTCGCCATAAAATAAAAAAGATTACATTTGCGTTTACTGTAAATATAATCGACTAAAGCTGTATCGCATGCGTAGATTAACCTCTTTATCATTGCTCGTAGGTACCGGCGTAATGCTATCCATGACTGCCTGTAACAAGAAGGACGGTGGAGGACTTTTCGGCAAAAAGAAAGAAGTTTCCTCTGCTACCGGCTGGAACTATAACGACCAGAAAATGGGCGGTTTCAGTGTAGCCAAGAATAAAAACCAGCAAACCGGACCGGGTCTTGTGTTTGTACAGGGCGGTACTTTTGCCATGGGTGCCACTGAGCAGGATGTAATGGGCGACTGGAACAACATTCCACGTCGTATTACAGTTTCCTCTTTTTACATCGATGAATCAGAAGTAGCCAACGTACACTATCGCGAATACCTGTTCTGGCTCGCCCGTGTTTATGGAGAGTCTTTCCCGGACGTATACCGCAACGCGCTGCCGGACACCCTGGTATGGCGTAGTGAACTGGCCTATAACGAGCCGCTGGTGGAGTATTACTTCCGCCACCCTGCCTATAACGACTATCCGGTGGTGGGCGTTACCTGGAAACAGGCGACCGACTACTGTAAATGGCGTTCCAACCGTGTCAACGAGAAGCTGCTGATGGACAAAGGCCTGCTTTCCAAAGCAGACATCACCAACCAGTCAGACGACAATACATTTGATACCAAAGCCTACAGCGCCGGCCTGTATGAAGGTACTCCGGGCAAAATGTCCAAAAGCACCAAAGACCAGTTCAAAAACCCGGACGGCACGCCGCGTACTGTCCAGTTTGAAGACGGTATCATGCTGCCGAACTACCGCCTGCCCACAGAAGCAGAATGGGAATACGCCGCACTGGGTTATATCGGCCAGAACCCCGGCCCTTCCAAAAAAGAAGGTAAACACGGGGAAGAGCTGATCATGAACAAACAGGTATATTCCTGGGGCACCAACACCAGTGGTCTGCGCGACATCCGCCGCGGTACCATGCAGGGTCAGTTCCTGGCCAACTTCAAGCGTGGTTCCGGTGATAACATGGGTGTGGCCGGTGGTCTGAACGACCGTGCGTCCATCCCTGGTCCTACCCGCTCCTTCTACCCCAACACTTTCGGCATCTATAATATGTCCGGTAACGTGTCCGAATGGGTACTGGACGTTTACAGGCCACTCAACCCGATCGATGGTGAAGACTTTAACTACTTCCGTGGTAACAAATTCCAGACGGTATACCAGAACGAAAACAAAGAGTTCGAAAAAGACAGCCTGGGCCACCTGAAAATGCGTGATGTGACCGACGAAGAAAGTGCTAACCGCCTCAACTATCAGAAAGGCGACGTGATCAACTACCTCGATGGTGACTCCCTCTCCCAGGTGGAATACGGTTATGGTATCACTACCCTGATCAACGACAAATCACATGTGGTGAAAGGTGGTAGCTGGAACGACCGCGCT
The DNA here is from genome assembly GCF_012516375.2 of Chitinophaga oryzae. Taxonomy (NCBI): domain Bacteria; kingdom Pseudomonadati; phylum Bacteroidota; class Chitinophagia; order Chitinophagales; family Chitinophagaceae; genus Chitinophaga; species Chitinophaga oryzae. The sequence goes on from NZ_CP051204.2 coordinate 8,020,306, forward strand.
TACTGGCTCTCCCCCGGCACACGCCGTTACATGCAGGAAGACATGGCCACCAACACCGTAGGCTTCCGTTGCGCTATGGACCGTGTGGGCAGCCCTGAAGGCAATAAGTTCAAGACAGGTAACCTGTTCAAGAAACAAAGACAGAAGCGCTAGTTCACGCAAAGAACGCTAAGGAGCAAAGAACACAAAGATTTTTTAAGTTTTAAATAAGAAAATAAGAAGGGGCGAAGATCAAATTGATCTTCGCCCCTTCTTATTTTCTTATTTAACCTATTCGGTCTTTGCTTCTCTGCTTACTTACGCTTCTTTGCGTGACCAGAGTTCCAGTATCTCTTCCGTGTGATTCTTAGTGTCCGGTTTTTTGATGATATGATCAATCACCCCTTTCTCATTGATCAGGAAAGTGGTCCGGTGAATGCCATCATACTTCCGGCCCATCATCTGCTTTTCGCCCCAAACACCGTACTGGTTCACGATCTTATGATCATCATCCGCCAGCAGGGTAAAAGGCAGTTCATATTTTTCGATGAACTTCAGATGGCTTTGTTCGCTGTCAGTGCTGACACCGATCACTTCATATCCTTTTTTCGTCAGTGCGCTGTAGTTGTCGCGCAGGTTGCAGGCCTGGGCGGTGCAACCGGGCGTCATATCTTTCGGATAAAAGTAAAGCACCACACGCTTTCCTTTCAGGTCCGTCAGTGATACGGTCTTTCCGTGCTGGTCTTTGCCTTTGAATACCGGCGCTTTGTCGCCTTCCTTTAAGTTTACCATATCGTATTTTTTAACTTTAAAAATCAACGTTTGAAAGACAGGCGATAGCTGCCTTCATTGCCTGCAACATCGGTCACTTTCATCACGAGGATGTGGTTGCCCGGCGGGCAATGTTCATCAAATGTGTAGGTGAGCACGTTGCCTTTGCGGGAAAACATCACCCACTGGCCATCCAGCTCTCCGCGGAAATCTTTGATACCGCTGGCATCGCTCATCACGAAAGAAAGTTTGGTGGCTTTGGACAGGTTGGCGCCGGGTTTTACCGCTACAGGCGTTACTTTGGGCGCTGCCGTATCTATTTCAAGGTGGAAGTTGCCAAAATCGCGGAAGGTCCCTTTGTACCAGCTGTCTTCTTTTACCGTGGCGGAGGTATTGCTGCTGCCCAGTCCTTCCCGTACCATCACCACTTTGGGCTGCAGGTATTCCGGGATTGTTTTCGTGGGCTTCAGCCGTACATCGAAGAAATCGTGTACCGGTACCTGCGGCGTATGCAGCCGGTAGATATTGGAATAGAATTTAGGGGAGGTGGCGGCCACTTCCTGGTAGTTGAAACAGATCTGGTCGTACAGCGCTCTTTCGTCTACATAAAATTCCACCTGGTTATTTTCAAAAATATTGCGGGAGTCGGGATACATGGGATTGGCGCAGGTTTTCTCCGGCGCTTCGTCTCCGCTCTGCTGCAGGTTGAGCTTCACGGTGGAGGTATTGCCGTAGGCATCTTTTACCAGCAGTTTCACTTCATGTACCTCGCCGTCTGACAGGTTGATGATGCCTTCGCCCTTCAGATCGTGGTAGATGCCGAGTTCGTTGCCCGGCAGGGAGAACAGCAGCTGGAGGTAAGGCCCGTTGGCCTTTTTCACTTTATAGTCGATATGTGCGTTCAGGTAACGGGTTTCGTCGTACCCGATGTCATCCAGCTGGAAGTCGATATCCGGCACGCCGTTGTTGTACATGAACACCTCGTAGATACCGTAGGTATTGGGCACATTGTTCATGCGGTCGATGGCGTTGATGCCCAGTCCCGCTTTGTGCGCCCTTACTTTCACTATTGGCTGGGCGGTGGTGTAGTGGTCTCCCACTTTTTTCACCGGGAGTATCATGGGTTGTTGTTCGTAGATGCTTTTGTCTCTATCGTAGATGGCTATACGATAAACATCCGGCGGGCGGGTATCTGCGATGTTAAAGCCGAACAGCAGTGGGTTCAGCGGTTTCTCGGTCTGTGTATTCCTGATTTCGAAGTGCAGGTGCGGGCCGGCAGATCCGCCGGTATTGCCGCTCCAGGCTACAAAGTCGCCTTTTTTTACCGGGAACATATTTGCCGGGATGGACAGGTCGCTGGACCAGCTTTCATTGGCGTATTGCTGCTTTTTCACATACGCCTGCAAAGCCGGGAAAAAGGCGTTCAGGTGCGCATATACCGTCGTATAACCATTGGGGTGGGTGATGTACAACACGTTGCCAAAGCCGGTATGCGAAACGCCGATACGGCTTACGTAGCCATCTGCCGCGGCATGTACCGCCATGTTTTCACGCTGCTGGGTTTTGATATCCATGCCGGAGTGGAAGTGGTTGGGTCGGAGTTCACCGAAGTTACCTGCCAGTTCTATAGGGATTTCCAGGGGATTTCTGAAATAGCCTTTTGGGTAATTCTTTTCGGGAACGGATTGTGCCTGTAATAAATGCGGTAGTAAGCAAAATAAGCCGATGACTCTCTTCATAATATGCAATGGTAGAAAAAAAATAGGAATTGACAGACGTAATTTCTTCCGTACATTAGATGCCGCAAAACAAGTATATCCTACATGTCTATCCTGGTATCACAACTGAGTAAGGTCTATGGCGAACAGCGGGCGGTGGACGCTGTTTCCTTCGAACTGAAGAAGGGGGAAATCACCGGTTTCCTGGGCCCTAACGGGGCGGGGAAGTCCACCACGATGAAAATGATCACCGGTTTTCTGCCCCCTACCAGCGGTAGCGCCAGTGTGTGCGGGTATGACATTGTGCGCCAGTCGCTCGAAGTACGCAAACGAGTAGGATACCTTCCGGAATCCAACCCGCTGTACTACGACATGTATGTTAAGGAGTTCCTGGAGTTTGTGGCCGGCGTGCATCAGCTGGGTAAAACCGGTGCTGAGCGTATCCGCAAAGTGATTGACATGACCGGCTTACTGCCGGAGAGCCGCAAAAAGATCGGGGCGTTGTCCAACGGCTATAAACAGCGGGTGGGGCTGGCACAGGCCCTGTTGCACGACCCCGAGGTGCTGATCCTGGATGAGCCTACCACCGGGCTGGACCCTAACCAGCTGGCCGATATCCGGCAGCTGATCAAAGACCTGGGGACCGACAAGACCGTGATCCTGTCTACCCATATTATGCAGGAAGTAGAAGCGCTCTGCGGACGGGTGATCATCATCAACAAAGGGAAAATAGTGGCAGACGACCAGCTGGCCAACCTCCAGCAGCAAAACGCCGCTGGCGGCTACCTGCAGGTGGCTTTCGGCGAGCCTGCCACCGAAGCCGAACTGTTGCAGATACCCGGCGTTTCCCGGGTAGCCGCCCTGGAAAGTAACACCTGGCAGCTGTATACCAGCGAGGTAGACATTGTGCGAAAAAACCTGTTACAATTTGCTTTGATTAATAACCGGAACATCCTTTCTTTGCAGAGCAATTCACAAAGCCTGGAATCTATTTTCCGGGAAATAACAAAGCGTGTGGAACCGATGGGTGAAACGCCCGCTGCTAACCGCTAATAGCTAACAATTATAACTTTCGAATTATGAGTACCATTTCAGCAATCCATGCCAGGCAGATCCTCGATAGCCGCGGTAATCCTACAATTGAGGTAGACGTAACCACCGAAGACGGTCATTTCGGCCGTGCTGCCGTTCCTTCCGGCGCTTCTACCGGTAAACACGAAGCCGTAGAACTGCGCGACAACGATAAGAGCGTTTATGGCGGAAAAGGCGTACTGCAAGCTATTAAAAACGTAAACGAAATCATCGCAGAAGAGCTGATCGGCTGGGAAGTGACCGACCAGGCAGGTATTGACAAATTGCTGATTTCCCTGGACGGAACCCCCAATAAAGCCAAACTGGGCGCTAACGCTACCCTGGCGGTGAGCATGGCCGTAGCCAAAGCAGCAGCAGAAGAATGCAACCAACCCCTGTACCGCTACCTCGGCGGCGTAAACGCATTCACCCTGCCTATTCCCCTGATGAACATCGTAAACGGTGGTGCACACGCGGACAATAAAATTGATTTCCAGGAGTTTATGATCGTTCCGATCGGCGCTGCCACTTTCTCCGAAGGTCTCCGCTGGGGCGTGGAAGTGTTCCACAAACTGAAATCCGTACTGAAAGGCAAAGGCTACAGCACCAACGTGGGTGACGAAGGCGGTTTTGCTCCTGAAATCCAGAGCAACGAAGAAGCTATCGAAACTGTACTGGAAGCCATCAAAGCAGCCGGTTACACCCCGGGCGAGCAGATCGCTATTGCCCTGGACGCCGCCAGCAGCGAGATGTACAACGAAGAAACCAAAAAATACAAGTTCTATAAGAGCTCCCAGAAAGAAATCACCAGCGATGAAATGGTGGCTTACTGGACAGAATGGTGCAGCAAATACCCCATCGTTTCCATCGAAGACGGTATGGCTGAAGACGACTGGGACGGCTGGAAAAAACTGACCGAAGCTGTAGGCAGCCGCGTACAGCTGGTAGGCGACGACCTGTTCGTAACCAACGTAAAACGCCTGAAAGAAGGTATCGATAAACACATCGGCAACAGCATCCTGATCAAAGTAAACCAGATCGGTACTGTCACCGAAACTATCGATGCGGTGAACATGGCCCACAAAGCAGGTTACACCTCTATCATGAGCCACCGCTCCGGCGAAACTGAAGATACTACCATCGCTGACCTCGCAGTAGCGCTGAACTGCGGCCAGATCAAAACCGGTTCTGCTTCCCGCACCGACCGTATGGCCAAATACAACCAGCTGCTCCGCATCGAGGAAGAACTGGGTGAAGTAGCGATCTATCCTACTAACGCCATGAGCGTAAAAAAATAACACCTGATATTTAGGGATTTTTTGATTTACGATTTTGGAATTTAAAATGCTGCGACGATCCGCTTCGGTTAAATTCCAAAATCGTAAATCAAAAAATCCCTAAATTGCATTATGTCTTTTCTGAAATCCATAAAACTGCCTCGCTACGTAAAGAACAAGTTCTTTATCACGACCCTTGCGTTCGTTATATGGATCGCCTTCCTGGACAAGACCAACCTCATGTACCAATACCAGTTCCAGTCAGAAGTCAATAAGCTGGAAGACCAGAAAGAGTTCTTCATCAAAGAAATCAAACAAACCCGCGAAGAACAACAGGAGCTGCTGTCCAGCCCTGAGAAACTGGAGAAATTCGCCCGTGAGAAATACTATATGAAAAAAGATAATGAAGACCTGTTCATTATAAGCCCCGCTCCCCAGCAATAATTGGTCCCCATCCCCTTGCAGATCGCAAAAATTTATCTTAAATTAACAATACATTGCACCTTTCTGTCGTTATAAAGTAGGATACAATTCTCTTATCAAATCTATATTGCATGAGTAATTTTACACTATCTACCCTCTCCAACCTGTGTCTTGTTACTGATAGCGATCTCAGACGTTCACAACAGGAAGCTTCATTGACCCGGGAAGAGCAGGCTTGTTTCGAAGACACCAAAGCCGTCCTCGACACCGTTCGTTTTTCTCCCAGGGCCGCCACGCTCCGGCTGATCTTTGATTACGCTGCCAGCAAGCCGGAAAAGCCATAATCCGGCAACACTTGTACTGACTTTACTGCCTGTCGATCGTACTGCAAGCTCCACGTGCAGTTATCGGCTCATTTTTCCTATTTTTACGGCATGACCAAAAAAGAGCGTTTTGCATTCGTTATCAGCTATTTCGAGCAACATGCACCTAATGCCGAAACAGAACTGATTTATGATAATCCTTACCAGCTGCTGGTAGCCGTGATCCTCTCCGCCCAATGTACCGACAAACGGGTGAACCTGACCACTCCCGCCATCTTTGAACGTTACCCGGATATGGAAGCGCTCAGCCACGCCACCTTTGACGAGCTGTTTCCCCTGATCCGCAGTATCAGTTATCCTAACAATAAAACCAAACACCTGATCGGAATGGCTCAGATGGTTATGGAGGACTTCAACGGTGAAATACCGGATACCGTGGCCGAGCTGGTAAAACTGCCCGGCGTGGGGCGTAAAACCGCCAACGTGATCACCTCCGTAGTACACCAGCAACCCAATATGGCCGTGGACACGCACGTATTCAGGGTAGCCGCCCGCATAGGCCTTACCACCAATGCCAAAACGCCCTTGCAGACAGAGCTGCAGCTGCTGAAACACATCCCGAAAGAAAAGGTGTATATCGCCCATCACTGGCTGATCCTGCATGGCCGCTATATCTGCGTGGCCCGGAATCCCAAATGCGGCGAATGTGGCCTGCGGCCGGCATGTAAATACTATCAGCAAATCATAAAAGCACAATAACAATCATATATTCAGTATAGCTAAATCTTCCGTATGCGCCCATTCCTGACTGCCAGCTGGCGGAATCTGCTGATGCTCAATTTTGCTGCAGATGCCAACACGCTGCGGCCATACCTCCCGGCTCACACCGAACCGGACACCTTTAACAATATCCATTATATCAGCCTCGTCGGCTTCCTCTTCCAGGACACGAAAGTCAAAGGCATCGGCTTTCCCGGTCACCGCACGTTCGAGGAAGTGAACCTCCGTTTTTACGTCCGCTATAAAGACCAGGGCCAATGGAAGCGCGGCGTAGTGTTTATCCGGGAGCTGGTACCCAAACCGCTGATCACGCTGGTAGCCAATACGCTCTACAAGGAAAACTACGCCACCCACCGGATGCGCCACCAATGGGCGCAGCCGGATGCCGACACCCTCCATGTACAGTACGAATGGGAAGTGGCCGGCCAGATGAATTTCCTGAAAGCCACCGCCGCAGCCACCCCCCGCCCACTTGAGGAAGGCAGCGAAGCTGCTTTTATCACCGAGCATTACTGGGGTTATACCCGGCTGGACCATCGTACTACCGGTGAATATGAAGTAAGCCACCCGAAGTGGGACCTTCATCCGGTGATCGACTACGACTACCGGTGCCATGCTTCCCGGTTGTATGGGCCGGCCTTTGGCCCGATACTCGAACAGGCCCCCTTGTCGGCCCTCCTGGCCAATGGCTCTCCCATCGCAGTGATGCATGGCCGCAAGCTGCGCTCCTGAGCCATGGGAAACCCGTTCCGTTTTTTTCTTCCATCATAAATTTCTGCAACGATTTACAATAATTTGCTATCTTAAGCAGTTCATTCAGATGCATTTAAAAAGCTAAAAACGTTATGAAATCAGCCGTAAGAGTACAATTGTCCTTCATGATGTTCCTCGAATTCTTTATCTGGGGAGCATGGTTTGTGACACTGGGTACGTTCGTATTAAAAAATCTGCAGGACACCAACGCCAACCAGGTGAGCGTTGCGTTCCTCACCCAATCGATCGGGGCTGTGATTGCACCTTTCATCGTGGGTATCATTGCGGACCGTTTTATTTCCGCCCAGGTGATCCTTGGCGCCATTCACCTGATCGGGGCAGCCCTGTTATGGACCTGTTCCGGTATGACCAGCTTCGACAGCTTTTATCCCGTACTGCTGGTGTACATGATCCTGTACATGCCAACACTGGCGCTGGTAAACTCCATCTCCTTCCGGCAGATGAGCGATCCCAGCAAGGAGTTCTCCACCATCCGCGTATTCGGCACCTTCGGCTGGATCATTGCCGGGCTGCTGATCGGCTGGCTCAACTGGGAGAAATCCAACACCCTCGGCCTCACCTTTAAGATGGCTGCCGGCGCATCACTGCTGCTGGGCCTCTTCAGCTTTACGCTGCCCAAAACGCCACCGGCTAAAAAAGGTACCGAGATCTCTGTAAAAGAAATCCTCGGCCTGGACGCCATCCGGATGCTGAAAAACCGCTCTTACCTGCTGTTTTTCCTGGCTTCCATCGCTATCTGTATCCCGCTGGCGTTCTATTACAACTTCACCAATCCGTTCCTGAATGAAATTGGTATGACTGCCGCCGCCGGTAAACAATCCCTCGGCCAGATGTCCGAATTTTTCTTCATGCTGGTAATGCCGCTCTTCTTTGTCCGCCTGGGCGTGAAAAAGATGCTGGCGCTGGGTATGCTGGCGTGGGTGCTGCGTTATGTGCTGTTTGCCTACGGTAATGTGGATTCCAATTACTGGATGCTGATCGTAGGTATCGTGCTGCATGGTATCTGCTACGACTTCTTCTTTGTTACCGGTCAGATTTACACCGATAAGCTGGCAGGGGAAGAATTCAAAAGCTCTGCGCAGGGTTTCGTTACCCTCGCTACGTACGGTGTAGGCATGCTGATCGGTTTCCTGATCTCCGGTCCTATCGTAGAGTCTTACAAAACCGCCTCCGGTCACAACTGGCAAGGCGTCTGGCTGATCCCTGCCGGTATCGCCGCCGCTGTGCTGGTGCTGTTTATGCTGCTCTTCCAGGACAAAACAGAAAAGATTTGATTATTTGATTATTTGGCTATTGGGGTATTTGATTTACGGATTTTGGAATTTTTTGATTTACAGATTTTTGGGGTTAAATATGGGGAGATTGATATAATATCGAATTTAAAATTTAAAAATTTGGGTATTTAATATTTGATATTAAAATTTTCTTCTCCCAAAATCCGTAAATCAAAAAATTCCAAAATCCGTAAATCAAATATCTAAATTGTCTTAATAAAAAGTGCTTTCCCTAAAGTGTGGTTAACCTCTACCTCCGTTAATACGCCGTTGGTATACTTATAGATGTTTTTCTTGCCTTCCGGCAGTGCCAGTTCGTACTGGCCGCTTCCCAGTGCGCGGAGGGGCAGGAATCTGCCCAGCGCTTCCGAAAAGATACGCGACACCTGTTTAGGTTCCGAAAAATAGAGATCGGCTACGCAATGCGCTATTTCCGTGTTGCCGATCACTGAACGGGCGCCGTTCAATATTATCGTATAGTCGTTTCCGTTACGGCGCGTTGTCGTTTCCTTATCTTCTCCTTTTTTCCCTGCCACGCGGGTAGACCTGGCCAGGGTGAGCACGTTGTTGTCGTACTCATTGAGGATATCGCTGTTGACTTTTGCCAGTAGTGTCTGAATACGTGTTTTAATCGTGATACTCTTGGCAGATCCGGTTACTTTACGTTGTGCTTCGATAGTGCCCACTGCATGATTGGCGATCCGTACTTCAAAAGTGGTCGTTTGGGCATGTGCCGGGAGGTAGAATACAGCTACCGTTGCAACGCATAATAATACACGAAAAAGGCATTTCATAAATAGGAGGCTTAAACTAAAAAATTAAACATCAAAGGGGAGGTAGCTGTAATAGTCCCCTTATTGAAAATACAAAAAATCCCTGAAGTTTGGCGCCTGCCCGTCCTGTTGATACAGCAGGGGCGCAGCAGAGATGGTCTCCGTTGCGCCCCTGGCCTGTCTAACGCATTAGCGTTTATTATCTTATAACATTTCCTTAATGCGGGTAATGAGTTCTCCCTTGGTGATGGGAACGCCCATGATTTTATGATATCCCTGCGCATCTATGAGGTATTGATCGCGGATAATTTTGATCAGCTGACCATTGTTGATTTCCGGTATCAGTACTTTATCGTAGCTGTGGAGTATTTCACCCAGATTTTTCGGGAACGGGCGCATATGGCGGATATGAGCGTGGGCTACCTGGTGGCCTTCGGCGAGCAGGTCCAGCACGGCGCTTTTAATGGCGCCAAAGGTGGAGCCCCAGCCGAGCACCAGCACTTTACCTTTTTCCGGGCCGACTTCAATTTTCTGCGGCGGAATATGGTCAGCGATCTTATCTACTTTTTCCTGGCGGATTTTCACCATCAGCTGGTGGTTTTCAGGATCGTAGCTAACGTTGCCGGTGATATTTTGTTTTTCGAGGCCGCCGATACGGTGTTCCAGGCCGGGGGTGCCGGGCACTGCCCAGGGGCGGACCAGGTTTTCGTCACGATGGTAAGGCAGGAAGTGTTCTTCTCCTTCTTCCAGTTGTTTTTTGAATTTCACTTCGATGGCCGGCAGGTCAGCGCTTTTCGGGAAGCGCCATGGTTCGGCGCCGTTGGCGATATAGCCGTCGCTGAGGAAGATCACCGGTGTCATGTGCTGCACGCTGATACGGAACGCTTCATAGATGGCAGAGAAGCAGTCGGCCGGCGTGGAAGCGGAGATGATCGGCATGGGACATTCGCCGTTACGGCCATAATAAGCCTGCAACAGGTCAGATTGTTCCGTTTTCGTAGGCAAACCGGTAGAGGGGCCGCCACGCTGAATGTCAACGATCAGCAGCGGAATTTCCAGCATCACGGCCAGGCCCATGGCTTCGCCTTTCAGGGCCATACCGGGGCCGGAGGTGGTGGTTATGCCCATATGGCCGCCGTAGGAGGCGCCGATGGCGGAGGTGATACCGGCAATTTCGTCTTCCGCCTGGAAGGTGCGGATGCCGAAATTTTTGAAGCGGCTCAGTTCATGCAGGATATCAGAAGCCGGTGTGATGGGATAGGTACCCAGGAATATCGGCAGATTGGCTTTTTGGGAGGCTGCCACCAGGCCGTAGGCCAGGGCGGTGTTACCGGTAATGCTGCGGTAGGTGCCCGGCTCCATGCGGGCTTTTTCCACGCGATAGCGGGTGGTAAAGGCCTCTACGGTATCTGCGAAGTTGTAACCGGCACGCAGTACTTTCAGGTTACTGTCCAGGATTTCCGGTTTTTTGCCGAATTTCTCCTGGAGGAAAGCTTCTGTACTTTCCATGCTACGGTCGTACAGCCAGTAGAGGAAACCCAGCACGAACATATTTTTGGCGCGATCTTTCTCTTTCATGCCCAGGGAAGTCTCTTTCAGTGCTTCACGGGTCATTTTGGTAACGTCCATCACATGGAGCTGGTAGTTGGCCAGGGAGCCGTCTTCCAGCGGATTAACGCCTTCGGGGTAGTTGGCCAGCCGGAGGTTTTTGGCATCGAAGCCGTCGGTATTGGCGATAATGATACCGCCTTTTTTAAGTCCTTTCAGGTTGGCTTTCAGGGCGGCGGCGTTCATGGCTACCAGTACGTCGCAGGCGTCGCCCGGGGTGAATATTCTGTTGGAAGAAAAATGAAGCTGGAAACCGCTCACGCCCGCCAGGGTACCCTGCGGGGCCCGTATTTCGGCCGGAAAGTCCGGAAATGTGCTCAGGTCATTGCCGATCAGCGCGGTATTATTGGAAAACTGGGTACCTGTCAACTGCATCCCGTCTCCACTATCGCCCGCAAATTTTATCACTACATCATCCAGTTGTTGAATCGAAGTATTAGACATCTATTATTCTTTTAAGGTATCTTAGTATAAGGTATTCTGTATAAAACAGGTGTAAATTTAGGCAATCGGCGGATGTTATGGCCAAACCTGCGCAAAATCATGTCCATTTATCTACAAAAGTACACAAATCCAGTAGACTATTACTGCCAGAAAAGGGCTTTCACATTACTTCTTGTTATGGGTGATAACTAGAGGTTATTGACCAATAATTGCTAATTTTAATACAAATTCAGCGGTAACGGGAGCTGGATGTCAAATCAAATCGTACTTTTATCCCGTTAATAATTTTAAACTATATTTTATGGCACTGTTTCAATCGAACAACCCTGTACTCAAAGAAAGTATTTTTGACAAGGCTGCTCATTCTGATGGCGCTACCATGAGCATCCGTGGTACTGTTAACAAAATGTCTTTTCTGCTGATCATGCTGATGGCAGCAGCTGTTTTCTCCTATGGTCAATTTGTAAAAGGCAGCTCCAACGTTTTTCCGCTGGTTATCGGCGGCGCCATTGGTGGCTTTATACTGGCACTGGTTATTATTTTCAAGAAAGAATGGTCCGGCTACCTGGCACCTGCTTACGCACTGGCAGAGGGTCTTTTCCTCGGCGGCATCTCCGCGATGTTTAACGCACAGTGGCAGGGAATTGTACTGCAGGCGGTAGGCCTCACCTTCGGCACCTTCATCGCCATGCTGGTACTGTACCGCACCGGCGTTATCCGCGCTACCGAACGTTTTAAATCTATCGTGATGACCGCTACCCTTGGCATCGGTATCTTTTACCTGATTGCGCTGGTACTGCGTTTATTCCATATTGAAATGCCGTTGATCCACAGCAGTGGTACTTTCGGCATCGTGTTCTCCGTGATCGTGGTAGCTATTGCCGCGCTGAACCTGATACTGGACTTCGACATGATTGAACAGGGTGCGGCCATGGGCGCTCCCAAGTATTTTGAATGGTATGCTTCTTTCGGCCTGCTGGTGACCCTGGTATGGTTGTACCTCGAAATCCTGCGCCTGCTGAGCAAATTAAACAGAAGATAAACGATCGTTTTTCCCTGTATAGCAAAAGTCTCCCGGTAAACCGGGAGACTTTTTTGTTTTGTTAATGTCTTCCAAAAGAATTGTTAAAGGGGATATACCTGCTGTTTTATGGCACCGTGTTTGCAAAACTACCATCAGTTCTTTACATCAAAAAAAGCGATAGCAATATGCTGACACCTTTACTTTAACCATAGAATCTTTATTGTTTAACTGTTAAATCGTGTGCTATGAAAAAATTGAAAGTAACCATGTTGGCATTGGCAGCAGTAGCGTTTGGAACCTTTGCTTTCAAAGGAATTGAGGGTGGCTCTATCACAGGTAAAGTAACACCTGCAGATGCCGCTACTGAGGCACTGGCTATCACTGGAACAGACACGTTAAAATCACCTGTCAACGACGGTGCTTTTAGCTTTCAGAATGCCAAATCAGGGACCTATACAGTGATTATAGGCGCGAAGGCTCCTTTTAAACCTGCCACCATCGCAGATGTGAAAGTAGAAGATGGAAAGGCGACTGATTTGGGAGAAATTAAACTGACAAATTAATCAAGAGCAATAGTTGGTTTTCATAGGGGTTAATCAAAAGCCGGTTCCGTACGTCTGTACGGCCGGCTTATTTTTTTTAGGTACCTCCGTAGGGGTAATTGTTTCTTCAGCCGTCATTTTTGCATAGCCCCCTAAAATGACTTTTTATGAAGAAACAAGCTATCATAACTTACACCAGTCTCAGTGTGAGCTGGTTATTACTGATGCTGGCGATCTTTACCCTTATCCTGAGCGGTTGCGCCCGGGACCAGATAGCCGGATCAGGCCATATTGTGGCGGAAACCCGCAACACCTCTCCTTTTTCAGAAGTGGAAATATCCGGTCCGTTTGAAGTGCACCTGGTGCAGGACAGTACCGCAGCCGTAGAGATCAGGGCGGAAGACAATGTTATTGGCGCTATCGAGACCAATACCAGCAGCAATACCCTGTTCATCCGTTTGCGGAACCGGGTGAGGCTGTGGCGTCATATGCCGATACAGGTGTTTGTGCACAGCCGCAGTTACCAGCGTATTAACTTCGCCGGCTCCGGCAGTCTGGATAATAAGGACACCTTACAAAGCAACACCTTTTCCTACCAGATTGACGGCAGCGCCAACGCAGCGCTGGCAGTCGCTGTACAGGAACTGCATACCCGGATCAACGGTTCGGGCAACCTCGATCTTAAAGGCAAGGCCATTTCCCTCAACAGCGCCATTAACGGCAGCGGTCAGGTCGCAGCGCTTGACCTCGATACCCAGCAGGCCGATATTACCATCAGAGGATCCGGCGACCACACCATACGCGTACAGAACCAGCTGTCTGTAGGCATTTACGGCAGCGGTGACGTGACCTATGCCGGTAATCCGCAAAAAGTACAAACGAATATTAAAGGATCAGGCAAAGTAAAGAAGATCTGATTCGTATAACCTGCACTGTTAGACTGTGATTATTCACAGTATATACAATGGAAGGGTCTCTGCAGCTGTAGCGGAGGCCCTTTTTCATTGAGGGACTTAGATATTTTGGTATTTGGTTATTTTGATATTTTGATATTGGGTTTAGGAAGCACGTGGTTCTATAGTGATGGGGGCGCAGGCATTCCCGAAAAAAATAGCCATTGGGAAGAACCCAATGGCTAAATATCTAAATAACTAAATTTTCAAATAATCAGGCGCCGCCCAGTTTGCATTTCTGCAGTACTTCCCAGGATTTGCCGTTATGACGCAGGAAGTAGAGGTTGTTTACTTTGAAAGTAGCCTCGTATTCCTTGTTTTCGTATTCGGGCCAGGCCTTGTTGAACTGTTCGTCGTCCAGGTCTTTAAATGCAACGGTTACGTGCGGTGTAAAGCCGGTACGTGCCAGCATGGTGCTGAATCCGAATTCCTTACGCAGGAAGTTGATCAGCTGGCGATGCATGGTGGCCATGGTCTCGCTTTTTTCCACGTTGATGAACAGGACGCGGTTCTGTTTGTTCGGGAAGGTACCGAAGCCTTTCAGGGACACTTCAAAAGGAGCCTGTGTTTTAGCGAATTCCGTCAGTTCATCGCAGAAGGCTTTTTCCAGTGCCGGGTCGGCTGTAAAAGGTACCTGCAGGGTGATGTGAGGCAGTACTTTCAATGCGTACATTGGTCCGTATTGTTCAGCAAACTCCTGTTTTATCTTGATGATTTCCTTACCTACTTCTGCAGTGGGCAGCAGTGCAATAAAGTAAATCTTATTATCTGGTTTGGGTTCGAAGCGTCTGTTCTGGCCACCGGGTCTTGGTCTGCCGCCGCCGCCGCGATTGTAGCCGCCACCACCGCCACCGCGGTTATAGCCTCCGCCGCCGCGATCGTAACCACCACCGCCACCGCGATTGTAGCCTCCGCCACCGCCGCCACGGTCGTAACCACCACCGCCACCGCGGTTGTAGCCTCCGCCACCGCCGCCACGGTCGTAACCACCACCGCCACCGCGGTTGTAGCCACCACCACCGCCACCGCGGTCGTAACCACCACCGCCACCGCGGTCGTAACCACCACCGCCACGATCGTAGCCGCCACCACCTTCGCGGTTATAGCCACCGCCGTCGCGGTTGTATCCACCACCACGATCATAGCCGCCACCACCGCGATCATAACCACCACCGCCGCCGCGGTCATATCCGCCGCCGCCACGATCGTAGCCACCTTCACGATTGTAACCGCCATCGCGGTTGTACTCAGTACGGGGGCGATACCCACCCTCGCGATTGTAATCAGTACGTGGACGACGTTCCCCGTCTCCACCGTTGTAGTCGGGTTTTCCACCCTCCCGCTCATTGTTTAAGTTGGGTCTGTAGTCACCTCTCTCCTTGTTGGGATCATTCTCTTTGTTGGTATCAGAAGAGTAGGGCCTGCGGGGGCGTTCGTTTCTCTCAAAATTCATCTTACTTAATTAAGCGTTTGAAGCAATATTAGCTATGATTTCATAAAAATGAAACACATCTTGATAAGAGTTATACATCGGCGCCGGCGAAACCCTGATGACTCCGGGTTCCCTCCAGTCAACGATTATACCGGCATCCGTCATTTGCTGATGTATCTCTTTTCCTTTTTCCAGGAACAGCAAAGATAGTTGTGCGCCACGTTCATTACAATTTTTAGGTGTAATAATTTCAAAATTAATGCCTTTCAACTGCTGCAGCAAAAACTCCAGGTAATTGGTCAGTCCCTGGCTTTTTTCTCTCAAAGCGCCGATACCGGCTGCTTCAAATAGTTCGAGGGATGCTTTCAGGCTTACCATGTTAAAGACCTGAGCGGTACTTTGTTGCCATCCTTCGGCTTCTTTCTTAGGCACAAACCCTTTTTCCATTTTAAAACGTGCACTCTCTTCGTTGCCCCACCAGCCACCCAGGCGGAGAAATCCGCGGTCGCTGGCATATTTTTCATGCACAAAGGCGCCTCCTACTGCGCCGGGACCTCCGTTAAGGTACTTATATGAACACCAAACGGCAAAATCTACGTCCCAATTGTGCAAAGACACCGGAATATTTCCTGCTACGTGCGCCAGATCGAAACCGGCATAAGCACCTGCCTGATGGGCAGCAGCCGTAATAGCGGGTATATCAAAATATTGTCCGGTGTAATAATTAATCCCTCCGAATAAAACTAATGCTAAGCTATCACTTTCCTTGTTAATAATATCTAAAATATCTTCTAATCTTATTAAATGTTCTCCGGCCCTGGGGGAAACCTCAATAATGGCTGTTTCCGGGTCAAAACCATGAAACCTGACCTGCGTTTCCACCGCGTATTGGTCGCTCGGAAAAGCTCCTGCCTCCATTAACACCTTAAACCGCTGTTTGGTTGGCCGGTAAAAACTCAGCATCATCAGGTGTAAATTAACAGTGAGTGTATTCATCACCGTTAGCTCCTGCCGGCTCGCTCCCATCATTCCGGTCAGCGGCTGGCTGCAATATTGCTGATAATAAAGCCAGGGATTCTTGGCCGCCCAGTATCCTTCTACTGCACACTGCTGCCAATCTGCCAATTCCTGTTCTATCGCTGATTTTACGTTTTTAGGCTGTAATCCGAGTGAATTGCCACATAAATAAATTGCGTCCTTTCCTTTTCTTTGGGGGAAATAAAACTGCTCCCTGAATTTATTTAATGGATCCTGCCGGTCCTGCTCTTTAGCAAATGCTAAGGTTGCTACGTACTTCATGGTCTTCCAATCTTTAGCCAGTCTTTCCGATTTTAATGGCTGAGGGTATCGCTCGCTGATACCACTATCTTTCCTTCGCTAAAATCTAATTCTGTACAATTTCTACATCTAATAAAACAGGCAACCCTGTATAACTGTTTAAAACAGACCGTCTTCTGTCAAAAATTTAACTTCCGATAATCATATGGCATATAAGGCTAAGGCTGTATATAGCTAGTAACGTGAACGCTCTGAGGGTCAAATGTAACAATAGCTATCGAATTGCCCACCATCCTGATTGTTAAAATTTGTTAACAACAATAAAAATATGGTTTCATCCACAATATACAAAAAAAAATCCGTCCTGAAGAATCAGGACGGAGACTGTTAACCTACAACTGTTACACTGTATTACTAAAAGATGTAATTATCATGTCATTAATTCACGGAAACCCCCACCTTGGCGTTCTTCCGGTGAATCTCCTCCTGCTGCTCCTTTTCAGGGGCCGGGAAGAAATTATAAGGCTTCGGTGACATATACTTCGGATCATGCAGCTTCTTCACCTCGTCTTTCTTCATAAATAATTTTAATATCAGCACCAGGAAAGGCACATACTTCAGTGTCCTGGACATTTTATAGCGGTCCAGCACATCGATGGAGCGCTTGTTCATGGCATACATCACCGGCACCAGGATCAGGGTCAGGAAGGTCGCAAAAATCAACCCAAACACCATCGTCCAGGCCAGCGGGCCCCAGAAGGCCACGTTGTCCCCGCCGAAGAAAATATGCGGCTTAAACTCGCTGAACAGGGTGGCAAAGTCAATGTTAAAGCCCACTGCCAGCGGAATCAGTCCCAGGATGGCCGCGATTGCGGTCAGCAGCACCGGCGTCATACGGGTTTTGCCCGCCTCCACCACAGCCTCATACACCGGCATATGCTGCATTACCAGCAGGTCGGTAAATTCTACCAGCACGATGCCATTCCGCACCACAATGCCTGCCAGCGCCATAATACCCACCCCGGTCATCACAATGGAAATATCCATTTTAAAGATGGAGAAGCCCAGGAACACCCCGATGATACTGAACAGGATCTCCATGAAGATCACCAGCGGCCGCCCGATGGAGTTGAACTGCGTCACCATGATCATCAGGATCAGCCCGAACGCGCCCAGCATGGCCATCAGGAGGAAATTCATCGTCTCCTGCTGGTCTTCCTGCTCACCGGTCATCTTGATTGTCACGGAGTTAGGATGACTGAAATCATTCAGCGCTGTCTGGATATGCTGTACTACCTCGTTGGCGTTAAAGCCGGTCAACACGTTGGAATACAAGGTGATAACCCGTTTCTGGTCAATACGCTTGATACCGGCGTAAGTGTTGGAATAGTGAATATCCGCCACTGCCGACAGCGGCACCTGGCGCACTGCGCCGCCCATATTCATGTCCCTGTACACCAGGTTGAGGTTCATCAGGTTATTGATGTTGTTACGCTGATTCTCCTGCAATCTTACCATGATCTTGTATTCATCTTTGGCATCCCTGATTTTGGACGCTTCAAAGCCGAACAAGGCGGTACGCAGGGCCCCACCGATCTGGCGGGTGGAAATGCCCTCATTGTTGGCCCTCTCCCTGTCAATGTTCACCACGATCTCGGGTTTGTTGGCCTCAAAGTCGCTTTTCAGCTCTTCCACGCCGTCAATACGCAGCGAATCGAGGTAACGTTTAAGCCTGAACGAAGAACTGGTCAGCTCGTCAAAATTGTCACCGGAGATTTCAATGTTGATCGGTTTACCGGTGGGAGGGCCGCCCTGTTCCTGTTCTACGGTAATATTCGTGCCCGGGATGCCTTTTACGGCCGTACGGATCTTATCGAGGTACTGGACGGTGGATTGTCCGTTACGGGCGCCGAATTCAACGAAAGCCACGGTCACCTTCCCTTTCTGCGGCTGGGTGCTCATGTCCATCTGCGACGGGTCGCCGGCGCCTTTGGCCACGTTGGAAATAATAGACTCCACGATAGGATTGCTGGCGCCCACTACTTTCGTGATGCGGTCTTCCACGATATGGGTGATGGAGTCGGTGTATTTCTGGTCGGTACCGTTGGGCAATTCTATGTAGGTGTAGATAAAGTTCGGATCTGCCTGCGGGAAGAACACCACTTTCGGGTTGCGGATACCGGTAAGGATGATACTGAAGATCAGCAGCGCGAAAGTGGCTACCAGGATCCATACCGGACGCCAGCCCACGAGGCACCATTTCAGGATATGTTTGTAGCGTTCCTGTACTTTAGGCCAGAATTTGTGCTGGAAGTGGCGTGCCACGCCGCCCAGCCAGAAGCGTTCCAGCACGATCATCAGGTAGGCGAAAATCACAAAGTTGCCCACGCCCACGCTGCCGTTGACATATCCGAGCAATGCGATCACGGCGAATACGGCGGTCAGTATCCGGAACTTACGGTCAAACTTCGGTTTGGGATGATCTTCTCCTTCGTGGCGGTCCATAAAGTCCACCGCAAACACCGGGTTAATGATGTAAGCCACTACCAGCGAGGCTCCCAGCGTAGTGATCAGGGTCACCGGCAGGTAGAACATGAATTTACCGATAACGCCGGGCCAGAATAACAGCGGTACGAAAGGCGCCAGCACGGTCAGGGTTCCTGACAATACGGGCAAGAACACCTCTCCCGCCGCTATCTTGGCGGCTCTTACTATACCCAGGTCTTTTCGTTCGTTAAAAATACGGTGTACGTTTTCAATCACCACGATGGCGTCGTCTACCACGATACCCAATGCCAGCAGGAAGGAGAACAGCACCATCATATTGAGGGTGAACCCGTATACCGGCATCAGCAGGAAGGCGATGAACATGGAGATGGGCACCGACAGCGCCACGAAGATGGCGTTCACCGCGCCCATGAAGAACATGAGGATAACGGTTACCAGGATGAAGCCGATGATAATGGTATTGATCAGGTCATGCAGGGTAACGCGGGTGGATTTGGACTGATCGGCGGTGATGGTCACATGCAGCCCTTTCGGGAAGTAGTTGGCTTCCATGTCTGCCTTGATCGCCTGTATTTTATCAGACGCATCGATCAGGTTTTTACCGCTTTGTTTGATGACGTTGAGGGTAATTACGTTTTTACCGGCGAGGCGGGCGTAGCTTTCCTGTTCGAGGAAGCCGTCCACCACGTCTGCCACGTCTTTCAGGTAAACGGTGGCGCCGGACTGTCCGCGGACGATGATGTTACCGATCTTCGCAGGGTCCTTGTATTCGCCTTTTACGCTGAGGGTTCGTTTCTGGCCGTCCATCGTTACGAGGCCGCCGGAGATGGTGATGTTTTCCCCCTGGATAGCGCCGACGATGTCTTCGAAACCGATCCTGGCGGCATCCATTTTATATTTATCGACATTGATCTGTATCTCTCTTTCCAGTTCCCCTACCAGGTCTACCCGGGTGATTTCGTTGAGCGCCTCGATGCGGTCTTTCATATCATCTGCATACCGTTTCAGTGTCTGCAGGTCAAAATCGCCGGAGAGGTTTACGTTCATGATGGGGATCTGGGACACGTCAATTTTTACGATCTGCGGTTCCTGTGTCAGGTCTTTCGGCAGGTCTTTTTTCGCGTCGTCCACTTTCTCCCTTACCTGCTGGCGGGCTGCTTCGATGTCTTCATTGGCGTTGAATTCGATGGTAATGGCGGAGAAGTCCTGCATGGAGGTGCTTTTGATCTTCTTTACGCCGGAGATGCCGTTGAGTTGTTTCTCGATGGGCTTTGTCACCAGTGTTTCCATATCTTCCGGGGAAGTACCGGCATAGATGGTGTTGATATAAAACTGCGGGAACACCACTTCCGGGAATTGCTCCTTGGGCAGGTTGATATAGGAAAATATACCCGCCAGCGCGATGATAATGGTGGCAACATAGATGCTCACCTTATTATCGATCGACCAGCTGGTGGGTTTAAATTCTTTATGGAGATTGTCTTGCATAAACTTGGTTTTAGCTGTTAGTGGTCAGCATTACAGTTTGATCAGGTCATTATCATTGAGGCCCTGATAACCGGTGGTGATGATTTTATCACCGGTTTTTAAGCCGTCTTTGATTTCAGCCTTATCGTTATAGGTGCGTCCCACTTCGACGGTCCTGCGCAGGGAGGCCAGCTGTCCGTTTTTGGATTCAGCCACCATCACGAAGGGTTTACCGGAAGAGTACTGGATGAGGTTTACCGGAATTACGACAGCGTTGCTGGTAGTATAGTCCACAATTTTGATATGCGCGATCATGTTAGGACGTATGGCGTTATCGGGCTTCAGCGGCACTTCGATTTTGATGGTGCGGCTGAGCGGGTCGATGGTCCGGGAAGCGAAGGAGATGTTTGTTTTGATCTCGCGGTTGATATCCGGGAAAGACAGGATAACGCGGTCCCCTGTTTTCAGGAGGCCGGCATACGCTTCCGCCACGTTGGCGGTCACTTTCAGGTTGTTGGCGTTCACTACGCGGAAGGTAGGATTACCGGGAGTGGCGTTGTCTCCTACCTTGGCGATCACCGCATCCACGGTGCCGCTGATGGGGGCGATGATGCGGGTTTGGGCCAGCTGGTCCTGCAGGGTGGCCATTTTCCTTTCCAGTGATTCCTTTTGGTTTTTAGCGTTGAGGTACTGTACTTCGGAGCCTATTTTTTGTGACCAGAGGTTTTTCTGTTTTTCGAAGAGGGTGTTGGCCAGGTCCATCTGGGTGCGCAGTTCGGCCATATTGGCTTTCAGCACCTGGTCGTCTACCTGTGCCAGTGTCTGTCCTTTGCTCACCTGCTGGCCTTCTTTCACGTAGATGGCAGTGATGACGCCCATGGTACGGGCAGACACGTTTACGTTTTCGCGGGCGTCCACGCTACCCTGCACATCGATATAATGTTCGAACACGGTGTCTCTTACTTCAGACACGGTAACATCTTTCATCCTGGCTACTGTATCTTTTTTGCCAACTTCTTTCTCAAGGGCGGCGATTTTGGTATCGAGGGCCGCTCTCTCCTTTTTGAGTTTTTCCAGTTGTTCTGCTTTGTTGCCACCGCCGCCGCAGGCAGCTATTACGACAGCGAGCACCGGGACCATGAAAAGATATCTTTTATTCATATAGCTAGTAGTGATAGGTGATTGAAAAGGTTTTGCACTATAGTTTGCCATAAGCTTTGAGCAGGTCTATCCTGGCAACGATGGCGTTGTACAGCGCGGTGAAATAATTGTTCTGGGCGGTGAGCAGGTCGTTTTCGGCTGTCGTCATTTCCAGGCTGGAGCCCACGCCTTCGCGGTATTTGATCTGGGTGGTATTATGTACATCTTCTGCGAGCAGCATATTTTTTTCCTGTGCCTGCAGCGTCAGCACGTTGTTGCGGAAGGTGGAAGCGGACTGTTCTATTTCGAGATCGATGCCCAGTTTGGCATTTTCGATGGCCACTTCACTTTTCTTTACCGCCAGCAGGGCCTGGTCTACCTGCCTTCTGCGTTGCATACCGCTGAAGATGGGCACAGAGAGGTTAAGGCCGGTGTTGAGGTAGCCGTACCACATCTGGCTTTTGAGGTAGTCGAATTTGTCACTGCCGCGGAGCGCGCCGGTAGCGACGAAGAGCTGCAGGGAAGGCAGGCCTTTCAGCTTATATCTTTTCAGGTCGTATTCGTTGGCTTTCTTTTGTGTTTCGAGCAACTGGTATTCGACGCGCTGGGAGTAGTCGAATTTGTCCATATCGGAGATGCTTTCGGCGATCCTTTCGGTGGACAGGGTATCGGTGAGCTCTACCGGTTGTTTCAGCGGCATGCCCATCTGGTATTTGAGTGCAGCCACACCTATTTCCACGAGGTTACGGAGTTTTGTCTGTTCAGTCTGGAGGTTGGTGTACTGTACGACGAGGCGGTCTACGTCCAGTTTTTCGACGAGGCCGTTTTTATTAATTTCTCTGGTATCGTTGAGTAGTTTTTCGAGCGTAGTGATGTTGTTGGTCAGGATAGCCAGTGCTTTCCGGGCTGACAGTACGTTATAATAGGCTTTGTAGACGTTGGCTTTGACGTCTATCTGTGATTTGGCCACATTTTTTGAGACCAGGTCTTCCAGGGTTTTACGTGCCTGTAGGGCCACCAGTACGCTGGGGTCGAAGAGCGTCTGGGTGAGCCTTACTTCGCCCATGAGGTTTTGGGGCAGCTGGAAACTGATCGCGGCAAAGGAATCTTTGGGCGCCCCTGGCATGAAATTGCCGACACTGAACATTTGTTTCTGGACGATCGGGTTGTACTGATACTGGCCGGTACCGTTGATGGTGGGCAGGGCGAGGCCGCTGACTTCTCTGTTTTTGGCCAGCTGGATCAGTTCATCGAGTCTGGCTGTTTTTACCGCCGACTGGTTAGCCAGGGCATAGTCCACTGCTTCCCTGGCCGACAGGCGGACAGGCTCCTGGGAGGTGGTCTGGGCGCCGGCGTTGACAGCCAGCGCGAGCAGCCCCACCATGGAAGCCATGCCGGTGAGCCTTCTGATACGTTGCATAGTTATATGTTTTGCGATAGTTGTTTGTACTTTTCGATAAGCTTGTACCCTTTAGCAGAGGCTACTCCGTACAGAAAATTTTCCAGCAGTACTTTTTGTACCCTGTTCATGTCGGCATTGCCTGTAAACGCTTCGGGCTGGAAGCTGAGCATACATCCGTAAACGCGGTATTGAGTCAGAATTCTGATGTCGAGGTCCGGCCGGTAGAGTCCTTCACTGATGCCACGTTCCAGGTTTTCGCGGATCGTGTTGGCCAGTGAGTTGTTCTGATAGTTCAAAAAAACCTGGTATGCTTTCGCGTGGAACTTTTGCAGGTCGAGCAGGATCACGGGGTTCATGTTTCGCATGCGGCGGTCCAGCATCTCCATAACGAGGAACAGTTCCTCGATGGCGTCTGCTGATTTGTCGCGGTCTGTCAGGCATTCCGCTTCGACGAGGCCGATAAAACGGGTAAGCGCCTGGGTGACCAGGTCGTCTTTATCCATAAAATGGGCATAGAGTGTCTTTTTGGAGATGCCCATTTTTTCAGCGATGTCATCCATGGTGATTGACCTGGTGCCATATTGTCGAAACAGGCCAAAAGCCGTGTCCATGATACGTTCCTGCGGTTCCATAAGAGTGCTTTAACAGGCTTTGTGATGCGAAGACAAAACTATGGAAACTTTTTAAACTTCCAAAGTTTCCAGTATTTATTTTTTATATGTGGCAACACGGAATGGGGATGGCCATGATCACCACTGATCCGCCTGGTTAGCGGCGGTGCAGATCCGATTTAGCGGAGGTGCAGACCCGATTAGCGGCGGTGCAGATGGGTGGCGCCGAAGCCGGGATGCGGCGCCGGGCAGCAGGGGCAGCAGGAAATAGCGCCGGACAGCATGGGATGAAAAAACCTGACAGCAATGGGATAGCGGGCCTCCGGCAATCTTTACAATCAGGCAATACGGAGAGCGGACAATCTTCCGCTTATTTGTCTAATTTTGTGCCTCATTCCTTTTGCCATGTCGCCAAAACTCAGATTAAAAGTGTTTGCGTCCCGTTTATTGCGGTATTTCTTCCAGGGCCTGCTGATACTGGCCCCTATCGGGATCACTGCACTGACATTATATTGGGCGTTTGTTACTATTGACAATCTTATTCCGAAGGAGATCATTCCGGACGACACCTCATTCAACTTTTTAAAATACAAGGGCGTAGGGTTTGCGCTGGTATTGGTATTAGTGGTAGTGGTAGGGTATCTGAGTTCTTCTTTTATTATCGGGCGGATCTTCGATCTGTTTGACCATCTGCTGGAGCGTACTCCATTTATCAAATACATTTACACTTCTATCAAGGATGTATTCGATGCTTTTGTGGGAGAGAAGAAAAAGTTCGACCATCCTGTGCTGGTACAGATTTACGGCGTGGATGTATGGGAGATGGGATTTATTACCCAGACGGACGTGACCAGTCTGGGCATGGAAGGTTACATGGCCGTTTATGTGCCGCACGCCTACGCTATTACCGGTAAGGTGTTTATTGTGCCGAAGGAGCGGGTGAAACCGCTGGAAAACGTTTCGGCCGGAGAGGCCATGAAATTTGCCGTCAGCGGCGGCGTCACCAATATTTAGTCAATGGGTTATTTAGAAATTTGGTTATTTAATTCTTACGGATGCTTGGCCAATTTGGGATAAATAGCTAAATTTCTAAATAACCGGATTTCTAAATTGTTTGTTATGTTAACCCGTATCCTGAAGCAGCGTTTCGCTGTAAGTTTCACTTTTATATTAATGATGTATGCCGGCAAGGCTGGTGGCTGGGGCTTTTTCGCCCACGAGCGGATCAACCGGCTGGCGGTCTTTTGTCTGCCGCCGGAGATGCTGGTGTTGTACAAGCCGCAGCTGGAGTATATCCGTGTGCACGCTACCGATCCGGATAAACGGCGGTATATGGTGGCTGCCGAGGCGCCGCGGCACTACCTGGACATAGACGTGCTGGACCGGCCGCCTTACCGGCAGATACCGCACAGCTGGCAGGAGGCGGTAGCGCGGTACGGGGCCGATTCGCTGCAGCGCAACGGTATATTGCCCTGGCACCTGGAAAAGATCATGTTTATGCTGACGAAGGCGTTCCGGGAGCGGGACCAGCAGCGGATATTGCAGTTATCGGCAGAAGCCGGGCATTACGTGGCGGACGCACATGTGCCGCTGCATGCCTGTTCCAATCACAACGGGCAGTTCACCGGGCAGACGGGCATCCACGGGCTGTGGGAGTCGCGCATCCCGGAGTTGCTGGCGGACGCGGAGTTTGACTACTGGGCCGGCAAAGCGCGCTATATCAGCGACTGGCGGGCCTATGTATGGCAGATCGTCACCAGCAGCGGCCTGGCAGCGGATACCGTTTTACAAAAAGAAAAGCAGTTATGTGAACAGACGCCGCCGGCTCAGCGTTATGCATATGAAGTCAGGAACGGCGTGTTAACGAGAACTTACGCTGAAGGTTATACGAAAGCGTATCACCAGTTGTTGGGAGGCATGACAGCGCGGCGGATGAAACAGGCTATAGCCGCCGTGGCGGCCTGCTGGTATACTGCCTGGGTAAATGCAGGACAGCCCTCTCTGAGGGAGCTTCATCACACAAGCCTTACAGAGAGCGAGCTACAGGAGTTCGAACAGCTGCAACGGCGGTGGACAGAGGGACGCATGCTGGGCAGAACAGAATAAACGGGCAAAATATTTCGGCTGATACTGAATAATTGGAAAAGAAATTTTATCTTTGTTCCTACCGTCTTTTAACCTATCCTACACCACGCGCCTTACAGGTTTTAAAACACCCGTGCCGTTTTTTTTCCGTTTCCTTAGAAAAACCAAAACAAAGTGGAAAGATCAAAAAATGAATTTAATCTAGATCGTAACATGAAGGTGCATAATTTTAACGCAGGTCCTTCTGTATTGCCCAACGAGGTATTATACAAAGCCAGTAAAGCGCTGATCGATTTTGAGGGATCAGGGATGTCTATACTGGAAATAGGCCACAGAACGGAGCCGTTTGTAGCGGTGATGGAAGAGGCGCGTAACCTGGTTAGGGAACTGATGCAGCTTGATGATGACTTCGAGGTGCTGTATTTACATGGAGGCGCCACCACGCAGTTTATGCAGGTGCCCATGAATCTGCTGGAAAGCAGTGAGACAGCGGCATATGTCGATACCGGCGTATGGTCCAACAAGGCTATCAAGGAAGCGAAATTGTTTGGCTTCGTCGATGTAGTAGCCAGCTCCAAAGACAGTAACTACAACCACATCCCCAAGCAGTTCAACATTCCCCCACAGGCCAGCTACCTGCATATTACCACTAACAATACCATCTACGGTACCCAGTGGCATATGACCCCGGTAACAGACGTTCCCCTGATTGCGGATATGAGCAGCGACATTATGAGCCGCTCCATGGATTTCAACAAATACTCGCTGATCTACGCCGGTGTTCAGAAGAACATGGGCGCTGCCGGCGCTACCATGGTGGCCATCCGTAAAAGCATGCTCGGTAAAGTATCCCGTAAAATCCCGGCTATACTGGATTACAAGAATCACATAGACAACGGGTCTATGCTGAACACCCCTCCCGTATTTGCGGTATATATCTCCATGCTCACCCTTCGCTGGTTAAAAGAGCAGGGCGGTATACCGGCCATCGAAAAAATCAACGAGAAAAAGGCAGCCCTGCTGTACGATGAAATTGACCACAACCCGCTGTTCCGTGGTACGGTGGCCAAAGAAGACCGCAGCCTGATGAACGCCTGCTTCATCATGGACAAGCCTGAAATGGAAGAGGAATTTTTGAAATTCTGTAAGAAAGAAGATATTGTTGGCATTAAGGGACACCGCCTCTCCGGTGGTTTCCGGGTATCCATGTACAATGCTTTGCCCTACGAAAGCGTAGAAGTAATGGTGGAAGCCATGAAATACTTCTCCCTGAAGAAAGCTTAAACAATTACGAATTACGAATTACGGATTACGAATTAAGGTTTCTGACTGAATCCACAACTCAGTTAGAAAGCCTTAATTCGCAATCCGTTACTGTATTCGCACTTTTTCGTAATTCGTAATTCGTAATTCGTAATTGTTTTTATTACTTTTACCCTCATCTACATTTTTATCATGGCTATTATCAGACCTTTTAAAGGATTAAGGCCCAAAGAAGAACTGGCGGCACAAGTAGCTGCAAGGCCTTATGACGTACTCAGTTCGGACGAAGCTAAAGCTGCCGCCGCCGGTAATCCGTATTCGTATTATCATGTTTCCAAATCTGAAATAGATCTGCCGGAAGGGATAGACACCCACAGCCAGCAGGTATACGATAAAGCGGCCGAAAACCTGCAACGCCTGGTAAAGGAAGGCGTACTGTTCCAGGAAGCACAACCCGCCTACTACATCTACAAACTGGTAATGAACGGCCGCGCCCAGACAGGCCTGGTATGTGCATCCTCCGTAGATGACTACAATAAAGGCATTATCAAAAAACATGAGTTTACGCGCCCGGACAAGGAACTGGACCGTATCAACCATATTAAAACCACGCTGGCCCAGACAGGCAACGTTTTCCTGGCATACAACGACGTACCGGAAGTCAACGCCCTGATCGACCACTGGCAAAACAATAACAAACCGGCATACGACTTCACTGCGGATGACGGTATCCGGCATACCATCTGGGTGGTCAACACCCCCGCCGCCGTACAGGAAATCACTACGCTGTTCGCCGAAAAAGTGCCCTGCACGTATATCGCCGACGGGCACCACCGTGCTGCGTCCGCCAGCCTGGTACAGAAAGAATTCCAGGAAAAAGGTACCATCACTTCCGTGGAAAACCCGGTGAACTATTTCCTGACCACCATCTTCCCTGCCAGCCAGCTCGCTATCCTGGACTATAACCGCCTGGTGAAAGACCTCAACGGCCTGAGCAAAGCGGAACTGCTGTCCCGCCTCGACTACGACTTCACTGTAGAAGAAATCGGCCACCAGCCCCAGCAACCTTCCATGCTGCACGAATTCAGCATGTACCTTGAGGGGACCTGGTATCGCCTGGTAGCCAAAGAAGGTACCTATACCACCGATCCTATCGGTATCCTGGACGTGACCATCCTGTCCAACAACATCCTGGACAAACACCTGGGCATCAAAGACCAGCGTACCGACAAACGGATCGACTTCGTGGGCGGTATCCGTGGCTTACAGGAGCTGGTTAAACGGGTAGACAGCGGAGAAATGAAAATCGCTTTCGCCCTGTACCCCGTTACCATCCAGCAATTGTTTGATATTGCCGACAGTGGCAATGTGATGCCTCCTAAAAGCACCTGGTTTGAACCCAAGTTGCGGGATGGCCTGATAACGCATGTGATTTAATCAACATATTTTTACAATATTGCGGTTCCCCTGATGTTTTACCATCAGGGGAATTTTTTTGGCGGATGTTGCCGGCTGTGCCGGCCTGCCCCTACCTCCCCTTTCAAAAATATCACTTCAAACAAATAAATTAAATACATAATATAAAATTTCCTGTCCTTATTTATTTCTGCCGGGAGATTGATCAGCGGCACATTACCCCATTTTCCTTACTTTTACAACAAACGACAGACAGGAATGCATATGAGGTCTTCTTTATTGAAAGCAGTATTTGTTGCGGGGGTATTATTTTCACAAGTGGCGGTGGCGCAGGATGCAAATGAATTATACAGGACCGCTACCAACTTCATGCGTAACGGGGATTATTCCAATGCTGTGCTGGTATTAAACCAGGCTTTACAGTTGGAACCCGACAATTTTGAATACAGGAAACAGCTGGGTTTTACCTTTTACCTGAAAGGAGACCTTAACAAAGCAAAAAATGTGATAGAACCGCTGCTCAGCAGGAAAGAAGCAGACGTACAGGTATTCCAGATTGCCGGCAACATCTACCAGGGACGGGAAGAGTGGAAAACTGCGCAACGGATGTATGAAAAAGCCATCCGCAAATTCCCGAACAGCGGCGAGCTGTACAACGACAACGGTACGCTGGCGATGAACTTCAAGATGTATGACGGCGCACTGCGCTCCTGGCTCAAAGGCATTGAACAGGACCCTACCTTTCCGGGCAACTACTACAATGCCACCAAAACCTACTATTACAGCAACAGCCCTTTGTGGTGCATCTTATATGGTGAAACCTTCATGAACATGGAGAGTTTCACGACCCGGACCGCCGAAATCAGGAACATTGTACTGGAATCGTACAAAAAGTTGTTCAACGACCCGAGCCTGTTCGACAGCATGGTGCCTGAAGAAGAAGGCAGAAAGGGCAAAAAAAGCAAAGGGGACGGCGGTTTCGTCCAGGCTTTCAAACAGTGCATGGGCAAACAGCTGAGCGTGATCACCGGCGGTGTAGACCCGGACGCGCTGATCATGGCCCGCACCCGTTTCCTGCTGGACTGGTACCACTCCTATAGCAACACCTATCCTTATGCGCTCTTTGACTTTCAGCAAACGATGCTGCAGCAGGGTATGTTTGAATCTTACAACCACTGGCTCTTCGGTCCTGCTGCCAATCAGGCCTCCTACAAAGCATGGGTAGCGCTGCATAAACAGGACTATGACGACTTTCTGAAATATCAGCGCAATCATCCGTTGAAACCCAGGCCCGATGAATATTACAATGACGGAAAATTCACGCTGATCAACGCGGGGTATTGAGTTCCCGGGCTTACGCCCCGGGCCACGATGTGAAAAATGCAGCATTGGATTAGCAAGAGAGCCGTTTTTTAAGCTTTTTCCAGCCGGGATGATAACCATCCCGGCTGTCTGAATAATCTCAAAATCTGAATAATGCTCGCTACGAAACACCAAAACACGATTGATGCCGCTGTTAAAGCGAATCACGAAAGAACTTTCTATTCGCACTATCCGGAGCACCCCAAGGCTTACGGGGAAGAAGCCCATGCAAAAGGCGTACAGAGTTATCAACAGCTGCTGAACAAACCTTTCAAACAATTGCTGCAGAGCGGAGAAACCGGTTGGGCAGGAGAAGAAGTGTCACCCTATACCCAGGAAGTGCTGGGCGTTACCTACCCGGTCTTCGCCGTCGATGACCTGGTGAGAAGGGCCGGGGATACCGCTTCCGCCTGGGGCCGTACCCCGGTTGCCGAAAGAGCCGGCGTACTAACGGAAACGCTTGAACGTATTAAGGATTATTTTTTTGATATCGCCAATGCCACCATGCATACTACCGGGCAGAGCTTTATGATGAGCTTCCAGGCTTCCGGTCCGCACGCCAACGACCGTGCCCTCGAAGCCATTGCCACCGGTTATCATGAGCTGCAACGGTACCCTGCTGAGCTGGAATGGGAAAAGCCCATGGGCAAATCCGCCATCCGGCTCCGCAAGACATTCCGCGCCATTCCGAAAGGCATCGGCGTAGTGATCGGTTGCTCCACCTTCCCCGTATGGAACACCCTGCCCGGTATGTACGCCAACCTGATCACAGGCAACCCTGTGATCGTAAAACCGCACCCACGGGCTATCCTGCCCATCGCCATTGCGGTGGCCGCCATACAGCAGGTGTTACAGGAAAACGGGCACGACCCGCTGCTTTGCCAGCTGGCGCCGGACAGTTCAGATAACCTGATCGCCAAAAAACTGTCTGAACATCCGGACGTAAAACTGATAGACTATACCGGCAGCAGCGCTTTCGGTAATTATGTAGAATCACTTCCCGGCAAAACGGTCTTCACAGAAAAAGCGGGCGTCAACTCCGTACTGCTTGACAGCGTAAAAGACCTGGACGCGGTAATACAGAACCTCGCCTTCTCCGTGAGCCTGTATTCCGGCCAGATGTGTACCGCGCCGCAGAACTTCTTTATTCCTGAAACCGGTATTGCTACCGCAGCGGGACAGGTAAGTTTCAACGAGGTGGTACAGAAGTTCAGGGACGCCATCGTAGCGCTGACCAACAATCCGAAAATGGGGGCAGGCACGCTGGGCGCCCTTCAGAACGAAAGCACCCTGCAGCGTACACTGGAAGCACAGCAGCTGGGCGGCAAAGTGGTACTGGCAGGCGCACCCGTTACCAACGAAGAATTCAGCAAAGCGAGGGTGATGGCACCTACCGTCATTGAAGTCAGCAGCGCTGATACCAATATTTATGAAAAGGAGCTGTTTGGCCCCATTGTGCTGATCGTTAAAACCAAAGACACGGCACATACCATTCAGCTGGCCAAACAGATGGCACAGAAGCATGGCGCCATTACCTGCGCGGCGTACACCACAGATCCTGCCACCAAAGAGAAGATCGCAGATGAAATGAACAGTGTGTTTACACCTGTTTCCTTTAATCTGACCGGTTTCATCTGGGTAAACCAGCATGCCGCCTTTTCCGACTTCCACGTCAGCGGAGGCAATCCGGCCGGTAACGCCAGTTTCACCAACCAGGAATTTATCATCAAGCGGTTTGTATGGGTGGGCAACCGGGAACTGATAGAATAGATTGATCACTCCGGCGTTCCGGTGCTTCCGGAATGCCGGGCATTATAAATGCAGGGAGATATTTATGAAAAGTATTGTATACCTTTTTTTACTGTCCGGTATCCTGGTTGCCTGTGAACAGGCGCCCAAGGCCGACAAAGCCGCTGCCAGCAATCCTCAGGCGGTAAAAGCAGCCATCGGCAACGCTTACCTGGCGGACACCGCTGCCAGCGTGATATCGTGGATAGGCACCAAGCCTACCGGTAAACATCAGGGTACCCTGCGGCTCGCCGGCGGAGCGATTTATGTAAAAGACTCCCTGGTCACCAGCGGCCGGCTGGTGATCAACATGCACAGTTTGCAGAATATAGACCTCGCCGCAGACAGCGCCATGAAGAACAAGCTGGAGCGCGAACTGAAAGGCAGTTCTTTTTTCGACGTGGATAAATTTCCTACCGCCGTTTTCGAGATGACCGGTATCAACACCTACTACCCTGCTGTTGGAGAAGAGGTAGCGTTAAAAGACGCCACACACGTCATGTCCGGCAACCTGACCATTAAAACTGTCACTAAAAATATCTCCTTCCCTGTACGTATCAGCATAGACGGGCATCATCTTACCGCAGTCGCCAATTTCAATATCGATCGTACCCTGTGGGGTATCAACTATCGCGCTGACAAATCATTACAGGATAAACTGATTAATTCGCAGGTAAACATAGGGTTTCATATCAGTGCCTCCCGATAGCTCATATTTCTTGTTTTTTCCGCCGGAAAGCCGATAAAATATTTTAAATTGAGTAAAGCCGCTTCACAGATAAAACCACCTGTCATGGAAACTACCCAGCAAAGAGATGAACGTCTCTGGCATATCGCAAAGGCCAGGGCCGGCTTTAAATGTCATCTTATCATCTACCTGGTGATCAACACGGGATTGTGGCTGGTATGGTTCCTTTCTGACCGGGACATGCCCGGAAGTGCCCTTTGGCCACTGGGGCCCTCCTTAGGATGGGGCATTGCACTTGCCCTTCAATACTTCAATACTTATCATAAAGACACTTTCGATAATACGCTGAAAAGAATATAAGCACGTACAGCACACTCAAAAAAACAGCATAATGGACCGACCGCAGCGACTATTCGACGTCATCCGGTATCAGCTGGAAAACTATCCCAGGGAGGATATGCTTACCGGCAAAGAAAACGGACAATGGAGGAAATACAGCACACAGGAAGTAGCTGCCATCACCCGCAAATTCAGCTCAGGCTTACTGAAGCTGGGTATCCGGGCAGGCATCAAAACCAATGAAGAGAAAGACAAGATCGCTATTATATCGCCCAACCGGCCGGAATGGCTACTGACCGACCTCGCCTGTCAGCAGATCGGCGCTGTGCTCACCCCCATTTACCCGACGATCAGTCAACAGGAACTGGAATATGTGCTCAACGATGCCGAAGCCCGTATCCTGTTTGTCAGTGACGAGGAGCTGCTGAATAAAGTACTGGCTGCCCGGGATAAATTTCCCACCATCCGGGAAATCTTTACCTTCCAGCAGGTAACCGGCGCCCGCCACTGGTCTGAAGTGCCGGCGCTGGCCGACGAAAGCAACTATCCCCTGATAGAAGAAGTGCAGCAAAACATATCTCCCGAGGAACTGGTGACCATCATCTATACCTCCGGTACCACCGGCACCCCAAAGGGCGTCATGCTCTCCCATCAAAACGTGATGAGCAACGTGCTGGCCTGTCAGCCTTACCTGCCGGTCAACAAAAACGCCCGTGCGCTCAGTTTCCTGCCGCTCAACCACATCTTTGAGCGGATGGTCACCTACCTCTATCTTACCGCCGGCGTGCCTGTCTATTACGCCGAAACCATGGACACCATCGCCGACAACCTGAGAGAGATCAAACCGACCATCTTCACCACCGTACCACGGTTGCTGGAGAAAGTGTATGAAAAGATCATGGCGACCGGTCTTGAGCTGAAAGGTATTAAACGCGCCTTATTTTTCTGGGCCGTAGACCTGGGCAAACGTTATGAGATCAACCACAACGCCGGCGCCTGGTATAACTTCCAGCTGAAGCTGGCCAACAAACTGATCTTCAGCAAATGGCGCGCTGCCCTGGGCGGCAATATACAGTGTATCGTTAACGGCGCCGCCGCCTGCCAGATAAGGCTGCTGAAAATATTCACCGCCGCCGGTATCCCCATTCTGGAAGGATACGGCCTTACGGAAACATCGCCCGTCATCAGCGTAAACCGCTATAATGAAGAAGACCGTATGTTCGGCACCGTAGGCCCTGTCATCAGCAATGTCGAGGTAAAAATTGCAGAAGACGGCGAGATACTGTGCAAAGGCCCCAGCGTTACCATAGGGTACTACAAACGCCCCGACCTTACCACCGACGCCATCACCGACGGCTGGTTCCATACCGGCGACATCGGTGTACTGATCGATCATAAATTCCTGAAAATCACCGACCGGAAAAAGGAGCTGTTCAAAACCTCCGGCGGCAAGTTCGTGGCCCCTCAGCCGATAGAAAACAAGTTCAAGGAGTCTCCCTATATAGAACAGATCATGGTGGTAGGCGAAGACCGCAAATTCACCGCGGCACTGATTGTGCCCTCCTTCGACAACCTGCGCGGCTGGGCCCAGAAAAAGGGAATTTCCGCCGGCAGCAACGAAGAGCTGTTGAAGCGCCAGGAAGTGCAGGACCTCTACAAACAGACCGTGGATAAGTACAACCAGTTCTTCAACCACATCGAACAGGTCAAAAAGTTCCAGTTACTTCCCCATGAATGGACGGTAGACGCCGGGGAACTCACCCCCACCCTGAAAGCCAAGCGGAAGGTGATCCTCGAAAAGTACAAAAAGGAAATAGACAGCATTTATGCGCCTTCGGGAGGAAAAGTTGATATAGAAAGTCTTTAAATATTAATTTAAAACCCTTACTTTTGCAACCCGATACCCCGGAAGGGAATCAGGATGGTCCCGTAGTTCAATGGATAGAATAGAAGTTTCCTAAACTTTAGATACAGGTTCGATCCCTGTCGGGACTACAAAAAAGATGATTCGCCCAAACTTAGCTTTGCTTGGTTTGGGCGTTTTTTATGGGTGGATATGAGCTTCAGAGGAAAGATGACAACGGATGATGATACTAATATGTTCTTAAATTACAATTATGTCAAACAATATGCAATAAAAAATGCCCTCATTCTCTATGTGATTTGGGACAGACAAAACAGTCTGACCCGATAAGCAGGTGATATTTTTTGCCTAAATTGTGGTTAAATTTTGTGCTATCATGGATTACAGAGAATACATAGAGTCAAATATTAATATAATGCTTGGTAAGCCAGTCATTAAGGGTACACGCATTACCGTTGCTTTGATATTACAAAGATTATCTGAGGGAGCTACTATTGCAAATCTCGTAGAGGCATATCCTTCTCTTTCCCCTGTTGCTATTACTGCCGCTTTGGCTTACGCTTCAGATGTTATTGATAACGAAAGTATTATTGCAGTAGCATGATCTTAGCTGATGAAAACATACATTCCTACATTGTTAAAACATTGAGGGATGAAGGCTTTGGTGTTACCTCCGTAACAGAACTAAGCAAGGGCATTAAGGACGAGGAAGTAATACAATGGGCCTTAAAAAACGATTATTTACTACTCACAGAAGATAAGGACTTTGGGGAGTGGGTATTTGCTCACCACATCAAAAACCTTAGTGTTCTCTTTCTTCGCTATACTTTCCATGAATACAAGGAGATCACAAAAGCAATTATCTACCTATTGCAAACGCAGGAGCTGCGACGTCCCGTATTTGTTACCCTAACCCCAAAGAAAATAAGGATAAGGCAGCTTTAAGCCCAATTCCTCCCTTACTATAGCCAGAATTGGCAATTACCCAACAACATTTGAAGACCGGAAATCAATCTCTATATCAGATCTCCGCAAATGGAACTACCTGCATCCCATCCAAAGTAATAAAGCAGTTGAGAAAACATGGCCCGAAAATACTTCAAGCATTTGAGGATGCGATGAAAAAGAGATTTGTTTATACAAGAGAAAATGATAATGGGATCATCGCCCTATCACATAATGAGCTGAATGATTACGATGCGGACTTTGATTTCGATGAAGTGCTGATAGACGACTATTTTTCTACGCACATAATAGAAGCCCATTAGTGATAGTATTGCCGACCTTATTAATGTAACAAAATATTAAACGGACGCCAGACTAAGTGATAATAACAGACTATCAGGGGGCTTAATCCAAGAGGCCTCCTGGTAGCTATCACCTAAACAAATTTTAAAACAACAATAATATAGATATATTTTTAATAATATATTTCCTAACTCGCTGAACAAATCCTGTATCCAACGTGTATCTATAAGAGTAACAGCTCATTGACCCCAAAAACATTTGTTATGAACAGTCCCGAAATACCTTTACACCAGGCTAACCCCGAGCTATTTAAAACGTACCTGCTGGACCATAGCTCTCCTGATGAGGTTTTAATAGTCAAAGGCGTCACGATAGACGACCATCTCCTCAAATCAGAACTACACATCAAAGCGATCATCCGCTTTCTGATGGAAGCCAGTATTAAGTTCAGGAAGACGACGGCGATCAAATTCCTCTCCCGCCTCCGAAGGCGTATACGCAGTTTTATCCGTTCGCCGCGCATGGCTGCGGCTGTCCTGAAAACAGAACGCGGCACCTCTCCTGCCGTCCCGGTGCTTTACAAGCTATATCCGGCGCTGTTTGAACAGTTGCTGCTGGAAGACCTCCGCCCACGGCCCGACACGGACGATATCCCCGGCATCACCCAGTGGGACAGGATGCTGCGGATTGAAATTGTTTTGTTTATACTGGATGATGAAATTATCAGGTTATGCGCCTATGTAAGGCAGCAAAGCGTGCAGGCGGTACGGGCCGAGCACCGGCGGAAAGTAGACCGCGTACTGGCAGCCTATGGCCGGCTGTTACCGGCAACCCGGGACAATTGAGGCAAGATGTTATTCCCAGCTCTTTCCGCGCAACTGGTATTTGTATTTCCTGGATAGCAGGCGCAGGTAGATCCACCACCCCATGCTTTTTCTGACCAGGCCGAATTTCTCCTGCCGGAAGACAAAATCCTTGTCCTTGGTGACGGATGAGAAACCGTCCATATTGTACTGCGCGATGGTAATGGGAAGATGTACCTTCTTAAAAGCTTTGTCACCCCATACCTGGATATTGAGGGCATAATCGGCAAAGACCCGGTAACGCAGGTCATAGCGGTATTTCCGGAATACACCGGCGGGATAAAGGATTGTCTGGTGATTCATGCAGAATTTTGCCAGCCGGTAGTTGCTGAAGGCCCCTTTCAGCAATAGGTAGCGCGGGCCTTCCTTTTCGAAATACTCGGTGGTATTGCCATAGTAAACGGTATTCTCGTCCTTCAGCTGCTGTATCATCTCCCCAAAACCCGGCAGCAGGCGGTCATCGGCGCCCATAAAGTAAAGCCACCGGCCCCGGGCCCGTTCCACGCCTTTGTTCAACGCATCGTAAATGCCTTTGTCCGGGCCGCTTTCCCAGGACACCAGGCTGCTGTCGAAGCCTTTTACAATATTGATGGTATTGTCCGTGCTGCCGCCATCCACAATCACGACCTCTATGGCCGGTTGTCCCAGCGACTGAATGGATGACAAACACTCCCCAATGTATTTTTCTGAGTTATAAGTGGCGATAATGATACTAACCAGTTTTCCTGTTTCCTGCATACCCTGCTTGTTTTCCAGCCTGCAATTTGGCAAATTTACTCATAGCATGGAAATTTATTATTTGAGGTGCTTTTTTACTGTTATCGGGAGATGAAGACCGTCATCATTATTTTTTGTTAGCCATCCATACTTTTATTAACTTTAATGACTACCTGCTACCCCATTATTTCACCCATTTATTGTCATGTTAAATGTTCGTTGTTATGCGACGGGGGAACTATGCACAGCTCTCACTATTCAGCTGTTATGAATACTTTTTATTGCTCTCTCCGGGACAGGCAATCGTGCGCAAGGTGGCCGCCATGAAAAGCCTGCTGGCAGGCATGATCAGGATACCGTCCTACAACCTGGGATCGATAGCCCATATCTCCCTGATGAAATTTCAAATAACAGAAGATGACCAGTCTGTTATCCGGCGGGTAGCACATGCGGTGGAAGGCTTTCGGGAATTCGATGTACAACTCGGTGGCGCAGGTATTTTTCACCACGGCACTACCGGCACATTGATGTTACAGCCCGCCAACAGCGATCGCATACACCGCCTGCATGGAACTATTATGACGGAATTCAGGCGCCGCCGGCTTATCCGGCCGCATATCACCATTGCGCGGAATGTGGCCAACGAAGAACTTCTAAAGGTAAATCTGCGTGATTTTGATTGCTACGACAGCTTCTGCTGTAACAAGGTGACCATACTGAAAAAAGCGGTGGAAGCGCCTCACTATGAAGTGCTGCAGGAAGTGCCGTTTACTCCCGGAAAAATTTTTTGACACTGCCATCCGGGTTAAAACTGATCGCGTATCTCTCACGGCTGCCGCTGATAGATGCCGGATACCATATCATCCGTTTCTCCTGGACAATACCATAGACATGGGTGGGCACCTTCGCTCCTTCTATCGTGGCAGACTTCTCCGCAATATTTTTACACACTCTCGCCATACTGGCAAAATCAACGTCGTCCAGCGGCACCATTTTTTGTTCCACCTTGTCGCGGATGGAAAGCTGGACCGGCTCCGGTCCCGTCCATCTGCCGTTCCGAAAGTGGTAGGCATCCACATATTCGGGGTTATCCGGATGGCGGAGCTGCAGGTTGATACGACCGTCATCGTATGCATGGATATCATTGTAGAGATACATTTTTTTGCCGGCATAGGCAGGCAAAGCCCGAAGACTGGCCTGAGCCGCTTTCAGCCCTGCTTCGTCCATCAAAAAAGCTGCCTTGCGGGCAGTGCTGCGGGACGGGCCGGAAGCGCCGCCAGTGGCGGTAGTACCGGAAGTACCGGTACTACCGGAGGAACGGGTAGCTTCGGCAGAGCGGGCCGTTCCGGGATAACGATAAGTGCTGGTGCTGCGGATAGTATCCGAAGAAACATGCGACTCGATAACAACGGAGGAAGTTACCGTAGTGCTGTTGCTGGATGGTGCATCTTCCCTTTTATCATCCGTCTTTTCCTTGAAGGTATCTTTGAATGTATCCGCCAGCTGGTTGCAGGAAAAGCAACCCAGCAGCAACAATAACCCTGAAATTATAGACAGGTTCTTCAGCATAAAATTAGTTTAGTCATCCAGATCGTCTGCAAACGCCACCTCCGAAGGCTTGTCCTTCAGGTAAAAAACAGAAACGGTTTCCTGGCGGGTCATTCCCAGATCAATCAGCGATACAATTTTTTTCAGTTCTGTGTTGTAGGTCTTGCCATACTCATCTTTATACCGCAGCTCAAATTTCACCTGCGGCTGTTCGTTGATATAAGTACCTGTCTGCGATGCACTTACCACCTCCGCCATCGTTTGTATCCCATAGTATTTGATCCGCAACAGCGTGTCCGGGTCTCCCCCACTGAATAGCTTTAACAGAGCCCCAATCCAAAATGAGTGGCAAACAAAATTACCGGGCATAACACCAGCGGATGATAGAACTTCATGAAACGCCAGCCATAACCGTCATTCTCCAGGTGGTAAGAGAAATAATAATAGCCTGCTATGGCCCCTACAATGAGCAACCACAGCAAAACCGTCAACAGCATCCGTCCCGCTTTTATGTCCGCCTGTGCTGTATCAACGGTCAGGTAAGGCCGTAACTTCAGGGTTTTGTCTATCATCAGGTAAATGACCCTTCCTTTTTCGAAACGCATTTCTCCCGGTTTGGTATCTACCAGTTCCAGCTTTTCAGTGATCGGCGTTCCCACGAAGTTACGCAGGCTGACCGTCATCCCTTTGGTAATCATGTCATGTTTAAACTGTTTGCCATCCTTACTCTCAATCACACGGGCTTCCCGACGTTCGCCTTCGCGCAACAGGTAATCCATGTTCCGTTTCATCTTAAACGGCAACAGTATCCAGTTCCGGAACCAACGCTGTACCAGGATGATCCATAATATCACTGACAGTGCCAGCCAGGTGATCGCCAGATATGGGTTGGTATCTGACAACCCTTCCCTTGTGTTATAGTAAATCAGCATGGGAAAAGGGATGGCAAAAAAGAGCATGTATACTACCCAGAAATATGACCAGAATCCTTTCATGATACTAATTTAAACCAAAACCTGCAATATTAACTTTTCCTTTAAGAAAGCGTTTATATCTTGCCGTTATGCGGCCACTCCGGCATATTATCTTATTGTTATCATTGCTGCTGGCATTGTTGCAGGCCCATGCCCAGCGTACCATACAAGGCACTATTTTCCGGGAAGACACTATCCCGGTAGCCGGGGTAACGGTGCTGAATAAACGCACGCAAAGCGCCATCACCAGCAATGAGCAGGGATACTATCAACTCAGCGCACATAACGGCGACACGCTGTTACTGAAAGCACTGGGCTTTATACCACTGCTTTATGTCGTCAGTAAAGACCGGACGACAGTCACCCACCAGCTGCAATCCCAGCCACTGGAGCTAAAAGCCGTTAACATCATACAGTACAACCACCTGCGGGATTCCCTGCGCCTGCGACAGGAATTCAGGAGAGAATTCGATTTCCATCGCCCGCGCTGGAATGAAGTGATCGTGAGCGCCGGACCACTCATTGCTGTAAATATCAATCAGCTGTACAAAGCAGTATCCTTTCGCAAGAACAGGAAGAAAGAAAAGTTCAGGAAAATATTGCTGGACAAAGAAAAAGAAAATCTGGTGGAACAGAAGTTCAATTCATCGCTGGTGCAACGCCTCACAGGAATGGACGGAGACAGCCTCGCGCAGTTTATGCTGCGGTATCAGCCGTCTTATGAATTTGTAAGAGCGATCAGCGACTACGACCTGTATGTGTACATCCGGCAGCAGTATGATAAATACCGGGAACAAACAGAGAAATAACTATAACGCCTTCTTCAACTGCCGTCTGTCAATCACAAACGGAAACACATTGGAATACACACTGTCCTTCCATAACCTAAACTTCAGCCGGCAGGTGGTAGTATAGTCTCCGTCCATCAGAAAAAGCTTTGCGATGGCTACCTCCCCGGCTTTCAACACCTGTTCACTGGCTCCCGTACTGCAATAGTAGTCAGGTGGCCTTACGACATCCTGCCAATTGCCGCTTTCGTTCCTCGCCTGCATAATAATATGGTTCAGCGCACCAAACTTTCCAATGTTAAACACTCCGACTCCCTTGTTATAGAGAAACACGGGAACTGCCTTGTAATACACGATAGAATCCAGTACAGCGGTGGCCTGAGCCTTCTTCGAACAACCGAAACGAGCATAACGGATACCACCGGACAAAGGGAAGGCGGTATCCACCACTATTCGCAGATGTGCACTGTCCGCCGGGGCCCGGGGAACGTCTCCATCAAATGCTTCATCCGCCGATTTCCGGTAAGGAGACAACGGTCGTGACGGCAGTACAATGGTATCCGCGACAGGCCCCATGTAATAAATCGGGTATCCGGTGGTGTGTTCATCAGCGTGATAAAACTTTGCCTTGTCAGCAGGCAGGGAGGAATCGATTAATACCAGTCCGCCATTTACCATATTGACCGGCTGGAAACGGCAACCACTCACGATGAGCAATAGGAAGATCAGGCGTAGAGGCATCGGGAGAGCTTTATTTACAGATGCCGGACAGGCAAAAATCCATATAGTTCACCAGAAAACTTGTCGTCCAATTGTTTAAATTAACGGCAAATATATCCCCTCATATGCATCACTCGTTGCTTCTTGTCCTTACTTTATTGTTCGTTGTGTTTATGCTGGTCATGCTGGGCCAGCGGCTGAAGATTTCCTATCCAATTTTCCTGGTGTTAGCGGGACTGGGCATTGGTTTCATCCCCGGCTTGCCGGCGATGGAGATAGACCCGGATATGGTGTTCACCATCTTTTTGCCGCCTTTGTTGTACGAAGCTGCCTGGTATACGTCGTGGAACGATTTCTGGAAGTGGAAGCGGCCCATTATGATGCTGGCTTTCGGGGCGGTTATTTTCACGTCCTGTATTATTGCTTATGTATCGCATTCGATGATACCCGGGTTTACGCTGGCGCTGGGCTTCCTGCTGGGTGGCATTATCTCCCCGCCGGATGCTGTGGCGGCGACGAGCGTGCTGAAACACCTGAAAGTACCCAAGCGGGCGATGACCATTCTCGAAGGGGAGAGCCTTATCAACGACGCCTCCAGCCTGATCGTATTCCGCTTTGCCGCTGCAGCGGTGGTCTCAGGGCACTTTGTGATGCAGGAAGCTGTGGGACAGTTCTTTTTATCTGCGGGGATGGGCGTGGTGATAGGACTGGCGGTAGCGTATGTCATGTATCTGATTCACCGCTGGCTGCCCACCACGCCCAGTATAGATTCCGCGCTGACGGTGATGACGCCGTATTTCATTTACCTGGCGGCGGAACAGTTCCATTTTTCCGGGGTACTGGCGGTTGTCAGCGGTGGGCTGTTCCTCTCGTACCGCTCTCACCTGGTCTTCCCCGATGGCGCCACGCGGATGCAGATGCTGGGCGTCTGGAGCACGCTGATCTTTGTGCTCAACGGTATCATTTTCATGCTCATAGGACTGGAACTTCCTACTATCGTACACGCGCTGGGGGATTATTCTATTGGCGATGCCATCCGCTACGGGCTGATCATCGCTTTCCTCACCATAGCGGTACGGTTGTTATGGGTATATCCCGGCGCTTTTATTCCCCGGATGCTGAGCAAAAAAATCCGTACACAGGAATCGAGTCCGGGCTGGAAAGGGCCACTGGTAGTGGGATGGGCTGGTATGCGGGGCGTGGTGTCGTTAGCTTCCGCGTTGTCGGTGCCATTACTGTTTCCGCACCGTAACCTGATCATTTTTATCACGTTCATTGTTATACTGGTCACGCTGGTGTTCCAGGGACTCACGCTTCCCTGGCTGATAAAGCTGATCAAAGTAGGTGAGATAGATGACATCACGCCGCTGGCGGAGCAGGAAGCCGGTATGCGGCTGGCCATGATGAAAGTGGCCCTTCAGCGGCTGGAAGAAAAATACAGCGTGGAAGCTGCTGACAATGAACTGGTAGGTTTCCTGAAAAAAGACCTGGAACATAATATCAACAGCACTTCTGCA
Organism: Chitinophaga oryzae; assembly: GCF_012516375.2. Taxonomy (NCBI): domain Bacteria; kingdom Pseudomonadati; phylum Bacteroidota; class Chitinophagia; order Chitinophagales; family Chitinophagaceae; genus Chitinophaga; species Chitinophaga oryzae. Next base: position 8,063,058 of record NZ_CP051204.2, read on the forward strand.
CGGCTGGAATCACTGGAATGCGACGACACGGAAAAGGCGGAAGTGGACCTGTATCATTCCGTGCTGATGGACATCTACGCGCGGCAACGGCAGGAGCTGTTCCGGCTGCGGCAACATAACACGTTCAGCGATGAAGTGATCCGCAGCCAGGAAATGCAGCTGGACCTTGATGAAATGAAAATCAAACGTCCTGGTCACGAATAAACGTTGATGCTGCTGACCATACCCGGAAAAGGCACATGATGAAGATCTTTTCGGGGTATGGTCAGCGGGCTGGCCACCGGATCACCTGCTTATCAGCTTATCCAGGGCAAAACCATTATACCGGATGAACACCAGCAGCACCGCAAAGAAGGCCGCATGTATCAGTTGTGAAGGCAGGGAGTGCCAGTCTTCTATCAGGGTAGTGCCCAGTATCAGCGCGATCATGATCAGCGCGCCGCCAATGAGAGACAGGCGGGTGAACAGCCCCAGTATCAGGAACAGGCCCACAATAAACTCAGCGATGGGCAGTATATAGCTAAAAGGCAGTACCATGGCGCCGGGCAGCATTGATTTTTCAAAAGAAGTGACCATCCATTGGCTGAATCCGCTAAGTTTGGGAAGTCTTACGAGACCGTGGCCGAACATGCTGGCTGCTACAGCCAATCTTAACAGTACAAAGGCAATTGTGTTGTTTTCCATTACAGTAATTTTATATATCAAAGATCCGTTTCTTCCTGTAAAATTCTTTGTACAAATCAGGGATCATTCAGTAACTTTATAAGATGTTACAGGAAAATTTATATCAGCCTTTTGAAATTGAGTACCGCGAATGTACCGAATGCCCGATAGATGCGCATAAACACAACTTCTTTGAATTGGTATATATTATGGAAGGCAGCGGGGTCCAGTGTGTAAACAAGAACCAGTTGCCCTACAGCGCCGATAAGCTGTTCCTCGTGATGCCGCAGGATTGCCATTCTTTTGAGGTAAAGGAAAGCACCAGGTTTTTCTTTATCCGCTTTAATGACGTCTACCTGAAAGATCAGCCTAAAGAATGGATACAGCAGCTGGAATTCATCTTCCAGAACAATAATCACCTGCCGGGCTGTATTCTCAAAAACAAAAGCGACAAACCGCTGGTAAAATCACTGATAGACGCGCTTATCCGCGAGCAGGTAAACCAGCAGCCTTATCATAAAGCGCTGTCACAACAGATAGTCAATACCATCCTGATGATCGTGGCCCGCAATATCTCCAGCCAGTTGCCCGAACCATCCCGGCAGCCGGGCAAAAGTGACGCGCCGCTGAACATCCTTCATTATATCCATGAAAATATCTACTCTCCCGAGAAACTGCGGGCCGAGCAGATCGCCTCCCACTTTAATATATCGCCGACGTACCTGAGTGAATACTTCAAACGGAACAACGGCGACAGTCTGCAGCAATATATCACGCAGTACAAACTGAAACTGGTGGAAACAAGGCTGCAATACAGCAGCATGCGCGTAGGAGAAATAGCCTACGAGCTGGGCTTCACCGACGAAAGCCATCTAAACAGGATGTTCAAAAAATATAAAGGGGTCAATCCATCCGCATTCAGAAAGGAACTGCAGTTGCAATTGCAACCCGACTGATGAGGCAACAAAAAAGCGCCCGCGATAGCGGACGCTTTTCAATTTCTTACAGTTACTATTCTTCTTCGTCGTCTTCTTCGCCGTCGTCTTCCAGCCATTCCATGTAAGAGTAGTACCAGTCTTCCAGTTGTTCAAGCAACTCCTGTTTCTTTTCCGGAGCATTTTTGTAGAATGCTTCCACATCGTCGATTTCCTCGATGATATCGATGTAGGCAGTTTCTTCGTCTTCTTCTACACGTTTGGCGAAGAAGCGGGGTTTTTCAGTGTGAAAAATATATTCATTTTCCGGGTCTGTTACAGGATCGTCTGCGATCAGAAATTTAGGTAACTGTGCCATAGTGGTATATTTTCGTTTAAATGATGCTGGTTACAAAAGTAGGCATTTCTTTCACGCGCCCGTATCATTCCCCGCTTTTATTTATGGCGGATTTTTTACATCTTTATAGTCGGTTTAAACCCATACCATATGCAAGAATACTGGACACGATGGGAAAATTGGATGAGACAGCATGCCCCCAGGCTACTGCATGTACTTAACCCCGGCGTCTCCACTGCATCGCTGGAGTCTTTGGAAAAACTAACAGAATCAGCCCTGCCGGCCGATTTCAAGGCTTTCTACGCCGTTCATGACGGACAGCAGAAACCAAGGCCCGGACTGGTAGACGGCGACCAGCTGCTACCGCTGGAAGAGATCATCAACAAATGGCATTACTGGCACGACCTGATCGCTTCCGGGACATTTACCTATAATGATGAGCCCATCGCTTCCGAGCCGGACACCGGTATCCGGTCCGACTGGTGGAATCCCCGCTGGATACCCATTACCGCCGACGGCTTCGGTAATTTCCTCTGCCTGGACCTGGATCCCGCCCCCGGTGGCCACTATGGCCAGATCATCACCCTCTGGCATGACGACGGGCACCGTGAAATTGTAGCGCCCTCCTTCCGGGAATGGATCAGCAACTATCTCGACGCCCTCGAAAAGGGAGATTATATTTTCGTTAAAAAGTGGGGCATCGTACATAAAGACACCACCTTCAACTACAACGACTGATATTGTAACGGACTGCTGCCCGTCCACCGCCTGAAGGCACGGGTAAAAGCACTCAATTCATTATATCCCAGCATATAAGAAATATCTTTCAGCGGATAACTGCCGGAAGAGATATAATACAACGCCAGGGATTTCCGCACGGCATCCGCAATTTCCTGGTATTTTACCCCTTCGTCCTTCAGCTTACGCTGAAGGCTGCGCGGACTCAGGTTAAAATTGGCCGCCATCTCTTCCAGTGATATTATGCCCAGGTAAGAATTGGCCAACAGGTAGTTATATACTCTTGTCCGGAGCGTGCCCGCCGCTTTCGCAGGCTGCTGTGGCGCCATAGCCGCCACTTTCTTCAGCAACAGTTCCTGCAGTTCATAGTTGGCCGTTAAAATCGGCTCTTCCCAATAACGGATATCGAACACCAGCGCATACTCCCCGGCACGCTTTGTTGGCCGGCAACGGAAAACCTGTTCATAAGCCGCAGCGTCCGGTACATTATAAGGTAACCGTACCGTCAACGGCGTTATTTTTTCAAGCATCAGTCCCGACATCTCATGGATGGTGATCACCATCAACAACTCCACCAATGAGCGGAAAGCCATCGTAGGCTCGTTTACGTTACCACCGGCTGGAATGAACCTTACCGTAAAGCTTTTATTACTCCGGGCAATCTCCAGCCGGCACTGGTCTGTTACGTGGTGCGTCAGCGCTGCGGCATGGGTGATCGCTTCTCCCACCGTGGCGCTGGTTTGAATAATCTGCCCGACGATACCTAACGCCGCCGGCTGCACGGAGGCGGCAAAATGCAGTCCAAACAGCGGATCGCCTGATAACCGTGCGCCATGCAACCACAGCGCGTCCAGTTGCTGCTGTGTGACCGGCGGCGCATTGGTTTTCTTTAATACTGCCAGGTGGATGCCCGCCAGCTGACACAACTTAGCCACGTCTATATCCCGTTGCACCGCATACGCTATAATGGATAATACAATTTGTTTCATAGCATAAAGTTATCCATCCCATCCGGATAAAAAACAGGCTGGCGTGAAATGACAATCGTTTGTCGTGAAATGATAAACAAGGGGGGTGTCAGTGATAGTAGCTTTGTACCATCAAACAATCAACAAATCACTCAAAAAAAGATAATCATGGAAAATCAAACCTTATCCGTCGTTAAAGCATTTGTTACAGCAGTACAACAGGCAGATCTCGAAAAATTGGGCGCTTTGCTGCACCCCGCCATCACCTGGGACCAGCCAGGCAACAACCGTTTCTCCGGCATCAAAAATTCCAGCGGTGAAGTATTTCAAATGGTGGGAGGCATGTTTGAAGTGTCTGCCAACACTATGACACTCTCCGATGTAAAATCCATCACCGTGAATGGCGATCAGGCAGCAGTAGTATTACGCTGGCAAGCCAACAGGGCCGGCGCCACGCTGGACACTGATAACGTAGACGTATATACGGTAAAAGACGGACAGATCGTAGCGGCGAAAGTATATGCCGCAGATCCGGCACATGAAGATCTTTTCTGGGGAAATTAACAGCATCCTCCAACAACAGCACAACCCTTCGGGAAGCGGGCCTCCTGAAGGGTTGTGCTGTTATTGTATTGGAACTACAGGAATAATTAAGACAAGCAAAAACCAATTGTTAAAACCAATGTTTCTTTTTAACCCGACGGCGTTCCTCGTCTGTGGGATATACCTGGTCCGCAAAGTTACGACCGCGCAGATGCAGCTCTTTCGCCTCAACAACATGCACAGCACCTGTTATAACCGTCCGGCATATAATGGGTGGTATGGCCACCACTTCTATAGCAGGTAAATCATAAGTCTTCATAGTCTTTGTCACCGTGTCTGCCGGCACTGACGTCAACAGCATTTCCAGCTGCTCCAGGTCGCGCGCTTCCGCATAGCTATGATTGGCGATCCCGGTAATGAGACCGGCCGTCAACAGCAGCGCAGGCAAAAAAATTTTGCGGGGAGATACCGGAGGATTGATCGGTCTGTTCAGCTGGTTATCCTGAAAGTGGCCGCAAATCTTCCCCTTGCTGTTACTGATAACAGCAAAAATTTCAGCATCCGTCATGAAGGAGAAGTCTATTACGGTTTTAGCACAACTATCGCAGTGTTTACCCGCAGCAGTATTGGTCATTTTATCCCAATTCTCCCCGCAAGGTGTAGGAACAGACAGGTACAGACCATTCGAATATCTCATAGATACAGGTTATCGTTAATCAATATACGAAAAAGTCCTGATACTACCGCGGGGAAAATCCCCGGTGGTTTCCAGCTCCGTTAGAAAAACATTATCTATAACGATATGGTTTTCAATCAGCAGCTCCCCGTATTTGGGAATGGCACTAAAATTGGATTAACAACCACTGCAATAGATTATTAACTAACAAAAAGATAGTCATTATGAGAGCTCCAAAAACAATTTCCGCCGCGCTGTTCGCCCTCGCTTTTGGCGCAGTGGCCACCCTGCCAGCTCAAGCTGTATTTGCACAGAACAAACTGGACAGCACTGCTAAAAAAGTAGGGAATAAAACAGCTTCGATCGCAGTGAAAGGCGCCTCCGCCATTACCGACAAAGTCTATAAAGGCAAAGAAGGGCCTAACGGAGAAACGGTATATATCAACAGAAAAGACCAGAAATACATCGTGGATGAAAAAGGCAAAAAAGTGTACCTAAAACCGTCACAGATTCATAATAAGAAAGAGTAGTTTGTAAGTTAAAATTGTGTTCCAAAACCGTCGGGGTCATTTTCCTGACGGTTTTTTTATTTATTTAACACAAACTGCGCATTCCAAATTATCAAGCCGTTATTCATACCGCAACGCCTCTATCGGGTCCAGCTGGGAGGCGGCCTGGGCGGGATAATAACCAAAGAACACACCCGTCAGCGCACACACCATAAAAGAGAGCACAATAGACGATTCAGACACGATGGTAGGCCATCCCAGCGTAAGGGTGATTACCTTGGCAGCCGTTATCCCCAGTATCACACCGATGATCCCGCCGGTAACGCTGATGATAATAGCTTCTACCAGGAACTGCAGCAGGATATCTATTCCCCTGGCGCCGATGGACATTCTCAGTCCTATCTCCCGTGTACGTTCGGTCACCGATACGTACATGATATTCATGATCCCGATACCGCCGATGACGAGGGAAATACCCGCTATGGCCGTGAGCAGCACCGTCAGCAGGCTGCTGGTGGAACTCAGTGTTTTGATTAGCTCTTCCATGGTACGCACCTGGAAATTGTTTTCGTCCGCAGGACGCAGCCGGTGCGTTTCCCTGAGTATGTCGGTAATTTCGTCCGTAGCCTGTGCGGAAGCTCCTTCGCTCACGGCCGAAGCATAAATGCTCTGAAAATAGATGGTGGCCAGGATGCGCTTCTGTACCGTGGTATAGGGCGTTAGAATGATATCGTCCTGGTCCTGCCCGAAAGAGCTCTGTCCCTTGGGCACCAGCGTACCGATCACCTGCAGCGGGATAGAATTGAGGCGAATGACTTTGCCTACCGGGCTTTCCCCGCTGGGAAACAGGTTGTCGATCACGGTTTTACCCAGTACGCATACCTTGGCGGCCGTGGCCACATCGGCGTCGGTGAAACTAACGCCGTCGGCTATATCCAGTTTTCGGATCTCAAAATAGGATGGCGCTACGCCCTGGAGGCTGGTAGGCCAGTTCAGCGCACCGAAGATCGCCTGTCCTTTGGTGGAGGACACCGGCGACACAGCGGCCACATGCTCCGCTCCTTTTTGTATCGCTTTTACGTCCACGATGGTGAGCGACTGAAAGCTCGCTCCCTCAATACGCACGCCGCCTGATACATTACTGGCCGGCAGTATTGTGATCATATTGGAGCCCATAGCGCTCAGCTGCGACTGGATGCTTTCTTTGGACCCCTCTCCTATGGCCACCATGGCAATCACCGCCGCTACGCCGATGATGATACCGAGCATGGTCAGAAAGGCCCGCAGCTTATTGCGCTGCAAAGCCCTTAAAGCAATCCTTATGAGGTTGATGGCGCTCATGTCGTTGAATTAATAATCATCCGCCGGCGGCAGCGCTTCCAGCGCCTCTTTGGCCGAGCGTACATTTTCATTGACGGTATCTTTCACCACTTTGCCATCGCGGAGCATCACTGTCCGGCTGCTGAAAGCGGCGATATCCGGCTCATGGGTCACAAAAACGATGGTTTTGCCATCTTTATTGAGCTCCTGCATGAGCGACATGATTTCGTAAGACGTACGGGTGTCCAGGTTACCGGTGGCCTCATCGGCCAGGATCATTACCGGCTGGTTGACCAGCGCGCGGGCGATGGCCACTCTCTGTTGCTGCCCGCCGGAAAGCTGGCTGGGCGTATGGTCCAGCCGATCGGCCAGTTTTACGGCGGCAAGGGCATTCACTGCCTTTTCCTTTCTCTCCGAAGCCGATAACGCAGGATTGTAAAACAGCGGCAGCTCCACATTTTCCAGCGCGGAAGTGCGGGGCAACAGGTTATAAGCCTGAAATACAAAACCTATCTTCCGGTTGCGCAGCCTTGCCAGCTCATTGCGCGACAGCTGGCTGACATTCACCCCGTCCAGCAGGTATTCGCCGGACGTTGGTTTGTCGAGGCAGCCGAGGAGATTGAGCAACGTGGTTTTACCCGAGCCGCTGCTACCCATAATGGTGACGAACTCGCCGGCATGTACGTCAAACGACACGCCTTTCAGGGCGCGGACCACCTCCGTGCCCATCACAAATTCACGCCTGATTTGCTGTAATTCGAGGATCTTGCCGTTCATCGCCTGCGCCCTCCTCCCATCCTCGGCAGGAACGGGCTTTTGTTACCGGCAGCCGCCACAGGTCCGGTGCTGCCGTTGACGGCTGTCACCACTACATCCTGCGGAGTAAGACCGTGAATGACTTCGATCTGGGTATTATCGTTGAGGCCTGTACGAACATGCTTCTGTAACAGGCTGTCTCCTCTCAGTACCCATACATAGTTGGAAGATCCCACACGCTGTACACTTTTGAACTTGCCGCTCGTGTCTGCAGGCGCTGCAGCACGCTGTCGCCGCCCGATGGCGCTGACGATAACATAATCCTTCAACAGCGCTGAATCCGGCCGGAACTTGAGCGCTTTCACCGGCAGCAACAGTACACTGTCTTTCTCTGCGGTGTAAATGGTCACGTTGGCGGTCATGCCCGGCTTCAGCTTCATGGATTCGTTGGTGGCGTTAATGATGGTGTTATACGTCACTACATTGGAAGATACGGAAGGCTGCAGGCGTATCTCCTGTACTTTACCGGCAAATACATCTTCCAGGTAGGCATCTACGGTAAAGGTTACACGCTGTGAGTCTTTTACATTACCGATGTCCGCTTCGTCCACGCTGGCCTCCACCTGCATCTTGGTAATATCTTTCGCGATAACGAACAAGGTAGGCGTGTTAAAACTGGCGGCTACTGTCTGTCCTACGCTCACGCTCCTGTTGAGCACCACCCCATTGATCGGGGAGATAATATCTGTAAAAGATAGATTTTTGAGGGCCGACGCCAGCTGCGCGTTCACGCTGGCCACCTGTGCTTTTGCCTGTCCCAGCTGATTGTAAGCCACGTCATAATCTGCTTTGGCGATGGCGCCTGTTTTATACAACAGCTCCTGCCGGTGGAAATTATTGTTCTGGTAATCCAGGTTGCTCTGCGCCACCTGAAGGTTGGCCCGGTACTGGTCTACCTGCGCCTGGAACAATACCTTGTCCAGTTCACCCAGTTTCTCTCCTTTCTTCACCTGTGAGTTAAAGTCCACATACAGGTATTTGAGCGTACCGGACACCTGGGCGCCTACCGCTACGGTATCCACCGGCTGTATGGTCCCCGTGGCGGTAACGGTAGTGGCTATATGGCCATAGGCGGGCTTCACCGTATCAAACACCACCGGCTGGCGTTTCTTCCTGAAAAAAAGAAACCAGATGGCCAGCGCCACCAGCAGGATAACCGCCACGATGATAACCTTTTTATATTTTCTCATACGTCAAATGCATTTATAGTTTTACAGGCACGCCCCTGTAAAAATCATATATCCTGATTGTCAGTGCTGCATTGTACTTAGCCTGTATGTAAGACTGGAATGCTTGTATATACAGGTTTTTCTGTTGCAGGAAATCCACCATGTTAGCCACGCCCACCTTCAGCTGCTCGGTAGCGATCCGGTAGCTTTCAGTGGCATAACGCAGTTGCTCTACCGCGGCGTCATATTGCCCCTGTGCATTCTGCACATTGATATACGCCTGCTCTACCGTCTGCGACAGGTTGGTACGTGTATTCTTCAACGTTAGCTCCGACTGGCCTACTTCCAGCTTTGATTTTTCCACGTTGGTTTTATTGAGCCGGCGGGTGAAAATCGGGACGGACAGCGTGAGGCCTATCTGCTGGTAGAAGTTGTTATCCAGTTGTTTGAAAAAGTTGTTGCCCGGATCTTTAAGAGAGGAGCTGCCCAGCGTGCCGCCGGCGCTGAGCGTAGGCAGGAACCCTGCGCGGGCTTTGGCCAGGTCCAGTGAAGATACCTCAACGCCCAGCCGGGCGCTTTTTATTTCGGGTCTGTTGGCGAGGGCGGTGTCCTGCGCTTCCTGCAAGGGTACCACCAGGTGACTGGTGACGAGCGTATCCGGTGAAAAAATGTCGAAGTCGTAAGGGCTGGGCAATTGCAGCAGTTGTTTCAGCGTGAGTTTATTGAGCCGGTGCTGGTTCTCCGCGGTAACGAGGTTGTAGCGGTCGGCCGCCAGCTGCGACTGCAGCGAAGCCAGGTCCTTCAGTGCGATGCTGCCCACATCATAACGTTGTTGCGCCTGTTGCACCTGCGCTGTTGAAGTGGTCACCAGGTCTTTCACATAAACGATATTCTCCCGGGCCAGCAGGATATTGAGGTAAGCCTGCGTGATCTGGATCGTCATATCGTTGATCTGCTGTGCGATGTTCAGATCAGCGACCTGTGTCAGCAGTCCTTTTTGTTTGATGTCGTAGTGGAGATAGCCGCCCTGGTACAGCGTGACATTGGAGTTGACGGAGTAGTTGCCCGACAGGGCGCCTTCATAGGGCATGCTGCCGCTGGCAGTGAGGGTTTTACGGCCGGTCAGGGTCTGGGAGGCCGAGCCGGAAAGATCAGGCCACCGGGCTGCTTTGGATAGCAACAGGTCCTGTTCGCTACTCATCCGGCTTAGCCGCAGGCTGTTCAGCTGGATGTTGTTTTGCATCGCGTAGTTCAGACAATCCTGTAAGCTCCAGATAGCCGGCAGCGATGTTTGTGCGCTATCCTGGGCTTTCAGCGGATTGTTGCCATATATCCAGAGGGACAGACATAACCAAGTAACAAACCGCCGGAGAAATTCCATCGTGTAATCATTGCTGTTATGAAAGATAGCTAATGACAGATACGGAGTTAAATAGTAATCCTAATATAACGAAAAAATTACGAATTACGAATTACGAATTACGAATGGAGGGCTCTCTCATGGAACGGTTATTTAGTAACCTCTCCAAAAGGAAGCCCTCCATTCGTAATTCGTAATTCGTAATTTAAATAGCGCCTTTGAAGGTGGTGTTTACCCGGCCGGTGCCCTGTGGAGGCCCCTGGTGCCAGTCTTCATCATATCTTACAAAGAAGGCCATCCAGATGGTCCTGGACCAGCGCATCAGCACCGGCTGCAGGCTCAGCAACAGTATACCGTTGAATCCCAGCCACCAGTAGATGCTGTTATCATATATAGAGAAGCCCACAAACAGCCACCAGGCGATAAGGCTGGCCACGCAGATGGCTATGGAAAGCGCGTAGCTCACGTAGCCGGTGCCGTAGTAAAACCCTACTTCCACTTCTACCTGCTGACCGCACACCGGGCATTTTTCCGGCATTTTCATACAGTTTTTAAGGTCATAGGGATTTTTGCTGAGGAAGATAGAACCCCTTCTGCAGCGTGCACATTTATTGGTGAATATGCTTTTGAAAATGTTCGGTTTCTCATGATTTTTATCTGCACACATATAATGAAGCTTTTAATGTCAGGAAATATTCTTCCGGAATTCCTCCGGTGTTACTCCTTCATATTTTTTGAAGAATTTCGTGAAGTAGGAATTGTCGGCGAAGCTCAGCTGGTATGCGATGGTGGAGATACTGATATCTGCATTGATCAGCAGCCTTTTGGCTTCCAGCAGCACCCTGTCGCGGATGATCTCCCCAGCCGATTTTCCCAGCATATGCCGGCAGAAAGCGTTGAGATAATTGGGAGTGACGTACAGCAGCGCGGCATATTCCTTCGGCAGCCGCAGCTGCATGTAATGCTGTTCCACCAGTTTGCGGAAATTACGCAGCAGCACATAGTTATGTGGCGGCTCCTGTGGCGCATCGCCATTGCGTGTGACCCGGCTTACTTTCACAAACATCTCCAGCATCAGCAATCGTAACATGTCGTGGCTATAGGCTTCCGTGCCGTCCATTTCCACCAGCATTTTCTCAAACAGCGTTACGATGCCGGGCTGCGCTTCTTCCGGCAGCGTCACTACCCCTTCGGCGCTCACCCCGCTGAAAAAAGGGAAACGTTCCACATAACCGGCATCCTGCAAAAAAGCATTAAAAAAGCCGGCCGCCACATTAACGACATATCCTTCTATCCGTCCTTCAAAAAACCAGCTATGCACCTGCCCGGGGACCATGAAATACAGCTGGCCCGGTTCCACCGGAAAACGCTCGAAATCGATCGTATGGGCCCCCTTGCCACGGGTAAAAAATGCCAGGTGGTAAAAGGAATGCCGGTGAGGAAACCTGATGTCCGGATGCGCCGCCAGGTAATCGGTAAATCTCGCCACCAGAATGTCTTCTGATGCAGGCTTGCCCATCCCCAGCGAACAGATATCATATGTATGGATATGTGCCTTTGACATGATGACACAAAGGTACAGGGCATCACGGGAAATTGATTGTGTTAAATGGGGCTTCAATGGTACTTTTTACCTATTGCATATTTTTCGTCATATAAACGTTTTGGGGAAACGCCGCGGAATTTAAAAAGCCCGGGGCTCACGCCCCGGGCTACGATGTTGTTCAGGCTGTTTTAATGTGCAGCTGAATATGGAAACAGGAGTTTATTAATAATGATCGTTAATGGAAGATCCCTTATAGAGGCTGGCGTTATGATAATGCCGGATCGGGGATCTTCGGTTATTTAACGTATTTCATCAGCCAGCTGTCCATTTCCCACAGCATGTGCAGGATACTTTCCTTAGCGGCGTACCCGTGGCTTTCCTGGGGCAGAAACACCAGGCGGGCGGTGCCGCCGTTGCCTTTGAGGGCGTTGTACAGTCTTTCGCTCTGAATGGGGAAGGTGCCGGAGTTATTGTCCGCTTCGCCATGGATCAGGAGGATCGGCGTCTGCAGTTTGTCCACGTAAGAGAACGGGGACATTTTATAGTACACGTCCGGCGCCTGCCAGTAGGTACGTTGTTCGTTCTGGAAACCAAAGGGTGTCAGCGTACGGTTATAGGCGCCGCTGCGGGCGATACCGGCTTTAAACAGGCTGGTGTGCGACAGCAGGTTGGCCGTCATAAACGCGCCATAGGAGTGTCCTCCCACAGCGATACGGTCTTTATCGCCCACGCCCATGCCGGTGATTTTATCTACCGCCGCTTCGGCGTTCATCACCAGCTGGTCCACAAAGTTGTCATTAGGTTCTTTATCCCCTTCGCCCACGATCGGCATTTCGGTAGCGTCCATCACGGCGAAGCCGCGGGTAACCCAGAAAATAGGGGAACCGTAGGTAACACGGGTGAATTTATACGCGGAGCCTCTTACCTGTGCTGCGTCGCTGGCTGATTTGTACTCACGGGGGTAAGCCCACATCAGTACCGGCAGACGGCCGTCTTTAGCGGGATCGTAGCCTTTGGGCAGGTACAGCATGGCCGTGAGGTCCACGCCGTCTTTCCTTTTGTATTTCAGCAGTTGTTTCTGTACGCCTTCCAGCAAGGGCTGCGGGTGCGGGAAGCTGGTCAGCGCCACAGCGGCTGATTTCTTTTTCAGGTTTTGCAGGTAATAATTCACCGGCGCCGATGCGGATTCGCGGGCAACCACGATCTGCAGTTTCGCAGGGTCAATCACTTCTGCTACCTGTTCGTAGTAGGGGGCCTGTGAACGCCAGAGGATGTGCTGCTTACCGTTTTTCAGGCTGAAGCTGGAGAGGAACGGGCGGTCGCCTTCAGGAGAAGCGCCCGGCGCAATCATCAGCAGTTCATTGGCCGGAGATACGTATAAAACAGACCTGTTATACTGGTTCTTCACCATAACCGGTTCACCGGGGTCGTTGTAACGGTCGTTTTCAGAACGATCGATGACCACCACGGGTTCCTGTCCGGGACGGGATGGATCGATGCGGCTCAGTTTCAAGGTCTGTTTGGTGCTGTTGCCTTCCTGCACTAAAGCCAGCTGGCTGTTGCCCCATATGAGGCCGCCGAAGCGGTCTTTGGTTTTCACCAGTTCCACGGGCGCTGCGGTGAACGGTGCTTCGAGGGTGTTCACCACGTCGCGGAAAGGCACGTCCTTTTTAGGATCGCCGCCATCGAGGGCCTGTACCCAGCAGATGGTGGCGGGAGCGTCGCTGCGCCACTGATAGCCGCGGGGATAGTTGCTTGTAGCGTCGAAACCTTTGGGACGCACTTCATCCAGCGGATTTTTGGCGAGGGATTTCACTACGGCACCCTGAAGGTCCCAGATGCTGATCTCTGCGGGGAAGCGGTAGGCCCCCACGAGATAAGAATAAGGGCGGCTCAGCTGGTGGACCAGTAAGTATTGTTTATCAGGAGACGGTGTGATACCGGTATATACGGCAGGTTTGCCGATAACTTTTTCTCCGCTGGCGCTGATGATCACCGGTTCTGACTGGAAGTAGTAATCGAACAGTTTTTCATCATAGGGATTTTTGAGCATATCCTGGTAGGTAGCGGCGGGAGCGGCTTTACCGGCTGTTTGCTGCACGGTGGGACCTTCCGGCGCCAGTGGTTTTTCCGGTGCGGCGCCGATGGCTGCAGGCACAGAAAGTACCAGGATACGGTCTTCGTCGATCCAGCGGAAAGCACCGCTGAACGTGTCGTTCAGGCGGCGGGAGCTGATTTGTTTCGCTTCACCGGTAGCCACATCCGCTTTCCAGAGGGTGATGCCATTGTTCATGGTAACGGTAAAGGCGAGGCTCTTTTTCAGCGGGGACCAGGTGACGTTGCCGATGCGGGCGTTGGCCGGCAGGCCGGTCACGGCGTATTCCCGTTTACCGTTCATTTCTTTGATACGGATACCGGTTACATAGCTGGCACGGCTGGGGCCAAAGTTGGACGGGTTGATACGGAATCCGGCCAGGCGGTATTCCGGCTGTGACAGTTCTTCGATGGTAGGGAATCCTGTACGTTCCATGATCAGCATCAGGTCTCCCCTGCTGAAGTTAACAGCAGGCGAAGGTGCTGCCATGGCCAGTTCCATAATGCTTTGTGCAGGTGTCTGGTATTTCAGCGCGTCTTGTGCATAGGCACGGAACGTGATGAACACCGACAGTGTCAGTACTAATTTTCTCATACAGCAGTTTGATTCTGAAAAAATGAATCCGGCCAAAATAGTATATTATTCCGATTACCGGAAGTGTGTTATTTGAACGGTAAACAGCCGTCAGCGCTACCGGTGGCCGTTTTCCTGCCTGAAGGTACCGAAGAGGCGGTCCCATATGCTGGTATAGAAGCCGTAGTTGAAATGCTCCTGCCGGTGATGGCCGTGATGAAAGGTGGAGGTGCCGAGGTATTTCAATACCGGCCATTGGCGCATGTTTTCCGGCAGGGGTTCCATCCCGAGATGACCGGTCATACCAAAAACGACGTTAATGGTAAGATAGATCAGTATGCCGTACAGGTTCATGTTGAACGGCAGCAGTACCAGCAGCCACAGCGCGCCGAAGCTGAGCGTTTCCAGCGGATGCAGCACAAACAGGTCGATAGGTACCGGATCGGTGGCTTCATGATGCAGGCGGTGCAACAGCCGGTACAGGAAGGTTTGATGGATCAGGTAATGAAAGAGGTACATGAGCAGGTCCATCACGAGGAACAGCGCCAGCGCGTCTGTAAGCACCCGCCATGACAGGGTTTCATGAATACGGATATATCCGTGTTTCCACAGCTGGTAACCGGCTATAGTGACCAGTGTGTTGAGCAGGAAGGTCACTATACAAAGTCTCCACTGATGAGAGGTATAGCGGAACATTTCTCTCCGTGGCCGTTGCAGCAGGCGGTTGCCCCAGGCGAGTACGCCCAGGACGATGAGCGCATTTTCTATCAGAAAAAAAAGCCACAGTTGCCAGTCAGGCGTATCATTTAGAAATTTTGTCATTTGGGTATTTTATCATTTGGGTATTTTGCCATTCCTGTTACGTCCGTTTTTCAAAATTCGAAAATCAAAAAATCCGAACATCTGTAAATCCAATAACCAAATAATAAAATTACCAAATAACCAAATGATTCATTATCTTTGCAAACATCTGATGATATGATGAATACAGGAGCTGCACCATTAAAACGTCAAAATCTCGCGGAAGAAGTAGCCGACAGGCTGCAGGAACTGATCTTCAGCGGTAAGTATACAACCGGGCAACGGCTGCCGACGGAACCTGAGCTGATGCAACAATTCGGCGTGGGCCGCTCGAGTATACGGGAGGCGGTGAAGATACTGGCCAACAAGGGCCTGGTAAAGGTGCAGCAGGGACTTGGCACCTTTGTGATATCACAGATTGGCAGCGGGGAGCCGCTGGGCCAGCGGCTGCAACGGGCAGATTTTGAAGAGCTGAACGAAGTGAGGCTGTTGCTGGAGGTAAAGATTGCGGAAAGAGCTGCCATCCACCGTAATAACAAGGACATAGAAAAGATGAAAGGATTTCTCAAGAAACGTTTCACCTATGCTACGGCCAATGAGCTGGAGCCTTGTATTCAGGCGGATATCAACTTCCATACGGCGATTGCCGAAGCTTCCAAAAACGAAATCATGCTGGACCTTTACAGAACGGTGGCCACCCACCTGAAAACGTCCTTCGTGTCCCGTTATCACAATACGGATTCGTTTGTGGAATCACAGTCGCTGCACGACGCCTTGCTGCAAAGTATTGTAGACAAGGATTCCAAAAAAGCATTGCTCTGGGCTACTAAAATCAGTACACAAAGCAAGTAGCCCGGCGGCTTGCCGCGCTTCGCCCGCACCTTGTAATTTTTTTATTTTAAAACATCAGATGATCTGATCTTCAAACAAGAAACCATGACAACTTTTACACAGGAGGCACCCAAAACAGCCTCTGAACAGGTTGCCCAGCAGACGGTATTTCCGATACTGATTGCGCTTAGCTTCACGCATCTGCTGAACGACACGTTACAATCGCTGATTCCGGCCATTTATCCGTTGGTACGAAACACCCTGAAGCTGAATTTCACCCAGATCGGCCTGATTACGCTGACGTTTCAGATGTCGGCCTCTATCCTGCAACCGCTGGTAGGTTTGTACACGGATAAAAAGCCGCAGCCTTTTTCACTGGCGGTGGGCATGGCCTTTACCCTGCTGGGGCTGATCAGCCTGTCCCTGGCCCATTCATTGCCGATGGTACTGGTGTCTGTGGCGCTGGTAGGCATTGGCTCTTCCGTATTTCACCCCGAAGCTTCCCGGCTGGCGCATATGGCCTCCGGTGGCAAGCACGGTATGGCGCAGTCATTGTTCCAGGTAGGCGGCAACGCCGGCAGTTCCCTGGGGCCCTTGCTGGCAGCGCTGATCATTGTGCCTTTCGGACAGTTCCATGTGATCTGGTTCTCTTTGCTGGCGCTGCTGGCTATTTTTGTGATGATCTACATCGGCAACTGGTATAAAGGCAACACGCACCGGATAAAACCGAAGAAAGCAGTACAGCATCTGCAGCAGCCAAGCCTGCCCCGCGCCCGCGTGATCATATCGCTCGGTATCCTGCTGATGCTGATATTCTCGAAATATTTTTACATGGCCAGTATGACCAACTACTATACCTTTTACCTGATAGACCGTTTCGGCGTATCTATCCAGAGTTCACAGGTATACCTGTTCATCTTCCTGTTTTCCGTGGCTGCCGGCACATTCTTCGGAGGCCCTGTGGGCGACCGTATCGGCCGTAAGTACGTCATCTGGATATCCATCCTGGGCGCAGCGCCTTTCGCTTTGCTGCTGCCCTATGCAAATCTGTTCTGGACTGCCGTATTGAGTGTATTCATCGGCGTTATTCTCTCCTCCGCCTTCTCTGCGATCCTGGTGTATGCACAGGAACTGGTGCCTGGCAAAGTGGGTATGATTGCCGGTCTCTTTTTCGGCCTGGCGTTCGGTATGGCCGGTGTGGCCTCCGCATTGCTGGGTAAGCTGGCCGATGCTACCAGTATCGGGTACGTATACCAGGTTTGCTCTTTCCTCCCGTTGATTGGTCTCCTTACCGGATTCCTGCCCAACCTGGAGAAAAAAGAAAAGCGATAACTTTGATTTTCGATTTTTTGATTTTTTGATTTTCGATTTTGGGAATTATAAAATCTCGAAATCGAAAATCAAAAAATCAAAAATTTACTTAGCATGTGGAAAGGTATTCTGCTGGTGCTCCTGGGCGCCTGCAGCTTTGGAATTTTATCGACGATTGTTAAGCTGGGTTACCAGGAGGGCTTTACCCTGGGGGAGCTGTGCAGCGTGCAGGCCGGTTTTGGCATGCTGGCATTATGGGGCCTTCACTTTTTATCCGGCCGTGCCACCCGGGGGCTGAAAAACAAAGAGGCGCGGACCTGCTTTATACTGGGTAGTTCTACCGGCCTGGTGAGCATCACCTATTATCAAAGTGTACAATATATCCCGGCCAGTATTGCCATTATACTGCTGATGCAATTTACCTGGATGAGCATGCTGGCGGAATGGCTGATCTATAAAAAGCGGCCCACCGCTATCCAATGGGCGGCCGTTGCATTTATCCTGGCAGGAACGCTGCTGGCCGGCGGGCTGTTCAACGGCAACGGTTTTCACCTCGACTGGCGCGGCATCGGCTTTGGCATGCTGGCGGCGCTCTTTTACACCACTTTCATCGTTGTCAGCGGCCGGGTGGGCCATTCCCTGACACCGGTGCTGAAAAGCGCCTGGATCGTTACCGGCGCGTTTATCATCATCACCCTGCTGTTCCCGCCCACCTATCTGTGGAACGGCCGGTTTACCACCCCTCCTCTTTGGGTGTGGGGCCTTCCGCTGGCCCTTTTCGGGACGGTATTACCCCCCTTCCTGTTCTCTAAGGGCATGCCGCAGACGGGCGTGGCGCTCGGCGCCATTCTCAGCGCCGCAGAACTGCCCGTAGCAACGATAGCAGCCACCGTGCTGCTGCACGAGGTCATCACCCCGCTACAGATAACGGGCATCTTTGTCATCCTGGCGGCCATTGTGGCGGCCAACCTGAAAAAACCGACAGCGGCGCCTGCTAAAAGCGAACTATTAAACCCATAAGGTGTTTTTTTTATTTATCTTTGCCCCCGCTATTAGAAACAAGTGACTTACGAACAGTTTTTTCATGAAAGCATTTAACTTTTTTATTCTATATCGTTTCCCGGTCGGGATCGTGTTATTGGTAGCCGGTATTGTCCTCGGGTTAACGATAGGCTGGTGGGAAGCGACCATTGTGCTGTTGCTCGCCGTTATCTGTATTGTAACACACCTCCTGTTCGGCCCCATGCGGCTGGTACAGGAAGCCGTGGAAGCCGGTGATATAGAGCGCGCCACTGCCCTCATGAACAAAGTGAAGTTCCCTAAACTGCTGTATAAACCGATCCGTTCTGTATACTACTTCATGCAAAGTAACATGGCTATGTACAGCAACGACCTCGACAAAGCAGAAGCCACCATCCGCCAGAGCATCCAGTCCGGCAGCCCGATGAAAGAATACGAAGGCATGCAGTACTTCCAGCTGGGCACCATCGCCTACCAGAAGAACGACCTGAAAACGGCTGACCAGAACCTGAAAAAAGCCGTGCGCATGGGTTTACCTGACAAGGAAAACACCGCCGCCGCCCTGCTCACACTGGCATCTATCGCTATGAGCCGCCGTGACTTCAAATCTGCCAAAGAATACTTCCGCAGAGCCAAAGCACAGAAGCCTACTACCGCCCAGATCGTTAGCCAGATCAAGGAAATGGACAAGTACATCTCCAGGATGCCTGGATAATATAATTACGGATTACGAATTACGAATGGAGGGCTCCCTTTTGGAAAGGTTATTAAATAACCGTTCTATGAGGGAGCCCTCCATTCGTAATTCGTAATCCGTAATTCGTAATTGGATTCGTAATTTCGCCCCCTATGAACTTAAAACTTTACACACTTCCCCTCCTCTTCTCTTTACCCTTTTCCGCTACAGCACAGGATTCTGTGCCGCGGATCAGCCAGTTGAACGAGGTATCTGTCACCGCCACTAAAGGCCCCCAGAAAGCCGGTGAAACCGGAAAGGTAGTCACCATTCTTTCTCATGAATACCTGGAAAAAAACAGCGGCAAAACCATCGCCGCCCTTCTTGCCGAACAAGCAGGCATCACGATCAACGGCGCCCAGAACAACCGGGGCACCGTACCGGAAGTATATATGCGGGGTGCCTCCAACGGTAACGCCCTGATACTGGTAGACGGTCTGCCGGTAAGCGACGCCTCCCAGATTTCCAACTCCTTCGACCTCAATTTCATTACTCCCGAACTGGTGGAGAGAATTGAGATCCTGCGCGGCAGCCAATCTACCCTCTACGGCTCCAATGCCGTAGCTGGCGTGATCAATATCATCACCCGGAAAAAAAGCGATAAAAAATCCGGCTTGTCCGCCAATACCAGCTATGGCAGCTACAACAGCTTCCTCGATAATGTCAGCGCCTATGGCAGCGCCGGTAAGTTCTCGTACCTGCTGGGCTATAAATACGAAACTTCCAACGGCCTGTCCGACGCCTACGATTCCACCGGTAAAGCCGGTTTTGACAAGGACGGCTTCCGGCAGCACAGCGTATTCGCCAAACTGGGCCTGCAGGCCACTTCCCGCTGGCGGCTGCAGTACCTGTTCAACTACAGCGACTATCATCACGATCTCGACGAGGGCGCCTTTATCGACGACCGCGACTATACCGGCAAATCCAATAACCTGCTCAATGGCTTCAGCAGCGAATACCAGTTCAAAAACGGCAGCTGGCATATATTGTACAGCTACCAGCGTACCAAACGCCATATCGTCAACGATTCGGGTTATGTGGCTCCTACCGGTTACAGCGTGTTCGACCTGTCTGACTTCACCTCCAACATACACCAGGCAGAGAGTTATGTGAACTGGAACGCCTCCCGTATTATACGGCTGGTGGCCGGCGGCGCTTTCAGCGCGGCTAATATGGACCAGTTGAACCAGCGGCTGGGCCAGCCCGCTCCGTGGGACCCCAATCCGAAAATGGAGTACACCCGGCTGGCAGACGACAGCGCCCATGCCCGCCAGATCAGCGCCTATGCGTCCGTACTGCTCCATAATCTCGGCGGATTCAATATGGAAGCCGGTGGCCGTTTCAATCATCATAATATCTACGGTAATAATGGCACCTTCACCTTCAACCCGTCTTACCTGATCAGGGATAACCATAAGGTGTTCGTAAACCTCTCTTCCGGGTATAAAATCCCTTCCCTGTACCAGTTGTATACCGCGATATATGGCAACAAAGACCTGAAGCCGGAGTCTACCGTCAGCTACGAGGCCGGTTATCAGGCTTCCGTGGCCAACCGGGCGCTGGATTTCCGGGTGACCGGCTTTGCCCGTCATACCAAAGACCTGATCCTCTTCACCAGCCATTATGTAAATGCCGACAAACAGTGGGCTTACGGCGCAGAAGTGGAGGCCGACTGGCACATTACCCGCCAGCTGGACCTGAACGTCAATTACGTTTATACCGACGGCCGGTTACATACCACGCAGAACGGCAAGGATACCTCCTGGTATAACCTGTACAGGATTCCCAAACACGCCGTGAATGCCACGCTGGGCTACCAGGTAACCCCTGCGTTGTACGCCAGCGCAGCCTTCCGGTACACCGGCGAACGTTACCAGGGAACAACGCCTATGGGAGATTATTACACCGTAGACCTCTATGGTGAGTATAAATTTGGTAACTTGCTGAAAATTTATGCCGGGTTCCGAAATATTACCAATTATCAGTATTTTGATATCCTTGGCTATAATTCCCGCCGGTTTAACTGTAATGCCGGCGTTGTTTTGAATTTGTAAACATTAAATCCAACATAATGTCTTTAAAGAATCTTAATCCCCGGTTTGGCATTCTGCTGCTGTTTATGCTCGTAGCAGGTATAATACGAGTAGTGTTGGGAGCAGACCAGTCTACGCTCCAACCGATCGCCATGTTTACGCCGGTAGGTGCTATGGCACTGTTTGGCGGCGCTTCTTTCTCCGAAAAATGGAAATCCTATGCTTTCCCGCTGCTGACGTTATTCCTCAGTGATGTGATCCTGATGCAGGTATTCCATCGTGAATATGCACAGGGACTGCTCTACAAAGGCTGGGCTGCCAACTATATCAGCTTCGTGTTTATCGTGCTGATTGGCCAGCTGGTGATCCGTAAAATGAGCGTGGGCCGTATTGCTGTTGCAGCCGTAGCAGGCGCGCTGGTACACTTCCTGATTTCCAACTTCGGCGTATGGGTAAGCGGTTCTACCGATATTACCACCGGTTTGCCTTTCACCAGAGACATGGCAGGCCTGACCAAATGTTATATACTGGCTATTCCTTTCATGAAGTATTTCCTGGTAGGCACACTGGTATACAGCGCTATTTTCTTCGGCGGCTATGCCCTCGTACAACGCAAACTGCGTCTGGCTCACTAAGATATTTCCTCACTTTTTGATTTAGAGATTTAATTATTGTTACAGAGCACCGGTTATTTGATAAGAATAGCCTGCTCTGTGGCAGTAGCTAAATCTCTAAATATTTAGATCCAACAAACAATCGTACCATGCGAAGATTTACATGCCGTTTGCAACAGCTCTTTCTACTGGCAGCAGCTGCGTTGCTGACTTTTTCCGCCTGTCAGAAAGATAACGTGGCAGAAGTGGTTATTCCTGTTATCAGCAACCCCGGACTTAAAGATGGTAAAGACACCATTGCCGTTGGCGAAACCCGCGTACTGCGTCCACAGCTCGTCAACGCCAAAGAGCCGACATTCCTCTGGCTGGTTAACGGAGTAACTGCCGGCACCGACTCCATCTATACCTTTACGCCTACCGCTGCCGGTGATTATACTATCTCCTTTAAAGTAAGCGCAGGCAACAGTCTCAACTCCTACTTCTACCGTATCAAGGTAACCGACAAGTATGACAATGGTTTTTTCCTTGTGAATGAAGGCTGGTTTGGACATGACAAGGCCGATGTGAATTTTTACCGTTACGGTGAAGACAGCCTGCACCGCAACATCTTCCAGCGGGAGAACCCCGGCAAAACACTGGGCAACACCGCAGGTTATGGTACTGTTTTCAACAACCGGATCTACCTGGTGTCCAAAGACGCCCCGCTGGTGATAGCCGATGTGCATTCCATGAAAGAGCTGGGCCGTACCGCTCAGCCACCGGCTATGGCCAATGCTTTCTGCCCTGTTAACAACAGCACCGGCCTGCTCTCTACTACCGACGGGGTTTATCCCGTAGACCTCGGGTCTTTCGCCATAGGCGCCAAAATTGCCGGTATCGACGGGCAGGTGGGCGGTATGCTGACAGCCGGCAATTATGTGTTTGTGATGTCCCAGTCGGCTGGTATCGTGGTGCTCAACGCCTCCAACTTCAGCATTGTGTCCACGCTGGTAAAAGCAGACGTAGGCCTGGCGCGCACGCCGGATGGTACGGTATGGGCAGGCGCAGGCCAGAACCTGTACGCCATCAACCCTACCTCGCTGGCCGTAAATACCATCACGCTGCCCTTCCCGCTGTATGGCGCATGGGGTGCATGGAATGCAACGATGATCACCGCTTCCACCATTGAGAATGCCGTATTCATAGCCAAAACCAATGACTGGGGCATCAACGGTAAACAGATCTTCAAATACTTGCCGGGCAACGCTGCCTCCCTGCAGACGCCTTTCATTACCTTACCGGCCGACAGAGAGCTGTATGGCGCCGGTTTCCGGTATAACCCGGCCAACAACACGCTGGTGGCCACCGGCGTGGAACCCGGCTACGGTACTCACTTTGAAAAGAACACGCTCTTCATCTATAACGCGTCTACCGGCGCTGTTGTAAAGAGCATTCCGTATACCGGTTATTTCTTCCCGGCTATACCCGTTTTCAATTAGAAATTACGAATTACGAATTACGAATTGAGGGCCTCCTTACAGAGCGGTTATTTAATAACCTTTCAAAAAGAGGCCCTCAATTCGTAATTCGTAATTCGTAATTCGTAACTTATCTATATGATCACACTCGTTACAGGTGGCGCCCGGTCTGGTAAAAGCCGGTATGCACAAGACCAGGCGCTGGCAGCCGGCGAGCTGCCGGTATATGTGGCCACCGCCAAAATATGGGACGAGGATTTTGCCGCCCGTATCCGGCGCCACCAGGCAGAGCGCGGCGCTTCGTGGACCAACTACGAAGAAACATTGTATGTAAGCCGGTTGCCGCTGGCAGGGCGCACCGTAGTGATAGACTGTGTCACCTTATGGCTTACGAATTTTTTTACGCTTCACGATTACGATATTGACAAAGCGCTGGCATCCCTGCAGGCGGAGATAGACGCGCTGCGGGAACTGCCGGGCCACTTCATTATTGTCACCAATGAAATAGGCATGGGCGTCCATGCTGAAACAGCCGTTGGCCGTAAGTTTACCGATCTTCAGGGCTGGGCCAACCAATACATCGCACGTATAGCCGACACTGTCGTACTAATGGTTTCCGGCATTCCGGTTGTAATAAAGAAAAGAGACTGATAAAAAACTACATGATGCAGATAGCCGTCTCCCCGTTGTCCGAAGAACTGAAAGCAGCATTACAGGACAAGATTGATCAGAAGACAAAACCGCCCGGCTCCCTGGGCAGGCTGGAACAGCTGGCATTACAGGCCGGTATGATACAAAACAGCCTTACCCCGGAATTGCGGCACCCTCACCTGCTGGTATTTGCCGGCGACCATGGTATTGCCGCCGAAGGGCTGGTGAACCCCTTCCCGCAGGCCGTTACCGCGCAGATGGTGTACAATTTCCTGCAGGGCGGCGCCGCCATAAATGTGTTTTGCCGGCAGCACCGGTTGCAGCTGACAGTGGTGGATGCAGGCGTCAATCATGAGTTTCCCGCACATCCGTTGCTGCATGACCGTAAGATTGCCTGTGGTACCAACAACTACCTGCATGGTCCTGCCATGTCGCCGGACCAGTGCCGGCTGGCGATGGCCGCCGGCGCCGAGGAAGTGAAGCTGGCGCATGCCGCCGGTTGCAATATCATTGGCTTCGGAGAGATGGGAATCGGCAATACCTCGTCCGCCGCGCTGCTGATGAGTCATTTTACCGGTATCTCCATCGCCGATTGCGTTGGTACCGGTACCGGCAGTAATATGCAGCAGCTGGCGCAGAAGAAGGCCGTGTTGCAGCAGGTGATGGCGCATCATGTGAAACCGCACACTCCCGAGCTGGCGCTGGCCACCTATGGCGGCTTTGAAATAGCCATGATCACCGGCGCTATTCTGCAGGCCGCGGCCCTGAAGATGATGGTGGTGATCGACGGGTTTATTGTATCGTCTGCACTGCTGGCCGCCGTGGCCATGCAGCCTGCCGTAAAAGACTACTGTGTGTTCGCGCATTGCTCGGAAGAAAAAGGCCACAAGGCCATGTTGCAGTTTTTAGGCGTACAGCCGTTGCTGCAGCTGGATATGCGCCTCGGCGAAGGTACCGGCGCGGCCATGGCTATTCCTGTTATCCAAAGCGCTGTGCTCTTCCTGCAGGAAATGGCCAGCTTTAACAGCGCCCAGGTATCAAACCGTACCATATGAAAAAACAGTGGCAGCTTTTGCTAACCGCTATCATGTTCTATACCCGTATACCCGTTACCGTTAATGCGTACAGTCCGGACATGCTCAACAAGGCCACCCGTTACCTGCCGCTGATAGGCTGGATCACCGGGGGCTTTATGCTGGTGGTGTTGTATGCATTCGGTGATATCGCTCCCCGCCTGGTGACCGTATTATTGTCCCTTATTATCAGCATCTGGGTCACCGGCGCTTTTCATGAAGACGGCTTTGCCGATATGTGCGATGGCTTTGGCGGCGGCTGGACCAAAGAAAAGATACTGGAAATCATGAAAGACAGCCGCATCGGCACTTATGGCATGCTGGGCCTGTTGCTGCTGATGACCACCAAATACATCTGCCTCATACCGCTGACGCTCAACAAAGTGATGCTGGCGGTGATCGTTGCGCAGCCGCTGAGCCGTTTTGTAGCTGTCAGCATTATCTACACGCACCAGTATGTCAGGGAGAACGAAGACAGCAAGGCTAAGCCGGTATCCAAAAGTATTATGCTGCCAGACCTCCTGCTGGCCGGCGCTTTCGGGCTAGCGCCCCTGCTGGCAGTGATTGCCTTTACCCGTAATTATGCGCTGCTGCTGATCCTGCCGGCACTTGTACTGGTACGCTGGTACATGGCCCGGCTAATGAACAAATGGATTGGCGGTTACACCGGTGACTGCCTCGGGGCGGTACAGCAGGTTGCTGAAACAGTCATATATTTGTGCTTTTGCATTCTCGCATGGAAATTTACCTCATAAGACATACGACGCCGGCTATTGAGAGCGGCATCTGTTACGGATTTTCAGATATCGGTGTAGCCGATACCTTTGAAACGGAAGCTGCCGCTATAAAAGCCAAACTGCCTGCCGGCACGTTCGATATATACAGCAGCCCTTTACAACGCTGTCAAAAGCTCGCTACCACGCTCTTTGGTGAAAACATCCATACGGATGAACGACTGAAAGAAATGAATTTCGGCGCCTGGGAAATGCTGTCCTGGGAGGCCATCGGCAAAGAAGAACTGCAAACCTGGGCGGATGATTTTGTTCAGGCCAGGGTACCCCAGGGCGAAAGCTATGAGGAACTTTATACCCGCAGCATGGCTTTTATGGCAGAGATCATCGAAAAAGGGAATAACGCGGTGCTCGTTACCCATGGCGGTGTCATCCGGTCTATCCTGGCCCATGCCACTAATACGCCCCTCGTAGATTCCTTCGACCTGAAAGTGCAGTATGGGAGAATTTCGCAACTACAAGTAGAGAACGGAGATATAAAAGTTATTTTTTATAATTCGTAATATGTTGTCTTAGTGATAATTATATTAAAATTCTCAAATATCTCGGCAAAAGTCGAAAAAACTCTTATTTCGTGCTAACTTTATGTCCGGAATCGCCGTATATTAAAAGCACACAATAAAAAACAGTTTATAATGGCAACATCACTTTTGAATATTCCGTTTTTGTTCCTGCAGGAAATCGGTATCAAAGAATTACTGCTGATTGCGCTGGTAGTTCTCCTCTTGTTTGGTGGTAAAAAGATACCTGAGTTAATGCGTGGTTTGGGTAGTGGCATACGCGAGTTCAAAGATGCCAAAGATGAACCCAAAAAAGAATCCAAAGGCGCTTCTGAAGCTCCCAAGGCCTAATATATTTAGGGATTTTCTGATTTACGATTTTTTGATTTCGTAAATTGATAAAGCGAAGACCAATACTCACCAGGTTGGTCTTCGCTTTTTTTAATGGCAGAAATCAAAAATCGTAAATCAGAAAATCCCCAAATTGTTATTGGTTCACTATTCCTAATTTCAGGCTGTCGCCATTATACTTTTTTTTGAAATACCAGGAAGACACTACCATCATCACTATCCCCGTGACAGAAACGCCCAGTACGGCATCTCCAAAAAACTGGCTCCAGGACAACGGCATATGACTGGCGTTTTTGAACAACATCACACCCACACTTCCCAGGTACCCGAACGAATCGGCCACATACATGATAAAGCCTACATTACTGGCGTATTTAAAAACAGCTATCAGTCGCTCGAAGAAAATACAGTTGAAAGGGATATACCCCATGTACAGGCCCAGCCCCGTCAGCGTCATCCACCACACAGGGTCCAGCCGGTGCTGCCGAAACAGCAGCGTGCTCACCAGCGCGATGAGGAACCCGGAAATCACGATCACATGGTTCAGCATAAATGCCTGGTAGTTGTTCTTCACAAAAACCAGCATGCCCATAATGGCGATAATGGCAATAGATACGGGTATTTCCGTGCGGGTGAAGATGCCTGTGTCTGTACCGTAGCCCAGGTCTTTCCAGATATCCGCGGCAAAATTGTCCCGCATATCGCGCAGCACGGTCAGTAAAACATAACTACCGATCAATAGCACCAACCCTGGCAGGAATGTCTGCAGGAAACGTTTCCGCTCCTGCTTGTTCATCGGCACCCTTTTCGTGCGCATCTTTACATCTTCCGCACCCGGCGGCGGTATCTGCTCCAACAGCAGGATAAACACCATAATAGGCACTAAAAACAACAGTCCCGTTACAAACGGCATCCAGAATTCCGATACATGCCAGGACAGGACGGTCATCTTCCCGGCAGATTTTACGAAACCGGAAGAAAAAATAAAACTGATGGATAACACCGCCCCCATAAACTCTGTGCTGCGCCTGCCTTCCAGGTAACTAAACACCAGTCCCCAGATCATCCCCAGCGGGAAGCCATTGATAAAAAGGAAGAGGATGTTATACGGCGCCGGTACCAACGCAAAGCCCAGCAATGACGCCCAGGAGATCAGGATCAGCATCATGATATACTGCGCCCGGTTGCTGCCCTTCATTTCCGCGATAAACCGGATACCGTAGAATTTACTGCAGGCGTAGCCTATGGTTTGACTGATCACCAGCCAGATCTTATAGTCTATCCCCAGGAAGGAAAGTCCTTCAAATATTCCTGCCGTAAACGGTTTGCGGAAGGCATACATGCAGGAATAGGTCCCAAAGGCCACCAATGCGGCATACAAAGACAAAACAATATTCGGCGCACGCTCCAGCCGCTTTTGTATCCAGGGAATCGTCAGCATTTCCATTCAAGTATTTGGGCCAAAGGTGCTTATCCAATGTAAACTAATTGTTAAGCAATACTGAACTAATTGTTAAGTATTACTAAATTAATTACGAATTACGAATTGAGGGCCTCCTCACAAGAGCGGTTATTTAATAACCTTTCTAAAAGGAAGCCCTCAATTCGTAATTCGTTAATTCGTAATTATTTCACCAGCCACATCACGGCGTTAATATCATCTGTGGTTCCGCCGAACTGGCTTTTCAGCGCAGTGGTCCAGTTAATGGTATTGGCCGCCCTTTCTGTATCCGGATACTTGAAACGTTTGGGGATCACGCCGCTGTTGCCGGTACCCGCGCCGGTCAGGAACACAGGTACCCCGGTACGGCGCCAGTTGAAATAAGCCTCCCATCCGGAGTTTTCGAAGAACGCGAGGTATTTCTGTGTCAGGATCTGTGTTAAGCCCTGCGCATTGTTGCCCTGATACTTCACCGCAGCCTGCTGGTAATAGTTATTTTCAAAACTGAACGGAATGTCATAACGGGTACCTTTATACGTTTTGCTGACAGTGCCCGCCACTTCTGTAGGGATACCATAGAAGCCCAGCGAAGCTTTGATGCCTTTTTTATACCATGCTTCCGCATCTCCGGTGATCCAGCCGCGGTTGATAGCTTCCGCCATATTGAAGCACAGCTCGGGGAAGCCGACGATCACACCAGGTTCGGCCGCATAGCTGTTATAGTAACGGCTTCTGCTGCGCAGCGAATAAGCGGCGGTATCCACGTTAGACATTTTGGAAGACATATCTTCCTGGCTCTCCCCGGAAGAAGCGCCCACATAAGCCGTGATGTCCGAAGGCAGCTTGTGCAGTTCATTGATCTGTTTGGTGGCCGGTTCCGCTGTAATGTAAGCCCTTGGGTCTTTCAGCGCGACCAGTGTATTGAGGTAGGTGGCCGACATATTATAACGGGTAGCGTCGAAACCGAGGTTATCGGGGTTGGATGGATATTTATTGATATTATTATAGATGAACTGCATGTTGTGGTCCATCGATTCCATCAGTGGATACCTGGCAGGGTTACTAACAATATCCTTAAACTGCTGCGCGATGTTAAGATCTGACTCGCCTGTTTTTTTACTCAGCGCTATCAGTACCCGCAGCCGGAAGGTATTCACTGCGCGCTGCCATTTTGTAAGATCGTTGCCATAGTAAAAATCGCCTTTCAGCACCTGCCCTTCTGCGGTATTGGACTTATCCGGATTGGCGATCTGTGCGCCCAGCTGGGTATTTGCTTCCTCCAGCCACTGCAGGACCTGTACAAACACTACTTTCTGTGCGTCGTAGGCGGGCGCGATATTGTCTTTACCCTGCAATGCCGTTTTCAGGGGCACATCTCCCACGAGGCTGGACAGCCGGTAGTAAAAGAAGGCACGGGCGAATTTACCCAGCGCGCTATAGGGATTCACATCCTTACCGCCGAGACGGATGGCTTCTGCTTCCATCTGCTGTACGTTGGTCAGGGAGAAATAACTGGCGAAGTCGGCGCCGTTCCAGTCGTAACGCTGGTCGCCGTAATAGTTATAGTTACAGCAGTCAAACTGGTTCCAGCGCATCACCACGCTCCAGGGCTTATCTGCGTTCATATCTCCCAGGATACCTCCCAGCACCAGGCTTGGCGGCACTTTTGCGGGTTTATTGGTATTGACGGAATAGTCTTCAAACTTTTTGTTGCAGCTGCTGAGGGCGATACCGGCCAGCGCAGCAAAAGCAACTATTTTCAGTGATTTCATACAATG
Organism: Chitinophaga oryzae; assembly: GCF_012516375.2. NCBI lineage: Bacteria > Pseudomonadati > Bacteroidota > Chitinophagia > Chitinophagales > Chitinophagaceae > Chitinophaga > Chitinophaga oryzae. The sequence continues at coordinate 8,092,694 of NZ_CP051204.2, forward strand.
CGTGTTTAAGCGGATCAGAAGGTGAGATTAACATTAAAGCCAAACCGGCGCGTAGTTGGTGTTTGCAGGGTAGAAGAGCCCTGGTCGGCGCCGGGGTACTGGTCCAGGTCCACATCTTTGTTTTTAGCGAAATACAGGAGGTTCCTGCCCACAAAAGAGACATTGGCTGAACGGATGAAAGTACCTCTCAACAGGTTTTCCGGCAGGGTATAACCCAGTGTTACTTCCCGCAGTTTGGCGAAAGTTTTACTGATCAGGTTTGCTTCGTTGGTTTTGTAGTATACGCTGATGTAGTCCTGCAGGAAAGTTTTGGTAGTGTTAGGAGCGAACTGCAGTTTGTCTGCATTGGTCACGTTACCGTTGTTATCATACTGGATAGGCACATTGTTGGTGATCACCACGCCTTCTCCCTGCCATGATTTCACGCCTTTATAGTCCTGATAGCGGGCATCTCCCATGGCGCCTTCCGTGGTCAGGATATTACGTCCGCCGCGGAAAGTCTGCTGCTGGATATAGTCGATCATCTGTCCTCCTACGCGGCCATCGAACTGGAAGCTGAGGTTGAAGCCTTTGTAATGGAAGCTGTTGTTGATACCCCATACCCAGTCAGCGCTGGCGTTACCGAGGTATTGTTGGGTCGGATTCACGATAGGGCGGCCGTCCGGGCCGTTGATGATCTGGCCGTCCGGTGTTCTTACGAATTTGGTCCCGAAGAATTTATCCACCCGGTCGCCGACGCCGATATAGGCGTTCAGTTTAGTCTGGTCTCCGTAGATGCTTACGTATTTCTCCTGGAAGGTAGCCCAGTTGGCGGTTACTGTCCAGGTAAGGCCGCGTGGGTTTTTAACAGGTGTAGCGTTTACGGATATTTCATAACCGGTTTTACGGGTGTTCACGCCATTCACGAGATAGGCGGAGTCGCCGGTGCTGGGTGCCAGCAGCAGAGTGTAGATGCGCGGGCCGTTGAGGTTGGAGAAGTAGGTAGCGTCAACGCCAATACGATTTTTCAGGAAGCGGATATCCATGCCTGCTTCTGTTACCTTGCTGGTAAACGGCTGCAGGTCGGGATTGGCAATAACGCGGGCATAATATGCTGCGGCCTGGTTGCCATATACCGGTGATACGCTGTATACCGGCATGTTATAACGGGGACCGTCATACGAAGACTGGTATTCGGTACCATATCCCAGCGGATAGTTGGCTTCCGGGGTAGCGCCGATGGTCGGTACTGTAAAGCCGCCTTTCACGTTGGCATAGGAGCCGCGGAATTTGAGGAAGGAGATCACTTCCGGCAGGTGTACATAGTCAGACACTACGGTGCTGAGTGATACGGAAGGATAGGAATAGGTATTGTGTGTCACGGGCAGGTTAGAGGCTTTGTCCAGCCTGTCGGTCAGTGACACGGTAGCGTATTTGCCCAGGTCGATGTCTACATAACCGTAGGCGCTGAGCACCAGCATGGGCGCGCTGTAGCTGGTAGCATACAATGGATCGCGGGAGTTTCCGAAGCCATACCATCCGGGAGCGTTGAGGTAGTTGGTGGAAACGAAGCTGGAGTTATATTTATACGAACGGGCGTTACCGCCTACGGAGGCCCGGATGCCGATTTTGTGCGGAAACACGTTGGCATAGGACAGCATCACGTCGGTGTTGTTTTCGTACAGGGAGCGTTTGTCTTCGCGGTAGTCGCCTTTACCTTCCTCACGGCCATAGGGGTGGGCGGAATAGGGCATCTTCTCCGTACGGAAGAGGTCATAGCTGGTGACCTGGGTGCGGGCCATCAGTTCCAGCTTATCAGACAGTTTGTACGTCAGTTTAGCGTAGCCGTTCAGATCTGTTTTGTGATGGCCGCGCAGCCATTCGTAGGCCATGAACCAGGGGTTGTGATAGCGCTGGTATTCGGCGTAGATGGACTGAATACCTTCTTTTCCCGGCTGCCAGTAGTTGCGCATGTCGTCCATGCTCCAGTCGGCGCCTGCCCAGATAACGGTGTTATAGATAAGGCTGTTGGGGCCGTACGTTACATCCGGGAAATTATCGCTGGCCTGGCGGTTATAGTTCAGATAGCCTTCCAGCCGCAGTTTGGGAGAGAAGCTATAGCCAGCGGAGATATTGAAGTTGACGATATCCAGGGAAGTATTGGGCACGATGCCTTTCTGGTAGGAATTAGACAGGGAGAAGCGCAGGTCGGCTTTGTCCGTATGTGCCGACACGGCGAGGTTGTTGGTGCTCAGCATGCCGGTGCGGAGAAAGCGTTGCAGGTTGTTTTTACCGCGGGCTGTCCAGGGGGTGCCGGTGCGTTTGCCGGTAGCGGGATCAATAGGACTGTCGTATTGTGGAATGAGCTGGCCTTCAAATTTCGGTCCCCATACGTCGTAGTCGGCATCGTTTACACCGGCGCCCTTACCGTCAACAAACGCGTACTTTCCGTGGTCACCGGGGCCGTAGAGGTCCTGTACTTTGGGAATGGCATTGAAGCCTCTTTCGAACATGGTACTGGAATTGAATTCGATGGAGTAGCCTCTTTTGTCCCTGGAGCCTTTTTTGGTGGTGATCATGATGGCGCCGTTGAGGCCACGGGAGCCATAGAGTGCAGATGCAGTGGCGCCTTTCAGAACAGTATAGCTTTCGATATCATCCGGGGAAATGTTCCAGGTATCGGAGTTAATAGGCACGCCGTCTACCACGTAGAGGTTGATGTTATTACCGCGGAGCTGTACCATGGGAGCGGCGAGCAGTTCAGCGGAGGCGCCTACGGTGAGGCCGGCCACTTTACCTACAAGGCCGTTGATGGGATTGGGTTCCCGGGCTTTCACGAGGTCGGCGCCTTTTACTTCCTGTACAGCGTAGCCTACCCGTTTTACTTCTTTACGTATGCCCAGCGCTGTTACCACTACTTCTTCCAGTGCTTTTTTGTCTGTCTGCAGAACGATGGAAAGGAAGTTGTGGTTATTGACCGGGAATTTACCGGTCAGGAAGCCGATGGAGCTTACTTCGAGGATATCTGTACCGCTGGCGGTGATGCTGAAGTTACCGTTGGCATCGGTGACTGCGCCTCTGTTGGCGCCGGTTACCTTCACCGTGGCGCCGATGACCGGTTGATGATCGCCGGCCGAAAGGACTTTTCCGGTGACGGCTTGTTGTGCTGTTGCTGTTGATACGTTCAGCAACAGCAGTAGCAGGGCACATAGCTGCGTAAGTGCCTGTCGTAGGTTTGCTTGCATGGCAATTTAGATTAAGGGGGGTAATGTTGATTACCATGCAAAGGTTAAGTTCGAATATGATGGAAATGTTAAGTTATACTAAATTTAACGTTAAGTATTTGTATATAACAGGTCAAAAAAGTTTACTATTTCTCTGAGTCGAGGAAGAAATACACGACGAGGATCTGCGCGGTATCTTCGCCGATATTGGCGGGTTTGTGGCCCAGGCGGCCGTCGAAGAAGAGGGAGTCGCCTTCTTCGAGGATATATTTTTCGTTATCGATCAGGTATTCCACTTTGCCTTTGATGATATATTTATACTCATAGGCGTCGGTTTTAACGACCTGGGAGCGGCGGGCGCCTTTTTTCAGTTCCAGCATGACGATATCCACCGGGAAATGTTTGACGTTTTTGGTGAGTATCCTTTTATACTGAAACCCTTTGGCGGGCTCTTTTTCGAACTCCTGGTAGGAAGATTTTTGTTTGATGATGACCTTGGCCTGTTGCGACTGCTGGTCTATTTCATTGAAGAATTCGTTGAGGTCGAGGTTCAGCGCGCGGATGATATTGATGAGCACCAGCAGGGAGGGCACGGTGCGGTTGTTCTCTATCTGGGAGATAAGGCCTTTGCTGACTTCTGCTTTATCAGCCAGTTCCTGTATGGTAATGCCTTTGGCTTTCCGTTTTTCCTTGATCCTGTTACTGATCTGAATGATAATATCCTCGGTCATATAGGTCGGTCTTGGGACAAATATAGGGAGAGAAAGCTAATGCATTACGTTATATATTTGCCGCATGTTCAGTATCGACCAAATTCTAGCCATCGCGTTCACGCTGTTTGCCGTTATAGATATCGTTGGTTCCATCCCGGTGCTGGTGTCTCTGAAGGAGAAACTGGGGCATATCGACGCCGGTAAGGCCACCCTTGCTTCCGGCTTCCTGATGGTGCTGTTCCTGCTGGTAGGCGAGCAGTTCCTCCGGCTGTTCAGCGTAGACGTGCATTCGTTTGCGGTAGCCGGCTCCATTGTCATTTTTGTCATCGGCCTGGAAATGATCCTGGGACTTGAACTTTTCAAGAGCGGGCAGGACGTTAAATCCGGCAGTATCGTCCCCATTGCCTTCCCGATGATCGCCGGTTCGGGTACCCTGACCACCATTATGTCGCTTAAAGCCAACTTCGGGGAGTATAATATCCTGGCTGGTATTGTGCTGAACCTGCTGATCGTTTTCGTGGTTTTAAAGAGCCTCAACTACATAGAACGCTTGCTGGGAAAGGCCGGGCTGATGGTATTGCGCAAGTTTTTCGGGGTGATCCTGCTGGCCATCGCGGTAAAAATTTTTAAAAGTAATATCAATCTTTAATGTAATTTGGGATTATTCCGGAGAAAATGTAACTTCGCGTTCCCTTTTGGCCTCGTAGTACAATGGATAGTATAAGAGTTTCCGAAGCTCCAGATTCAAGTTCGATTCTTGACGAGGCTACCAAAAGATTCATTCGCCCAATTTCAGCTTTACTGGAATTGGGCGTTTTTCATTTATGGACGTGGGTTTCGGAGGAAAGGGCGGTAAAAGGGAGTAAAGGGGGATTAAACGAAATCTTGCCC